>JAUNNO010000001.1 GCA_030531425.1 bacterium
TTCCTCCTACTTTCTAGATTACATTATTATTTTATCGCAAAAAAAAAAAAAAAAAAACAAGTCATTTTTTCATAAATCATGAAAAGCACTTGTTCTTTACAGTTTTATAAATTATTTAAATTATATTCTATTCCTTTTTTTAACTCTTTATTAATTTTTTTGTTTTTTGAATTTATATTCTCGTTTTCCTCTAATATAGCATTCATTCTAATTTTAAATTTAGAATCTTCAAATACATGAGGATTTTGATATAAAATGTATGAAATACATAAATAATAAATTTCATCGCATTTAAAATAATCTATCCAAATGTTGGTAAAATCATCATCTGAAACATTTGAAGAATGACTTGATAAAATAAGTAAATCATAATACATTAAGTATCTTATTTCCTCTTTTTTACTTTCAATATATTCATCCGAAAAAGATAATATTTTTTTACTTTGAAACCTATCATATAATAAATCTCTATAAAAATTTATTGAATCATCTTCTTTTTGTGAATTTATCAATATTATTATTTCATTTATTAAATCAATTCTTTCTTCGTAATCATCATCTTTTATATTTCTTCCTTCAATTAATAATTGATTTATATTTTCTTTAGCATCATAATCTAAAGCATTCAAACTAGTATAATAATTTATTAAAAGTTTTAATTTTTCTAAATTTTTAATATTAAAAACTATATCAAGACCTTCAAATTTAGAGTTTTCGCTTCTAAATATTATAGAATCTATCATCTTTTTTTCATAATAAGTAATTTTTTTAGAATCATTCATTTATATCACCACTTAAATACTCATATACCTCACTATATTTTTTTACAGGTATAAATTGTATTCTTTCTTTTATTTCTTTTGGTATAGTATCTATATCACTTATATTAGAGTATGGTATAAATATTTTATTTATATTATTTATATATGCTCCTATTACTTTTTCTTTTAACCCACCTATTTTTAAAACATTTCCTCTTAGAGTAATCTCTCCTGTAAAAGCAATATTATCTTTTATTTTAAAATTTGTAAGATCACTTATTATAGATGTTACAATTGCAACTCCTGCACTAGGCCCATCCTTTTTTAAGGATATATTAGGTATATTTATATGTATATCGCAATTAAATAATTTATTATCTATATTAAATAATTTATAATTTGATTTTATATAACTTAAAGCTATTTTAGAACTTTCTTCTATTATATCTCCTACTGATCCTGTTAAAATTAAATTTCCTACTCCAGCATAATGAGTAGTTTCAATATTAACAATATCTCCACCGGTATTTGTACAAGCAAGCCCTGTTACTATTCCAATCTCACTTTCTACACTATCTATTTCATATAGTCTGTTACCTAAATATTTTTCTATTTTTTTTATATTTAAATTAACTCTTTTATTTGATATTAAACTATCCATAATTATTTTTCTTACTATTTTTGATATACATCTTTCAAGCTGTCTTAAGCCAGATTCTTTAGTATAATATCTAATTATATTAATAATATCTTCATCAGTTATTTTAATATTTTTAATTCCATGTTTTAAACATACTTTTGGTATTATATATTCTTTAGTAATATCTAACTTTTCTAATTCTGTATATCCATTTATATTTATAATTTCTAATCTATCTTTAAGTTCATTGGGAATAGTATCAATACTATTTGCAGTAGTTATAAAAAGTACTTTAGATAAATCATATTCCTCTTCCAAATAATTATCTTTAAAATATTTATTTTGGCTAGAATCTAAAACCTCCAATAAAGCACTTCTGGGATCCCCCTTATAATCACTTGACATTTTATCTATTTCATCTATTAAAAATACAGGATTTGAACTTTTAGCCCTTTTTATTCCATCTATAATTTTACCTGGAAGTGATCCTAAATAAGTTCTTATATGCCCCTTTATAAAAGCTTCATCATCTATTCCACCAACAGATATTTTAACAAAATTCCTTTTCATACTTTTTGCTATAGAATAAGCTAAAGTAGTTTTTCCAACTCCTGGAGGTCCTACTAAACATATTATTGGAGTATCTATGTTACTTGATCCTTTTTTTATAGCTAAATATTCTATTATTCTTAATTTTATATCATCTAATCCATAATGATTTTTATCTAAGCTATCTTTTATTACATTCAAATCTTCTTCATCTTTTGTAATCGTATTCCAAGGAAGACTTAACATAAAATCTAAATAATTTCTAACTAAACTAACCTCAGGAGATATACTAGACATATTTTCATATCTATCTATTTCATATTTTATTTTATGTTTAATATCTTTTGATGCATTTAGATCTTCCAATTTTAATTTTAAATTGTTTATTTCTTCTTCTTTAAATGATACTTCTCCTAATTCATTTTTTAAACATTTAATTTTTTCTTTTAAATAGAAATTTTTTTCATCATTATCTAATTCTTTTTTTACTTTTGTATCTATATTTTTTTCTATATTAAATAGCTGTTGTTCTTTATATATATCTTCTAAAATCATTTCAACTCTTTTATTAGAATTAAATTCTAACAAATATTCAATTTTTTTAGAATTATCTATATTTAAATTATCTACAATTATATCCGTTACTTTAGATAAATCTTCGCAATTAGATATAAGCGATAATACACTATTACTTATATAAGGTACTTTTTGCACATATTCTTCTATTTCATAATTAAGCTTTTTTAAAATTATTTCCTTTGTCTCAGGATCGATATGTTCTTTTGGAAAATAAGATATAATACTTTCTAAAATATCGTTAGGTATATCTAGATATTCTAATACTTTTACTCTTTTTATACCTTTTAATACAACTCTAATTTTTCCATTTGGAAGTAATAATTTTCTAGTAATATAAGCTAAAACGCCTGTTTTAGGTAAAGATTGTAGTAAATCAGTTTGACTATTTATTAATTGAGGAGTAACAAGAATCTTAGAATCATGAAACATTTCAGCTTCTTCTATAATACTTTTGCTTGTATTATCATCAAATTCTAATTTTATTTCAGCTTCTGGTAAAAGGACTGTGCCTCTTAAAACTATAACTGGTAAATTAAACTTCATGTAGCACCTCCAAATTGATTTTTATTATAAAGAAATGAAAATTAAAAGTCAATAAAAAAAGTGCCTTTTTTACACTTTTATTGGTTCTATCAATCTATAATTAATCTCAAATAACAAAATTTTATAATTGAAAAGCAAATAAAGAATTTTAATTTCTAAATATGTCAATAAGTCTATTTTTAGCTTTTTCTACAAGAATAATTTGTTTGTCTAAAAACTGTTCTTCATTTAAAGTATTTTCTATGTAATCCTCATATTTTTCTATTTTTCCATCTATCATATCAATTACAGATAACAAACTTCTTAATTCTAAATTCAATTTATTTTTCTTATCTTCTAATGAATTCATTATCTCACACCTTTTTTAATTTTTTCTTCATATTCTTCTGGGATTTCTAGATTATTAAGTCCATACTTTTCTTTAGTAAACTCATTGTAATTCATAGCTTTACTTTTATCGTCTAGACTAGACAAATATATAATATACTCCTCAGCTACAGTTCTTTCTCTTTCTTTCTTTTCTTTTTCACTTACTTCCTTTTTTTCTTGTGTTGGAAATTTTATATCCTCATTTAAATAATTTTTTGCTATATCTATTAAAACTTTATCTTCTTGTTTAACATCAGCATATTTTTTATCCAACTTATTAAATATTAATTCGCAAAACATTTTTTGAATAATCGCAAGTTCTTGATCTAATTCATTTTGAATGGTTTTATCTCCATAAATACTACGATCAACAATATCATTATAAACTTTTTTATATAATTGTTTAACTTGTTCAATATTCATATTTTTAATTAAATTACTATAATAATTATAAACATCATCATACTCTTTATAATCAAAGTCAAATAAAGCTTTTTTATCTTCTACTCTAGGATAAACATAATCATAACTACTACCATTTAGTATTCTAGAATTAACCATATCTATCATTTTATCTGTTGTTGTTGGAAACCCAAATTTTTCTGTTTTAAAAACTTTTTCAACTATACTACCATCATTAAAACTTGATTTAGTCATTCCTACATTTTCTATAGAATATTTTTCTTTTTGCGATGCAGATAATTTTTCAAATCTTTTAAAATAATTTTCTCTTATTTGACTATATTTTTTTAGAAGACCATCAATATTACTTACACCATATTTTTTAAATATAGTATCTCTTATAAAAGTCTGGTTTGAATTGTTACCTAAATATACATTATTAAATTTAGGATTATCATAATCAATATTAGATATTTCAACATGTTGATCTTTTTCCATAAGTAGTAGTATATCAATTGAAAATCCATACAAATATTCCATATCATTTATATTTTTATCAATTCCTGATAATGAATCCATTATACTTCTTCTTTTAGGTCCAGCCATTAGCCTATCTGCTTTAGATTCTATTTCACCTTGCAAATCTATTAATTCTTGTTTTTCATAAGTAGGTTTATTAGCCTCTTCCATTTTTTTTCTTTCTTGAATTTTTAAATTCTCTGATTGTTCTGCTTTTCTTTTAGCATCATTTTTCATCATATTTTCATATGAACTAATATTTGAAAGTGTAGAATTATACTCACTTGTTATTTTGGATAATGCTTCATTTATAGTCTTATGCTCTAAACCTTCTAATATTGGTGAGTATTGCAACTTAAATTTTTCTAAATTAGATCTTAACTCATCTATAAAATCACTTTGAATATAATATTTAGAATTTTTTAAATTAGAACTAGTTTTTTTATTATATTTACCTGTATTGTGAGTTCTATCATTTTCTATATATTTATAAAATAACGCATTTTGCTTTTCATAATTTTTTTTATTCTTTGAATCCTTTAATTTTACAAGATCAACTATTTTTTTATATATAAAATTCAAGTCACTTAAATGTTTTTTACTTTCTTTTATTTTATCATTATAATCCATATCTACCATCTCCTAATTATATATTACCTTAAATAAAAATCAATGTCAACTATTTCCACATATTAAATATATTTTTAAAAAAAAACAAAGAATATTATACTATTCTTCATTATTTTTTAAATTATCATTAACTTGTTTGTTTATAACTCCAGCAATTGTATTACCTAAATTCATTCCCATAACTGATGTACCAGATGAATTTGGATTATTAGCTAAATCTTTTAAAGCCTCTGCAGTATTTAATTTAGTATACATTTCTGCTTCTTCATCATTAACTGAAGTTGCTTTCATTTTTATATGAGTTCTTTCATACATTGATTTTTTTATTTCCTCTGGAACATCTACATCACTTACTATTATTCTAGTTAAAGATATACCTAAAGAATCTAATGATTCATTAATTTTATTTATTATACTATCTATTTTATCATTAATTTTTGATGGAATTACATCAAAAGAAACATTTAATGAATTTAAATAAGACATCATCTGTGAAAGTATATAATCATCTACTTGTTTTTTTAATTGGTAAAAATCATAACTATCTGCATTGCTATTAACATTTGCTAATAAATTAACTGGATTTGTAACTTTTATACCATAAGATCCTCTAAAAGAAATCTCCATAGCTCCCCATTTTGGATCATTATATAAAATATCATCATTAGTACTAAATCCAATATTAGTAAATTCAGCTAAAGATATAAAATAAACTGATTGTGTTGTAATAACTTCTCCTTCGTAAGCTACTCTTTTCATTGATTGTAATAAAGTATCTTTTATACCTTTAAATATATTTACTTGAAATAATGATGGAGCAGATGTATCCATAAAATACATTCCTGGTTCTGTTATTATATCTTTAATAGCTCCATTATCTGTATATATTGCACATTGACCTGGTTCAACAAAAAGTCTTGATTCATTTTGAATAACACCATTTTCTGTTGTAACTTTTTGAATTAATATATTTTTATCTATATTTTTATATTTTATAACCTCTCTATATGTATCTGATAATTGCCCTGACGTTGCAACATTTATTGCTTTAATAAATCCCATATTATACCTCCTTAATTTGACAAATAATCTATTAAATTATTATAAATATCCATTTTTAATCCAGCTGTAGTACTTGTTATTGACTGTGGAATACCATTTATTCCTATTTTAGACACATCATACACTCCACCTGAAATTCCTACTCTAAATCCATACTTTTCCCAAGCAATTTGTTGAATATCTTTATCTTCAAATGCTTTTAAATATTTATTCCCTTTTTCACTTAAAGTTGCTATACAATGTGAATTCCATATAGTAGGAGTAGGATATAACATTCTAATTGAATCTTTTATTTCTTCATATCCTTTAGGATTTGAATTTTTAAATTCAATAATACTTTTTTCATAATCTACAATCATAGGTTTAGATCCAACACCAGTTTTTAAGTATAATTCAAATAGATCTGCTGGTGTATTATTCATATATCCTGATTTTTGATAAAATTGTTTTAATTTTGGTAAAACATTATTTATATTATTCTCATTAATATCTCCACCACTCATAATAGAAAGTAATAATCCATAATATGTAGCACCTGGTGATGATGTTACAGGATCTGTTGAATTAATATTAATATACCCATATATATCAAGACCTATATCACTCCATTTTTTTCCTTGTAATATGTAGTCAATCATTTTATTCATATCAGTAATATAATACACACCATCTTTTAAAGTAACTATATTTTCTTTAATTAAAGCATCAACTACGATATCCCAACTATATATTACAATAGGAGTATTTAATGTTAGTCCTCCATCAAGTACAGTATATCTTTGTGCTTCATCAAACTTTGGACTTGTTTTATAGTAATCATAAAATCTTTGATCTGAGAAAAATATTAAATCATACATATCTCCATTTTCTCTTCTAACATCTTCTTTTACTGTTTTACCATTGCTCCAAGTGTCAGATACAAATTTTACACCATATTTTTTTGCTAAGATTTTATTAAAATCTTCATCCGCTAAAAAATCTTCTTTCCCGCCACCTACAGCTCCATAAATATGTGTTAAATTTTTATTTTTATCTACAACAAATGTCTTTATGATAACTATAAAAACTATAACAAAAATTAAAATACTCACCCCAATAATTTTTTCTTTTTTACCTTCCTTCAACATCATCTATACTCCTTTTTTCTAAATTTTCTATAACGTCATTATCTTTTCTAAAAATATCAATACTTGAATTAATATCTAACATTTTTGTATAATTCATATTTTTATGTAATTTATCAATTTCATTACATATTTTTTTAATATAATTACTAATAGATTTCATAAACTTTTCTTCATCAGAAGTAAGATCAGTTTTATCATGCAAATAAATATATTGATTAATTATTTTTATAGTTAATGGTAAATAATAATCAAATCCATCATATACCTGAGTAACTTTATTAGGTTTTTGTTCTAACATACTTATTATTTTTTCAGAAATACTTGTCATTTCTAATATATTTTTATTTAATTCCTCATTTTCTATTTTACTAGAATAATTATTTATTTTTGATATTAAGTAACAATAATGCATAATTAGATCTGGATCATATTTTCTTACATCCTTTTCTTTATAAAGAAATATTCCAGCAAAATATGTTATTACAGTTAAAATTAATGATAAAATTAAATCAAAATCCAATATTAAATACAAAATAATAAATAATATTGAAGCAAGTAAGGGTGCATATAGATATCTTTTTTTTATCATCAATTATACCCCCTAACCTCTTTAAATGCGCCAAGTAGATTAGTTTTTCCATCAAATATTTTTGAATTTGTTAGATTAGCAATATTTTGTAATTGACTCTCATCTGCTTGTCCAAATGTTATTGAATATACGGGTATTTTTTCCTTCAATCTTGTATATTTATATGTTAAAGAATCATATGAACCAGCATTTATCTGACCATCAGTCATAGCTATTATTGTCTTTGTATATTCATCACTTTCCCTAGATAAAATATTAAATCCTTCAATTATTGCATCATATAAGTCAGTTTGTCCATCAACATTTTCTGAGTTAATTCTAGAACGTAGAATTTCAGTATTTTTTCCATTATCTGTACTAAATATATTTTTTATTTGACTTCCAAATGTAATAACTGAAATTTTATCATACTTTGAAAATTGTAATTTATCAAGAGAAGATTTTTCATAATCCAAAATATAATTCATAGCATTTAATAACTCACTTACTCCATCACCATACATGCTGCCAGAGTAGTCAAGACAAAATACAACATGAGTAGGTTTCCTTAATTCTTCTATATAAAGATTTATAGCCTTAGTCATAACACTTTTTGAAGGATATTTTGTTGTTACTAAATAAGCATTTGTATCAATACCCCAGTTAGTATTAAATATATTCTTATCAGCGTTTTTATTTACTCCACCATACCAAGTTCTTCTACCTTTATTTTGTAACAATTGTTGGCATTCATCTCCAAGTAAATACTTTTGGAGTTTCAAGTAATTATCTTTTTTATTTTTTGAATTATCTATATATGCAAAAGTTGAATCATTAATTGCTACACCATCTATTGGGTATATTAAATATAACTGTTCTTTATTTGCTTTTTTTAATTCTTGATTTATCTTAATTAAAGATGATTCACTTGCAAGCATTGCTTCATAGCTATCACTATTCAAAAACATTTCTTCTAAATAATTTTCATCACCTGATACTCTTTCTACTCCAGAAAATATATTTTTCATATTTATTGCTAGTGATGGATCTTCTAACATTTCTTCTGTTAACACTTCAGGAGATCCTGCTATACTATTCAAGAATCCTAAATATGCAGTAGCACCCGTATTAGTTTGAGTAACTGATGACATAACATATTTAATTTGTTTGTTTTTTATCAGTTCTAACAAATCTTTATTATATATTTTTTTACCAATTAAGCCCAAACTTTCTGCTTTACTATATTTTATTCCCATAACAACAGGACTTATACTTATAGATTTTGACTCGGAAATGGTATATGTATTATCAAGCATATATAACCATATTGAATTAGATATCCACACAGCATCATAAGATGATGAATTATTATTTAATTCATCAACTATATCTAAATCCCCCATATAACTAAATTCAACATTTATTTTATTTTTTTTAGCATAATCTTTTAAATATGGTTCAATATCTTTATTATCATATGAAGATAAGATTTTTATATTTTTACTTTCATGTTTTATTATTACTTTACTAGCCATATCAATTAATAAAGGAGACATCGCTGCCAGAAAATTAATAATAACAATAAAAGCAAATATACACCAAAATGTTTTTAATTTCATATAACACCTATAAATTTACTAAATATTTAGCAGTTCTAACCATTTGAGTTGAATATCCCATTTCATTATCATACCAAGCAATTATTTTAACTAATTGTTTTCCTTCTGTATCCAAAACTTTTGTAAGTTGTCCATCTACTAAAGCACCTAGACTAGATCCTATAATATCACTAGATACAATAGGATCCATAGTAAACTTTATAGTTTCATTTTGATTTTGTATAAACAGATTATTTATTTCTTCTACACTAGTATTTCTATTAAGTTCTAATGATAAATCTATTACAGATCCTGTTGGAACAGGTACTCTTAAAGCCCCTCCATCTAATTTGCCTTTTAGGCTGGGTATAACAAGCCCTATGGCAGATGCTGCTCCTGTTGATGATGGAACTATATTTGCAGCACAAGCACGTCCCCTTCTTGCATTTATTCCTTTTTTATGAGCTATATCTAGTGTTGCTTGATCGTTTGTATATGCATGAACTGTAGTCATAAATCCTTTTTTTATGCCTATATTTTTCTCTATTATATTAAGTACTGGCGCAAGACAATTAGTAGTACAAGATGCTGCACTTATAACTTGCTCTGTTCCATCTAATGTATCTTCGTTTACATTATATACTATAGTTTTTAAATCTCCCTTAGCAGGAGCACTAATTATAACTTTTTTTGCTCCTGCATTAATATGAGCCATCGCCTTATCCTTATCTGTAAAAATGCCAGTACATTCAAACACCTCATCTATATTCAAATCCCTCCAAGGTAGTAAACTAGGGTCTTTTTCTGAATATACTCTTATTTTTCTACCCTTAACTATTATAAATTCACCTTCAAAAGATATATCATCTACATTATAATTTCTATGATTAGTATCATACTTAAGTAGGTATGCTAACTGTTCTGCATCTGTTAAATCATTAATCGCTACCACCTCAAAAGTTGGATCTTCTTCCATTATTCTAAAAACCAATCTTCCTATTCTTCCAAATCCATTTATTGCTACTCTTATCATATTATTCCTTCTTCCTAATCTTTATCTCTAAAACAGCTTCCCCCAATAAATTCTCTTAATACTGAATCTTGCGGTACATCATCTGATGGTATAGTTAAAAAATTTCTCAAAAAATTTATAAGTCTTAATGCTTCCGGATATTCAGGCTCATCCTCATTAACATTAAATAAAAGTGGTTCTACATATGTTTTTAATACTCCTATTTCATATAACAAAGATGAATTTACAACAGCATCAACATTATCTTGAAATTTAAAAATATTAGTTTTTTCACCCTTTTGTACATTAGGCCACATAGCTAAAGTTTCACGAGCCCCAAATCCTCTTGTTTTGTTATCTCTTACAATTCTTCTTAACTTTCTTATATCAGATGTATGTATATAATTATGGTCATCTAAGTGAATTGTAGTTAAAGGGCTTATATATATTTTGTATTTTTTATCATTATCAATATTCTTTGTAAGTTCCTCATTTAATGCATGAAGACCTTCAACTATAATTATATCCTTACTTCCCAGTTGTAAATACTCGCCATTATATTCTCTTTTTCCTAATATAAAATTAAACGTAGGAAGTTCAACTTTCTTACCGTCTAATAAATCATTTAAATTTTGATTAAAAAGTTCAACATCTATTGCTTTAATAGATTCAAAGTCTGGTTTACCATCCTCATCTAAAACCCTTTTATCCATATCAGTAAAATAATTATCTAATTCTATTGAGTGAGTAAAAAAACCTCTAGCTTTAAGATGCAAATCAAGTTTTCTTGCTGTTGTAGTTTTACCACTTGATGATGGACCTGCCATTAATACTATTTTAACATTTCCTCTTGAATTAACTATTTCATTTGCAGCTTTTACAAGCTGATTATTATATCTTATTTCAGATAAATTTATAAGTTCACCTGTTTTAGCCCTTGAAACAATTCTATTTAAATCAGCTACAGTACTTATATTACCATCACTACACCATTTTTTATACTTTTCAAATTCTTGAAATACCATATCGTGATGTGTATAATTTTCGGTAAATTCTGGATTATCTGTTGTAGGATATGATAACGCAAGACCATTATCTTTTACATATGTGAGTTTAAAGCTATTGATTTGTCCTGTAGAATAAGCCATTCTACCATAAAAATAATCATAAATAAAATCTAATTTATATAAATTTATATATGTATTTGAAATATACTTTAATAAATTAACTTTATCTCCAATATTAGCCTTTTTAAAGTATTTAATCGCATCCAATCTAGAAGTACTTACTTTAGTTATTTCTATATTACTTGAAACAATTCTTCTCATTTCCTGTTCTATTTTAGCTACTTCATTTTTATCTATTCTAGCGCCTTCTATATTACAATAAATTCCATTATCCATAGAATTTTCTATAATCACTTTAGTGGTATATCCATAAGTGCACTTAACCGCATATAATAAAATTAAGCAAGCTGTTCTAGCATACACTGCATTTCCAACAGAAGAACTCCTATCAAAAAATTCAATATTACAATGTTTAACTAATCTTTCATTTAAATCAACTATATCATTATCAACTTGAACTGATAAAATATCATATTTATAATATGACTTAAAATGTTCTGAAATTTCTTTAAATGTAGTTCCTTCTTTAAATTCCATTTCCTCTTGATCTCTAAAAGTAACTCTAAAATTTTTTTCCATAGTATTACCATCTACTTTCATTTATATTTTATCAAAAAAAAAGTACTTTGTCGACTTTTTTAAAGTATAAAAGTCTTTTTTTTATACTATTATATTATTAAGGAGGAAATTTATGATAATACCAACAGTAATTGATAAAGTAAATAACACTGAAAGAGTATATGATATTTATTCTAGACTATTAAAAGATAGAATTATAATAATAAATGGAGAAATTAATAATGAAGTTGCTAATAGCGTTGTTGCACAACTTTTATTTTTAGACTCTTTAAATAATGATGATATAAATATATATATAAATTCACCAGGCGGAAGTGTTACAGATGGGATGGCTATATATGATACTATGAATTTTATTTCTAGTGATGTATCTACTATAGGTGTTGGAATATGTGCATCTATGGCAGCATTCTTACTATCTAGTGGAACAATTGGAAAAAGATATGCACTACCTAACAGTGAAATTATGATACATCAACCTCTAGGTGGTGCTCAAGGTCAAGCAACTGAAATAAAAATAGCTGCAGAGCACATTTTAAAAACTAAAGACAAATTAAATAAAATATTATCCAAAAATACTAATAAAGAACTTAGTATAATAGAACATGATACTGATAGAGATAATTTTATGACATCAAATGAGGCTCTAAATTATGGAATCATAGATAAAATTATAGATAAAAAACTATAATTTTTTTCACAAAAAAAAGGAAACTATTACCTTTCACTAAATTAGCAGTTAAAATTTAATATATTATATTTTTTATTTTGGTATTTCGAATTTACTTTCTATACAATAAGAATCGTCTCTATCAACAAAGCATGTATCTGTAACCCATAAATTCCCAACAACTCTTTCAGTAACTACTTTTGTAAGTGTATTTTGAATATCAAAAGCACCACAGCTATACTCAAATGTTCCCTTAAAGTTACAACTAATTCCTTTACTTTCAAGAATTGCTTTTCTTCCAATAGCAAAGCCTACAATATTACCATCACCATCTCCATCACTTTCTCCAGCTATATCACCAATACATACTGGAGAATCATTAACTGTCTTACATACAGATGAGCCTATTATTTCATTTTTTTCATTTATTATATGTTTTAAATATACATCTTTGTTTAATGTTTTATAGTCAGTAGTATATTCTGAATCTTCTAGTTTATCTCCTGTATTTTTACTTGATGAAAATCTATATACTGTTTTTTGCATTGGATCTCCAGGCATAATAAACTTATAATCTTCTATTTCACCGTCATCTAAAACTATACTTCCACCTATTGGCTTTTTTCCTTCTACATTGACTATTATATCATCATCTATTCCATCACAATTTAAATTACTATTTTCTGTTATTTCACATTTTTCTACATCAAAATCTTTTGTTGGATGATTCATTTGATAGTCTGCTATAGCTATCTCTGCTGCTCTTAAATAATTTTCGGCACTTTGCTTTTTCGCTTCTTCTTTTGAATCTTCAATAATATCTATTATTATTGGAACTGCTATTAGGCTATTACTGCTAAAAGTTCTATTAATGTAAATCCTCTTTCCATATTTTCCCTACTTTCTATTATTAATAGAACTTAAAAAGGAAAGAAAAATCAAGCTTTTTTCTTCAAAATATAATAAAATGGGAATTTTTATTTGGATTTCAGCTTTTGATATAAAACTGGAAATAAGTCTGATTATAGTTTATAAGATTTTAAAATCAGGGGCGAATGAAATGAGTTTATGAAATCCTTGATTTTTATATCTTTTATAGTAGTTAATATAATATCGAAAACGGACTTTAGTCTAAAAAGCGGACTTTACTTTGTTATTTTTGTTGGGTAAAAATTGATTTATTTATATAAAATAATATACTTTTTTCAAGGTTATTTCCGTTTAGCATTTAAAAAAAAACAATAAGTCTAATAGATTTAAAAATTTGTAAAAAATATAATAAAATTAAATTAATTTACATATAAATTTTACTATTATACAATGTATCCAATACCTTTTACTTTGGATGAATATATCTACTGTTTTTATAAATTATTACAAAACAGTTAGTACATCAATATACTTATTTTTTTAAAATACTTGTCATTAAATCTTATAATTAGAATATTTTCTAACGAAAAAATTCTATAATCTCCATTTTGAACAATTAAATAGCAAGCATATCTAGAAAGTTTATAATCTTTTATCTTTCTAATTCCACCTTTGCCATGTTTTATCAATTTCCCGACCTCGGGAAAATGGTCTTCAACGTTATAGCCACTTTTTTCACATGCAACTTTTGCATTATTTATAGCATTAGAGAATCTTTCCCACTTACTATGCTCAAGTAAAGGCATTAATTCTCTTGCCAGCCAATAATCATTACCATTCTCATCTATATGTTTTATATTTTCAAATATCTTCTCTGTATATTCTTTTATTTCATTCATTTTAATTCTTATTTCTATGGTGAACATATCTATTATTTTTACCAACCCATACGGGTCAGTTAGTACATCAAATAAAAACTGCATATATAATGCAGTTAAATATTAGTTTTTCTCATTTTAAAACTTAAAACTTCAAAGCCAAGTGATTTATATAAATTTAAGGCTGTTTCATTTTTTGACATTACATTTATATCTATAAAACTAATGTCTTTTTCTTTAATTATACTTAAACCTTCAGTTATTAAAGATTTTGCTATACCTTTATTGCGATATTCTTCTTCTACGTATAGTCCATCAATTAAATATCCAAAAGCATCTTCATCCTTTACAAATTTAAAATAAACATACCCAACTATTTCTTTGTTTTCTTTGTAACCTAACAAAATATTTTGTTCATCTTTAACTATATTCTTAAAATAATCTTTAACAATAAAGTTTTCATTTATAAAAACATTATAGTTTTTTTCATCTTGAATTAATTTAGTTAATAATGCATCACAATAATTAGCATTTGTTTCATCTAAAATTCTAATTAACATATTATCACATCCTATATTCATTATATCACACTAATTCATATTCTCTTGAAATAATTCTATCATCAGAACAATATTGAATAACATACTGGTTATTCTTTTTACAAATTATTATACCAGCAGTTTTATTATCATCAATATTCTTTACTTCATTATCGATATAATTCATATAATTTTGAATTTGTCCAGTATGACTAGAATTTAACTCATTAACTTTTAGTTCAATTACTACAAAACACTTATATTTGAAATTATAAAATAATAAATCAATATAATTGTATCTATCACCCACTTTAATTTTATATTCATTATCTATAAAACTAAACCCTGTCCCTAATTCTTTCATAAATGATGTGATATTTTCAAGTATTAATTTTTGCAATAATTTTTCTGATATATTTTCATAATTATAACTATTTTTAATTAATATTGGATTTTTAACAAAATCTACAACATTATTTTCTTCTTTATTTATTAACTTTAATTTAGTTTCTTCATTTAATCTTTCATATTCATTTGCCTTAATTATACTTCTTAAACCACGAACATCGATATTATTAATTTCACATTGATACACATAATACTTTATTTTGTTTATATCGTCTATTGATAACATCTCATACCAATGACTCCATGTTAATTTTCCCGACAATGTCGGGACTTTTTGAATTATTATATAAAATTGTTTGATTTTATATAAAAGTGATACAGAATATCTTTTACCAAATTTGGTGATTAACCTATTCGAATACTCTTTAATAATGCTTTTACCATATTTAGTATCAACACTACTTATTAATTCTCCAATTTCAAGATAGGTTTTCATTTTCTCTTTTGCTTTTGAATAATCTTTTACACTTTGATATATT
This sequence comes from bacterium, assembly GCA_030531425.1. GTDB lineage: Bacteria > Bacillota_I > Bacilli_A > RF39 > UBA660 > UMGS1613. The sequence continues at coordinate 15,910 of JAUNNO010000001.1, forward strand.
TCATGATTTAATATTTTATTTTCAATTTGATTATATATTATTTCTGTTTCATTTTTCATTTCTTACTCCTTTCTATGGTGGACACGTCCTAATTTTATATCCTTTTTTATTTAATTTAATCTCAATAGATCCATCTAAATCTGTTCTATAAATTTTACTATTTCTTAATGTTTCTAATACTTCATCTTTTGGATGCCCATATCTATTATTCTTACCAACACGTTTTGGATAGTTACTACATCAGCCGTAAATTCTTTTATTTCAAAGAAAAAAGAACTAATCAATAGTTCTCAAATTAATTTATAATATCTATATCTATTATTTTATTATTTTCATAACGAATTCTATAAACTCCAGGACTTTTAGGTTTGTTCTCAACAATTAATTTATTATTATATTTTACAGTTGTAATTCTACCATCAAATGAAAAGTCACAATTATTTTGTAAAAACGATAATAGCATTATTCCGTGAATTACTATTATAGATTTATCAATATCCTTATTTAATAACTCCTTAATAAAATTATTTAGTCTATCATCCATTTCATTTAATGATTCACATTTATTATTTACTTTATAATTTTTATCATCAAATGACCTTTTTGTGAAATCATCAGGTAACTCATTTAAATAATTGATTCCAAATTCTCTTTCATTAATTCTTGAATCTAATTTTATTTTTGTATTATTTGCTTCTGATAAATATTTAGCGGTTGCTATTGCTCTAAACGAATTACTTGAATATATTTCTTTTATTCCTTTTAACTCATTTATTTCTTGTAATTTTTCTGCTTTCTTTTCTCCTTCAACAGATAAAATCATATTTTTATTATACTCATTCCAATCAACACTTTGATAATCACTATAATTATCTATATCTATAAAAGGCCCTGAATGTCTAATCAAATATATTTCTTTCATGTTATCAACTCCTACCTCAATTATATCACACTAACTCAAGATTTTTCTTTTCACTTTCAATTACATTGATAAATTCTTCTTCAGTAGGAATAGTTAATCTAAATTCAGATGAGAATATAGTTTGATTATCTTCTGGTAATGTATATTTAACTATTGTTTCATTTTTATCAGTAGAAAGTAAGATACCAATTGTTTTATTTTCTTTATTATCCTTAATTTCTCTATCATAGTAATTTACATACATTTGCATTTGTCCAATATCTTTATGTGTAACTTTACCTATTTTTAAATCAATTATCACAAAACATTTAAGAATTCTATTATAAAATACTAAATCTGGATAATAGTGTTCTGTATCTAATGTTATTCTAACTTGATTACCAACATATGTAAAACCCTTACCTAATTCTAATAAGAATTCTTTTAAATGATTCAAAATATTCTTTTCTAAATCGGATTCTAAATAATTTGTATTTTCTTTAATATCTAAGAACTCAAGTACAAATGGATCTTTTATTATATCTTTTGGCTCACTTAACTTATGACCTACAGTTGATAATTCAAATACTTTATTTTTATCTTTAGATGCTAATAATCGTTCATATAACAAAGTAGTTCTTTGTCTTTGTAGTTCTCTTACATCCCAATTTGAATTAATACATTCATGCATATAAAAATTTCTTTTATTAACATCATCTATTTTTATTAATTCTAAATAATGTGACCATGTCAATTGGGACAACAGTGTTGTCCTATTTGAATAACATAAATAAAACTTTCTCATTCTTTTTATATTTCTGTTTGAAAAACCTTTACCAAATTCTAATGATAATTTATCAGATACACGTTCAATAAGATAATCTCCGTATTTAGCTTTAGGGTTTCCTTCTTGCATATCTACAATCATCTTACCAATGTTCCAATATAAATTGATCATTTCGGTATTTACTGTTTTATATACTCTATTTCTACTTTCTTCAACTAATAATTTTATATCATTATATAAATTATCAACCTTAGTATTATCTATTATTATAATTTCTTGTTTCATATCATACTCCTTCCTATGGCGGGCACGATCTAATCTTATATCCTTTTTTATTTAATTCAATTTTAAAACATCAATCTAAATCTATCCTATAAATTTTACTATTTCTTAGTGTTTCCAGCACTTCACCTTTTGGATGACCATATCTATTATTTTTACCAACTCATATTATCTAATATATCTATTTCTTTAAAAAGTTCACTACATCATTTTTCACTTAATTCTTATCTTCTAACTTTAGATAAATATTTTATTCATTTGATTTATATTTCCTATATATATCATATTTAAAATTTGTAATCAAAAATAAATTTTTTAGTTTTTGCACATTATTTTTTAATGTAATTATTTAAAATATATAAAAAAACAATTATTGTACAAAAAAAAAGGTACTAAATATTAATTTTAGTATCTTTTAATCAAATAGACTTAATTGGTTTGATTCACTCATTCCATCAAATATACCCATTAATTTCATTTTATCTATTAATGTTCCTGAGATTTTAGATCTATGCTGCACTTCTTCTATACTTAAAAAAACTCTTTTTTCTCTTTCTTCTACTATATTTTTAGCAACAGTATCACCAAGGCCATCAATGCTTGCAAATGGTGGTATTATTGATTTATCATCTTTAACCCCCCACGTTGTTGCATTACTATTATTAAGATCTACATTCAAAAATTTTATACCACGGGCTGATGCTTCTAGGCAAACTTTTAAACTTTCTAGTTGACCCATTTCTTTATTTGTAGCTTCATATCCTTTATTTTGAATTTCTATAATTTTTGATTTTATCGCATCATAACCTTTTATCATAACTTCTACATCTACATCTGTAGCTTTAGAAGTAAGCCAAGATGCATAAAAATATACAGGCATATGTACTTTATACCAAGCTATTCTAAAGGCACTTATTACGTATGCAGCAGCATGAGCTTTGGGAAACATATACTTAATTTTTCCACAAGAATCTATAAACCATTTTTCAATTCCAGCACTCTCCATCGTTTCTTTATGCTTAGCCCAAGTCTCTGGATCTTTAGAAGCTTTTCCTTTACGAACAAATTCCATTATTTTAAATGCTTTTATAGGTTCAACACCATGATACATAAGATACACCATTATATCATCACGACACCCTATAACATCTTTAAATGGGACTACATTATTCCTAATTAAATCTTGTGCATTTCCAAGCCATACATCAGTTCCATGTGAAAGGCCTGAAATTTTAATAAGTTCTGCAAATGTTTTAGGTTTTGTATCTTCTACCATTCCAATAGTAAATGGCGTTCCAAATTCCGGTATTCCTAATGTCCCTGTTTTATTCATAATTTGATCTTCAGTAACACCTAGTACACTGACTCCAGTAAAAATACTCATAGTTTCTTTATCATCCATAGGTACTTTCAATATATCTGTTTTAGTTAAATCCTGTATCATTCGAAGCTGTGTTGGATCAGAATGGCCCAAAATATCTAGTTTAAGTAAATCTTGATCTATTGCATGATAATCAAAATGAGTAGTTCTCCAAGCACTTGTAGGATCATCTGCTGGAAATTGAAAAGGTGTAAAATCAGATACTTCCATATAATCTGGTACTACTACTATTCCTCCTGGATGTTGTCCTGTAGTTCTTTTAACTCCAGTACACCCCAATGCAAGACGTTCAATTTCTGCAGTACGCATAATTATATTTTTATCTTCACAATATCCTTTAACAAAACCAAATGCAGTTTTATCTGCGACAGTACCAATAGTTCCAGCTCTATATACATTATCAACACCAAATAATACTTTTGTATATTCGTGTGCACTTGCTTGATTTAAATCTGAAAAATTAAGATCTATATCTGGTACCTTGTCAGCATTAAATCCTAAAAATGTCGCAAATGGCATATCTTGTCCATCTTTATACATAGCTTCACCACAATTAGGACAGGTTTTGTCGGGTAGATCAAATCCACTAGAATAATCGGCACCTAATTCTTTTCCTGTTTCATCTTTAAATATACTGTGTTTACATTTTAAACATCTATAATGAGCTGGAAGTGGATTAACCTCTGTTATACCCATCATAGTAGCTACGAAACTTGATCCAACAGAACCACGTGAACCTACTAAATATCCATCATCATTAGAATGTTTAACAAGCCTTTGAGCTATTAAATATATTGGATCAAAGCCTCCACCTATAATACCTCCAAGTTCTTTTTTTAATTTTTTCTCTAATGATTTATCATCAAGCTCTCCATCTTCTTCCTTCCAAGACTCTTTTATATATTTTTTTAACATATCTTTAACTTTCTCAAAACCTTCAAGAATAACACTATGAACCATATTAAATGTTTCTTTTTCTATTTCATCATCTGTAAAGTTAGGATTATCTTTCACTACAAACTCATTACAGCACTTGTAAACTATGTCTCCATATAATTCTTTAGCAATTCTCTCTTCAATATTATATGGCAAAATCTCACCATACCAATCACTTGCTTTTTCATATACTAAATCTGTAACAGCTCTAGGACAATCCAGGTAAGAAGTGCCATCATCACTTTTAACTCTTGGTGAAAATGGAATGCCGCCTGTATCTATTATTACTTCAATCTCTTCTACCATATCAAGTACTTTATTTGTATTTGTAACTACTATCTCATATGATAAATCATCACCTAAGAAACTAAAATCATCTAACATTTCACGAGTTGTACGAAAGTGTTGTGATGGAATAGATGTTATTTCCTTTTTAGCAAGTGGATGCCTTCCTCCACCAGGTACTTTTTGATTTACTATAATTTCTCTATAAATTTTATCTTCTCTTTTAAAATGATGCACATCACCTGTAGCTACTATAATTTTTCCTGCATCAATAGTTGCATCTACTATTTTTCTTATATGTGATTGTAATTCTACTTCATCTTTAAAATCCCCAGTTTGAATTAAATGGCCATAAACTTCAGGGCTTTGAACTTCTACATAATCATAAAAATTTATTATATTAGTAAGCTCTTGTCCTTCTTTACTGCGTGACTCTATAAATACTTCAGACTCATAACAACCACTACCTATAATTAACCCTTCTCTTAATTCTTCTAATTTACTTCTTAGTATTCTAGGAGTTTTATATAGATATACTGTATTAGCTAAAGAAATTATTTTAAACAAATTTTTTAATCCAGTTTTATTTAATGCGATAGCATTAAAGTGATATGTTCTACCAAATTTATGTATTTCATCTTTACTAATTAATTTTAATAAATCATTTATCGTTTTGTAATTTTGAGATTTTAATTTTTGAAGCATTTTATGAAATACAAGTGCAGTACCTTCTGCGTCGTAATCCGCTCTGTGATGAGCATCTTCATCCCAAGGTACATTATATCTTTTTACCAAAGCAGATAGACTATGTCTTGCAAATCCTTGATCTAGCGCTCTTGATAATTCTAGTGTATCTATTACTGTATTTTTAAATTCACCTAAATTATATTTTTTCATAGCCATTTCTATAAAAGAAATATCAAATTTAGCATTATGCGCAACCATTGGTAAACTTGAAGTCCACTCTAAAAAACTTTTTGTAACTTCTTCTTCAGACCTTTTTCCTTTAAGCATATCATCTGTTATACAAGTAAGTTCTGTAATTTTTTGAGGTAATGGACGGTTTGGATCTATTAATTCATCAAATCTATCAATAATTTCTCCATTTTTAATTTTTACTGCACCAATTTCAATCATTTGATCGACGCCACCAGCATTAAATCCAGTTGTTTCTGTATCAAATACTACATAACAAGAATCTAATAAATTCAAATCAGTTGGCCTTACTACTATATTTACAGTATCATCTACAAGCGTAAGTTCTGTTCCATATAAACCTTTAAAACGCTCATTTTTTTCTTTGCCTTTATTATAAGAATTAATTATACCATAAACAATGGGAAAAGCTTGACAACCATTATGATCGGTAACTGCAACTCCTCTATACCCCATTTCTATAGCGCGACTTACAAGTTCACAAGTATGTTTACCTAAATCAAGTTTTGTCACGCCATCCATCTGACTCATCATAGTATGTGCATGAAGTTCTACTCTTTTTACTGGAGCATCATCTATTAATTTAACCTCTTCATGTTTACTTAAATTTATATCAATAATATTTAGTGAATCTTCATTTGAATACTTATCTTCTTTTATAGCTCCTCTAAATTTATACCAAGAACCAACTTTTAATAACTTAGATAATCTTTTAGTTTCTTCTTCACCACTAACAAATATTTTCGCATATATACTATCAGTTTTATCAGTTAACTTTAAAGTAAATATTCTAAGATCTGTTTTAGTTTCCCTTATATCTACACCAAATATGCAAGCATCCACTGTAACTTGTGGCATTTTACCTACAATAGTATCCATCCTGCTTATAGGAGTATCTATAACTCTTCCAAGTATTACTTCAGGATCATCTACAGTTTCTATTCTCTTCGGAGTATAATTTTTCTTCCAAGAAGGTTTATCTATTTGTGTATCATCTTTTAATCTATTTAAATCCACAACTTGTGGTTTACTTTGTAATTCTTCATTTAATTTAGAAGACTGTTCTAAATCCATTAATATTTCTAATTTAATTTTATAACCTACTTTATTTAAAAAATCTTCTATTCTTACTTTATATTCATCTAATTTATTATATTCTGCCTCATTAGTAACATATATAATAATACTATTATCTTTTATATCCAATTTATTATCTAAAAACATTTTAAGCATATAACTTTCTTCACTTAATTTTGATATTATATGTTTAAAATAATCTTCTAAATAATTTAAATTTACATCTACAACATTTAATACTAAACCTACATTTTCTATATCATTAAATGCACTTTTTATACTAGATTCTAATTCTATATAATATTCTAATTTAATATTAGAATTAAAAGTAATATAAAAACAGTAATTAGTTTTATCTTTAGAACATATTATTTTATCTAATTTTGCAGAAGATAAAATACTCCTGCATTCACCACTTACCTTTATTTTATTAATTAATATATTAATTTTAGAATCCATACTACCACCACTAATATTGTATCAAAAATAAAAACTAAATTAAACAAAAAAAATAGAATTTTAAACAATTCTATTTTAAAGATCCAGCTATAAAATCTCCAGAACCTTGATTTTCATAAAATTTACCTTCTACTAAATCATACATTCCTACCTCATTATCAACTTTACGATAACAAGGAATAAAATTTCTTAGTAATTTGCCTGTTTTGTAAATTTTAAAAGTATACCAATCTATAGTCCTTGACCAAGAATTATCTGCCCAAGATCCAAATGCTATATAATTATTTGAATCCGTTTCATAACTAATAGATACATCTTTTACATTACCATCAGTTGCTTCAGATCTAGTAATCGTATTTGGAGTTACTAAATAACTAGACAAGCCTTGCATATTCCAATTGGATGAAATAGATATATAAGGTTTATTATTTGTTGTAATAGTAGTTGATATTGTAGAAGCTACAAACATAATATAAGATTGATTATCGGTAGATTTATATTCAAATTCAATTTTATCTGAATCTTTGAATTGAATTAACGTCCCTATGTGATTAATATAACCACTTGTAGCATCATTTTTAATAGTTATGTATTCTAATTCTTGATACTCTTTTGGTAAATGTGTATCAATATACTCGCAATCGAGAGTTTTATCAGTTAATACTTTAAAATACAAATGATCTGAATTAATACTGTTATTAGTTTTAGGATTAATAATATCACTACTTACATTACCATATTCTATTAGTGTATTTATATTTATAATAAAACTGCTATCTGGAGTACCTAAATCATAATCAGATATATTAGCATATATATAAGATTTACCAGCTAGACATAGATCTTCTACCATAGAATTATATTTGTTATCATTTTCCTTTTTAGTAACACCTGTAAGCATTGGAAAACTAACTAAAACTATAGTAGCTAAAATTAATATAATGCCTATTAACTCAATTAAAGTAAAACCCTTACTCATACCATCACCTATTATAATTATAAAGTATATTAAATAATTTTACAATATTATAATTATATTATAAAAAAATTGGTAGATATTTTTATTATATCACCAATTTACTTTTAAAAATTTTATTGTAACATTATATTTTATCAAATGGATTCCTTCATTTAGTCTTCTACTCTTTTTTGATAAATCATTAAAAATGATTTGCTTTTTTACATATTATTTTAGTATATCTTTTATTTTACCTTTTATTCTTTGAATAGCATTATCTATAGATTTATCATCTTTTTCTAACATAGATGCTATTTCTTTATATTTAAACCCTACTATCAAAAGTTCAAATACTTGATTTTCTAATTTTGTAAGTTTTTCTTTTATTTTGTTTAATAAATTTTCTTCTATTTCAATATTTATAATTTCTTCTTCTGGACTAGGAGATTTTGATTTTATAAATTTAATTAATAAGTTTTCATCATCATCATAAGATATAGATTCATTTAATATTTTATTTTTATCTCTATTAGAAGAAATTATAACACTAAGTATTTTTCTTTCTATACATTTTTGTGCATAAGTATAGAATAATACATTTTCTATTTCCTGATATCTATCAATAGCATGATTTAATCCTATCATTCCTTCTTGTATTAAATCGCTTAAATCTAGACCATTGTTTTTACAATTTGGATACATTCTAGAGGCTATTTTTACTATTAATGGTTCATATTTTTTTATTAATATATTATTAGCGTCTTCATTACCTTCTTTTATATAACTTAAAAGTTCATAATCATTGTAATCTTTATAATCCATTTTACTCCCCTCTTTGAGTTGAGGCTTCAAATAATATTATTCCAGTAGCTACTGAAGCATTAAGACTATTTACCTCACCTTTCATAGGTATACTAGCTATAAAATCACAATTTTCTCTAACTAGTTTACTCATTCCTTTCCCTTCATTACCACAAATTATACAAGATTTTCCAGTATAATTCAACTCTTTATAAAAAGCACCATCCATATCTGTTCCAAATATCCAAAAACCATTTTCTTTTAATAATTTTATTGTATTATTTAAATTTACAACTTTAGCTATTTTTACTTTTTCTGTAGTACCTACACTTGTTTTAATTACAGTTGGATTTACACTTGCTGATCTATCATTTGGTATAATTATCAAATCTACTCCTGCGGCTTCTGAAGTTCTAATAATAGCACCAAAATTATGTGGATCTTCTATATGATCTAGCATAACTACTAAAGCAGAATCAAGATTTAATACATCATCAATACTATCATATTTATAATCTTCTACCTCTAATATTATTCCTTGATGCAATCCTTTGATTTTTTTATCCATATCAAACTTTGATAATCTAATAATATTAATATTTTTCTTATTTAACAAATTTATTATATCTAAATCATTAAAATTATCTTGCATGAAAGCTTTATATATTTTTTCATTATTATCTAAATACTCTTTTACTACATTTTTTCCATATACTAACATATTTTACCTCCAGTTATATAATCCATTATTTGTTTTATTTTCTCATAATCATTTTTATAATATAAATAACCTATAAGCGCTTCTAGAGCGGTTGCATGTTTATAAGTTATTATATCAGTATTTTTAGGTTTATGATTATTTTTATGATTTCTTGCTTTTGTAACTATATCCAACTCATCTATATTTAACATATTATTATCAATTATTTGTTTTAAGAAGCTTGATTGAGCTTTTGCACTTACATATTTTATAGATTTTTCTTGTAATTCTTTTACTTTACATATACCTTTTTCTATTAAATATAATCTTATGTATGTTTCATATATACTATCACCTAAATAAGCTAGCACAAGTACATTTTTATCCATATTAACCTCTATATTCTATCAAATGTAATTCCTTTTATATTACCTAGTTTTATATCATTCATTATAACCATATAAATTTTATCATAATCAGGAATTCCACCTTTCATAAGGCAACCTCTTTTACTTGCTATAACATTTAATGAATTTTCTATATCATTGTTATCTATGTGATCTATTCCAAACCTACTAACTAATATTTCATTATAATATTTATCAAGCATATTTAGTATGTGTATAACTACTATATCTATTGGTAATATTTCTTCTTTGATAGCAGTTAAACTAGCAAGATTTAAAGCTACAATATTCTCATCTAACTTAGGCCATAATATACCAGGAGTATCTAAAAGTTCAATATTACTATTTACTCTTATCCAATTAAGATTAGTAGTAACACCTGGCTTATTACCTACATTTGCTACTTTTTTACCTACTAATCTATTTATTAAAGTACTTTTTCCTACATTAGGAATTCCAACTACAAGTACTCTAGTTTTTCTTTCTTTCATACCCTTTTCTAATCTTTTATTATTTTCATCGATCATTAAAGAATTTGTAATATTTATTAAATTATTTAAATTAGTATTGTTATTTAAATTTAAACAAATAACTTTATAACCTAATTTTTCATAATACTTAACCCACTTATTTGTTTCATTAATATCACACAAATCATACTTAGTCATAATAAGAATTCTTTTTTTATCTTTTAATAAATTATCTATATCCTTTATTTTAGATGAATATGGCATTCTAGCATCTATTACTTCATATACTACATCAATTAATCCTAAATTTTCACTAATTAATCTTTTTGTTTTAGCCATATGACCTGGATACCAATTGATATTGGTTTTATTTTCGTTCATAAAATCACTCCTTAAAGTTCTAAATCTATTAAATTATATCATAAAAAAGATAGATTTTCATCTAATCTATCATACTTTTTAGGGGTTAAATAAATCGTAATCAAGCACGAAATGGAGACTTTTGAAAAACTATTTTCATTATTTCCTGTTTTTTTAGCTTGTCTTTCTTTTCTTTTTTGATACATATCCATAATTATTTGCTTCCATTCTTTTTCCTTTAAATATTTTGTAATTAATTATTTGTATAACTTGTAATTTTAATCTTACTATAATTCTAATTCTTTATTCTCTTTTGTATTATTCATTTCATGATACATTTCTTCTGTTACTTCATATATTTCTAAATTTTTAGGTTCTTCAACATTGCTCTTTTCAAATAATCTTTTTAAAGTTCTCATAAATGCATTATGAGTTACTACAAGTATGTTCTCATCACCCGTATATTTTTTAAACATATCATCCAAAAAATCTTTAGCTCTTTTTTCTTCATCTTCCAATGATTCACCCTCTGGTGGATCCATTAATCCTTTTTTATACATATCATATTCTTCTTTTGGAAGTTCATCTTTATATAATCCTTGCCATTTTCCAGATGAAACTTCTATAATTCTTGAATCTATTTCAAAATTTGCATCCCCTTTAATAGCTTTTAATGTTTGATGTGTTCTTTTTAATGGAGAACAATAATAATTATCAAAATTCATAGTTAAACTCTTCGCTAATTTCTTTGCATCATCTATTCCTTCTTGAGTTAGATTTGTTTCAATTGTTCCTGTTAAAATCCCTTCAACATTTGCTTCTGTTTGCCCATGTCTTATAAAATATAATTTCATTCTATCCTCCTTCCAAATTACTATTTGGCTTAATCTTTTTTATTACTTTCTTCAATTAACAAATCAAAATCAGATTTATATAGTTTATCTTGTTTTATTCTATATTTTTCAAATTCTGTTAATGCTTTGTCACAAGCTATCTCGTGTGATATTTTACCTGCATCTTTTAATATATCTCTATCGTCTGATAATAAAAATTTATCAATCCTAGTTGCCCAATCTTCCATAGTCATTGGAATGTGTCTTCTTGCTCTATTTTCTGCAATTTCTAAAAAAGCACTCACTATTCCTTCTAAATCTTGCAACTCGTCTTTAAATAAATAATTTTTTGCTGTAACAACGTCTGATTTCATAATTTTACCATTTGGAGATTTTTCCCAATTAGTTAATCCCATATTTTCTTTTTCAGAATCTGCTCTATCATAAATAATTTCAGTAGCAGTTTGCCTTGATACTGCATAATGAATTTTGTTTTGAACTTTTTTAAAAAAATCTGTTGAAATTGGAGATTTAGGATCATAGTCAATACTAGTAGCATATATATCAGTTACTTTTTGATAAAATCTTCTTTCAGATAATCTAATTTCTCTTATTTCTTCTAATAATTTTTCAAAATAATCTTTATCAATAAATGAGACATTTTTCATTCTTTCTTTATCAAGAACATAGCCTTGAATCGTAAATATTTTTAATACATTAGTTGCCCATCTTCTAAATTGAGTTGCTCTTAAAGAATTTACTCTATATCCCACTGAAATAATTGCATCTAAATTATAATATTCTGTTTGATATACTTTTCCATCTTCGGCAGTATGTTCCATTTTGGAACATACTGAAATGTATAATAATTCATTTTCTTATATAGAAGATTTTAATAAAGCACAAGAATTAGCCAATAACATTCTTAATCAAAAAATTTCAGATTCTTTTGATGGATTAATTAAACAAATTAATATTCATTTACCTAAAATAGAAAAAATATTTAGTCATTCATACTATTGGTGTATTGATCAATGTGAATTTGCGACCAATATTAATTTTAAAAATCGTGATGATTTAAGTTTATTTTATAAGACACTAGTTGAAACCACATATTTCACTTTTAGTTCTGAAGACATATATTCTTTTTTTGGTAGAAATGTATCTAGAATTCATAATTTTTCTAAAGGAGAAATTGTTTCCGATTTAAGAAACAGGTATCAAGGTTACCGAATAAAATTTAAAATTAATAACAATCAAATTAAAATGTATGATAAAGGAAACAAATTGCGAATAGAAGTTACTATTAATAATCCTAAAGATTTTTAAGTACTTAAAGAAAAAGAAAATATTATAGAACATAAATCTATTGAAAAAGAAAAAGTTTGGGTTCCTATGGGTAAAAGCATATCTAATTTATATAGATATGTTGAAATAAGTAAATCCATAACAAAAAGATATATAGAAGCGTTACCAGAAATTAATACTAATGAAGTACCCATAACTGAAATTAACAAAGTATCTTCATCTATTATAGTTAATAAAAGAAAATATTCTGGATTTAATATTTTAGAAAAAGATACTATTAAATTGTTTTCTATTATTTCATCTGAAGAATATTTAATTAATGGTTTCTCTAATAAATTAATTAGAAAAAAATATTTTAATGAAGAAATAACTAAGAAAGAAATTAATAAATTAACTCGACTATTATCAAAACTAAAAGCTCATGTAATAATAAAAAAAGTAGCCAGAAAAAATAAATATTATCTAACTACTAATGGCAGAAAAATTACAAATAGTATATTGATCTATACTAGAAAAACATTATTAAATTAATCATCAATATTTACTATTGATATGGGGTAAGGGGAAATCTATCCTTTTTTATTTTAAACAAGTAAAAACTTGTTTTTTATTTATGCATTTAGAATGTAATAGCATAAAAAAAACATATTTTGAACTAATATGTTTAATTATTAATATATTTACAATATAATATAACCCTTTCATCTATATTTTTTCTATCTTTAAAAAATTTGTATGGGCTGAAAACGGTGAACTTCCTATTATAGCTACTAAATCCCCTTTTTTTAAATTTAATATTTTTTTAGCAACTTCTATCCCTATTTCTACAATTTCATCTGTTTTGTTTGATATTTTTGTAACTGATGTATAAACTCCCCATTTTAAAGATAAAATTCTAGATACATTTTCATCTGTTACAGTAGCAACAATAAAAGCATTAGGTCTAAGAGATGCCATATCTAGTGCAGTTTTACCTGTTGTAGTTGATACTACAATAGCTTTGATTGGAAGATATAGTGTTGCATTTACCGCAAGTTTTGCTATAGTATTATGAATATCAGTTCCAAGTAATTTATAATCTTCTAAATTATATTTAGTCATTTGTTCACATTTTTCACAAATTATTGTCATTTGCTTTACTGTTTCAACTGGATATTTTCCAATTGTAGTTTCAGCAGAAGTCATTATTGCATCACAACCAGATAATACTGCATTTGCTACATCATTTACTTCTGCATTTGTAGGTCTAATATTATCGATCATACTATTCATCATTTGTGTTGCCATAATTATACCTTTACTGTGTTTGTGGCAAGCATCAATTAGGATTTTTTGATTCAAAGGCAAATTTTCAATTCCTGCTTCAACTCCTAAATCACCACGTGCTACCATAATATAATCAGACTCTTCTACAATCTCTTCTATATTATTAATTGCATTTTGAGTCTCAACTTTAGACACAATTGACATATTTGGTTTACCAAATATTTTACATAATTCTCTAACTTTTTTTATATCCGATCTAGAATTCACAAAAGAAAGAGCTAAAAAATCGCCATCAGATATACAAGCATATTTAATATCTTCTAAATCTTCTTTTGATATAAATGGTACATCTAACCTAACTCCTGGAATGCATACTCCTCTTCTGCCTTTAATAATACCTGAATTTTGAATTTCACAAACAACTTCTTTATCTTTTTTTTGAGTAACTATTAATTCATAAAACCCATCATCCAGTAAAATTCTACTTCCTATACTCAATTTATTAATTATATTTTTATAATTAAAGCAAATTTTTTCATTTGTACCAATTACATCATCCTCAGTGATTACTATACTTTTCCCACTTACAAGTTGTATTTTATCATTAAAAAATTCACAAGTTCTAAGATCTGGTCCTTTTATATCATATAAAATAGCTATATTATGATTTAATTCAGTACGTGCTCTTTTAACTAATGATTCTATTTTTTTTCTATTTTCTATATTAGAATGAGAAAAATTTATTCTAGCAACGTTCATTCCATTTATAACCATTTTTTTAAAAGTTCCCCAATTATCACAAGAAGGACCTATACTGCAGATTATTTTCGTTTTTTTCACATCATCACCATAATAATTATATTTTCAAAATATAATTATTATTAAAAGTTATTTTTATAATGAAATTCCACATGTTTTTTTATTCTGCATAGAGTTTTGATGTTAATTTTAAAAAATGAATAAATATTATATAATAATTGATATTTTTTATTTTACAAGATATTACAAAAAAAATATTTATTATTCAACATAAAAATATTTTTTGGATGACTCAACAAAATATACATATTCTTCTTTATTATTATCAATTAACACAACTTTAGTGTTACCATAACCTTTTTGATTAATTTCCACAACAGAACCAGCTTCAGTTATATTAACATCAACTATATCATAATTTTCTACTTTATAATCTACAATAATTATAGGATCTGTGAAATATATAGTTTTACTGGTTTCAAAAAAAACATAATTACAATAAAATAAAATGCAACCTATAACAACTCCAATAATAGTTATAATTAAGGAAATCATTCTTTCTTTTTTGTTTTTTAATATAATAAATATAAACAAAAAAGACATAAATAAGCAAATTGAACTATTAAGTAAATGATAAGGAAAATTATTAAATATTGTATTTAATAAACCTTTCGTTCCAATTATAGATAAATATGATGTGGCAATTGATAAAATTAATGAAGAAAATATATTATTTTTTTTAATCTGATAAGCTATAAATGAACCAGGAATTGTTAAAATTGTCAAAAAGAACCATCCTGAGCCAATATAATAATTTCTAAAATACAATATAAAAGTATCTTTAAAATTCATACCCCTGAAAAATATATCTATTATTAATTCTACAAAGTATATTAATGGCTGACTTATCAAAAAAAACAAAAAGCATTTTATAATAGCTTCTTTAACAGATTTACAATTAACTATTATAAATATTGCAAATATTATCCACATATCAACATAAATTGCAATATCTTGAAATGATGTATTATTAAATAATGATATCCTGTTTAATATCGCTACTACAGTTGCTACAATAATAGAAAATAATATTAAAAATTTATAACTTATATTAAAATTTCCAAATATTTTTTTCATTTCATCATATCCTTTTTATCAAAATTATTATCTACATCTTTAAATTTTAAAATTGCAATTATAGCAGATATTACTTCTAATATATTTCCTATAACAATTACATATGCTCCTACATATATATTATAAATTCCCCACATAAGTCCTGATAATAACATAACCCATCTAATATATTTTGGATTTTTATAATATGTAGATATAAACAATATAATATTTATTAA
Organism: bacterium; assembly: GCA_030531425.1. Lineage (GTDB taxonomy): Bacteria > Bacillota_I > Bacilli_A > RF39 > UBA660 > UMGS1613. Next base: position 32,171 of record JAUNNO010000001.1, read on the forward strand.
AAGCGGTAAAATGGACAATATTCCATCATAAAAAATTATAGAAACAATAAATAATAATACAATGAATACTATAAGAATTGCAAGTGGTATATTTTTACCTTTTTTCTCATACTTAATAAAAACTATATCTTTTACTTCTTCCAACACTTCTATATAAGCTCCAGAGTATGCTCCTTTAATTAAATATACAATTAAATAACACATTGACGCGAAAAATTGCGTTACTAAAATATTTTTTTTAGATTTAAATTGTACACTAGCTACGTATAAAGCAATTGACAAAACTGATACAAAATAATAAATTAATCCTATAAAATTCATAAACACCTCTATTTATTCTCAAGCTTTTTCATTTTAATTTTATTAGCTTCTTTCTCTATATTTAATTTTTCATTCATATTATTGATTTTATTTTGTTCTGAAACCAAATTATTTTCTATAGCATTTATTTTTTCAAATATATCTTTATACTCTGGTAAAATTTCATTATATTTTTTTAATTCATCATTAAAATAATTTTTCAACTTTTTTATTTCGTTTAGTGAATCGCTTAAAATTAAATCAATATAATTAACTTTATCCTCAACCTTACTAACTTGTTTAGATATATCCTCATAATTATAATTTATAATTATCTTTTCTCTTTTTTCTAAAGAATTATTTATTTGTTTTAAACCTTTATTAACCAATGTACTTCCTAAAGCTATTCCAAATAAATTTAACCCACTTAAAGGAAGAGTTATAATACCGCCAGCTATTTTTAATATAGAAGAAAGCATTTTTCCTTTTGACACATACTCATATTTTTTTTCTACACTTTTTTTAAAATGAAAAGCCTTTTTATACATATCATCAATTATTTTTTTTTGGTTATTAATTTCTTGTATAATCTCATTTTTATAACTATCTAAATTATTAATTTTTTCCTTTGATAGATTAAACTTAACTTTAACATTATATTGATCTTTTTTATTTTTTTCTATGTTTTCTCCTACTTTGTTGCTATCTTGTTTTACAAGAGTTATATTATCTATTTTAGCAATCTCGTCTTTACAAATATTTACAAGCATTTCCATTTCATTTAACTTAGCAATTTGTTTATAATCATCAATAGAATTCATTAGCTTAATACTTTCTATTACTTTAAAATCACTTAAATCATATTTATCTTTTATAGCATCATACTGAAGTTTTAACTTACATAACTTTTCTTTTAACTTGATATATCTTAATTCGAGTTCTTCTTGGGTTTTATATTTATTCTTTGTCTCAGTTTTAAGATCTTGAATTTCTTCAGAAATAAAATCCAACTTTTCTTTTGTATCCGATATAAATTTATTTACTTCCTTTAATATATTAATTTCATTTTTTGTTTTTTTTATTTCTTTTTTTATATTAACTTTTTTATCTAAATTACTATTTTTAAATTCTATATTAGATAATTGTATATCTAAATCATCATTGCAAGCAAGTCCTACTTTTTTCGTATTATAATATATAATTTGCTTTCTAATTTTATTTTCTTTGCCATCTGAAAAAGCGACTGATTTACTATCCTTTTCGTTTACATAATTTTGAAAATTAGTTTTATAATTTACATTATATGTTAATTTATTAATCTCACTTTTATCTTCATCTGGTAAAACATTCACATCAGATCTATCTTTAAATGTATTTAAATTATTCAAATATTTTTCTTTTTTTTCTCTGTTTTCAAGCCTATATGCTTCTTTTTTTTCCTCTTCTTTATTATATCTAATCCTGTAAAGCATACTTATTATTCTGTCTTTTATTGAGCCTTTTGCTCCTCTATTACCATTCATATAATCACCTTATATAATCTTTTATATTTTCACAAATAAAATTATCACAATACTTTTTAGCTTTAATATAATCTTTATTATTTTTTACAGTCCAGCCTAGTATTAATTTTGTCCTACTCAATTTTTTTATTCTTTTAGATGGAAGTGATCTTATATCATAAGATATAAAATCTGGTTTAACCAAATAATTAAATAACATATTTTTTAATATGATTTTTTTTAATTTCAACATTTTTTTGTTTCTAAAATCAGAAGACAATTGTCCAATAATTACATTAGGCGATTTTTTCCTTATGTAATATATAGAAAAAGGATTAAAGCTTTGAATAGCAAATATTCCTTTATAATTTTCAAGTAATCTCAAAACTTCTTTTTCTAATAAATAAGATTTTGAATCAGATTTAAGTTCTATTATTATTGGAACTTTACCGTCTATAACTTTTAACACATCTTTAAAAAGAGGTATATAATCCTCTGTATTAATTAACTTTAATCTAGATAATTCATCATAATTTAAATCTTTTATTTTTTTATCTACCCCTGTAAGTCTTTTTAAATTATCATCATGGAATACGACTACAGAGCCATCTTTTATTATATGAAGATCTAATTCAATTATAAAATTATTTTTAATGGCTAAACGAAATGCTTCAATCGAATTTTCTAAAATATTTTTATTTATATTATGCATACCTCTATGAGCAATTACGCTTGATGTCAAAAAATCTAAATTTTTTTTCATAATTTATTAATTAAACTTACCTATTTTTGTAAATGGAAATATTCTAATTGAAGTTTTTCCAACTATATCTTTTTTATTTATATATTTTACTTGCTCATCTCTACTATCTCTAGAGTTTGTTCTATTGTCTCCCAATACAAAATAACAATCTTTTGGTAACACTTCTACTCCATATAATTCTTTTAACGAAAAATCATATGTTCTAGTATTATATTTATCTTTTAATAATTTACCATTTATATATAAATCATTATCCTTATATTCAACACTTTCTAAAGGTAATCCTATAATCCTTTTAACAATTCTAGTTTTCTTACCATCTATATAAGCATTTATTACAACAATATCAAACCTATCATAAGTTTTATCAAATTTGTTTAAAATTAATATATTACCATTATTTAATGTAGAATCCATTGATGAGCCATCAACTCTTACTGGTGTAACTATAAAACTTCTAATTAATACAACTACTACAATTATTATTAAATAAGGATACAATTCTTTTAATATTTTTTTCATTATACCACCTCATATAATATATTATAACATATATTATATATTAAAAAAACAACTATAAAGTTGTTTTTTTTATTTATTTCTTTCTTTAATTTTAGGTGTTTTAGAAGATTTTCTAATATAACCTAATTTTGCTTGTCTTACTTTACCTTTTTTAATTACTTGTATAGTATCAATTCTTGGTGAATTAACAGGTAATGTTTTTTCTACACCTACATTTCCTGATACCTTTCTTACAGTAAAAGTCTTACTAATTCCTGATCCTTGAATAGCCATAACTAATCCTTCAAAGGCTTGAATTCTAGTTTTCTTTTTTCCTGTAGAATCTACTTCATCGATTTTTAAATCAACTCTTATAGTATCACCAACTCTAAATTCTGGTAAATCAGTTCTAATTTGTTTTTTAGTAATCTTATCGATTAAATTCACAATGTCACTCTCCTTTATAAATTTATGATCATATTCTAATAAAATTTATATAACAATTAAAAAATATTGAAATATTGAAATATTGAAAAGCGGATCACGCTATTAATAATATCATATTTTGTTTAGTTTTACAAGTATTTATTGACAAAATCCAAAAAAAGAAGCTATTTTGCTTCTTCAACTGCTCTAGTTTCTCTTATTACAGTAACTTTTATAGTTCCTGGATATTGCAATTCTTCTTCTATTCTATTTTTTATGTCACGTGCTACCTTATGACTTTCAACATCTGTTATTTCTTCTGGCTTAACAATTACTCTAAGTTCTCTACCCGCTTGCATAGCAAACGCTGTATCTACACCTTTTTGATCGTTTGCAATATTCTCTAAATCATGTAATCTTTGTACATAATTTTCTAACGAATCATTTCTAGCGCCAGGTCTTGTTGCAGATAATGTGTCTGCGATTGCTACTAAAGAAGCTATAATAAAGTTAGAATCAGTATCGCCGTGATGTGATTCAATAGTATTTATAACGACATCATTTTCTTTATATTTTTTTGCAATACTAGCTCCTATTTCAACATGACTTCCTTCAATTTCGTGATCTATAGATTTTCCTATATCATGTAAAAGTCCTGCTCTTTTAGCTAAATTTTCATTTTCGCCTAATTCACCTGCCATTATACCAGCTAGTGAGGCAACTTCAATAGAGTGTTTTAATGCATTTTGACCATAACTTGTTCTAAAATGAAGTTTACCAATTAATTCTATAAGTTCAGGATCTATTTTAGTAAGCCCTAATTCGAACAAAGCATTTTGACCATATTCAACTATTTTTTCTTTCATTTCCTTGCAAGTTTTATCATAAATTTCCTCTATTCTTGCAGGATGAATTCTACCATCCTTGATTAAAGTTTCAATAGTTATTCTAGCAATTTCTCTTCTCAAAGGATCAAATGATGATAAAACAATTGCTTCAGGTGTATCATCTATAATTAAATCTACTCCTGTAACTGACTCAATAGTTCTAATATTTCTTCCTTCTCTTCCTATTATACGTCCTTTCATTTCATCATTTGGTAAATCTACAACTGTTATAGTCTGTTCTTCTACAACATCACTTGCATATTTTTGCATACTTTCAACTAACATATTTTTGGATTTTTTATCAACTTCCAATTTTGCTTCAGCTTCTTTATCTTTGATGTATGAAGCAATCTCTAAAGTCATTGATTCTTCAACTTTTTTCATTACTTCTTCTTTTGCTTTTTGTTTATCATATCCACTAATACGCTCTAAAACTTGCAACTGTTCTTCTTTTAATTTCTCCACATTTGCTTCTTGTTCTTGAATATCTTTTTGTTTATCTAATATATTTTTTTCTTTTTCTTCTAATAAATTTTCTCTTTTTTGAAGATTTTGATCTCTTCTATCAATATTTTCTTCTCTAGTTATAAGTCTATTTTCAGATTCTTTTATCTCACTTTTTTTCTCCCTTATAGCTTTTTCTGTTTCTTCTTTTAATTCATTAGCTTCTTTTTTAGCTTCTAATATATATTTATTTTTTATCTTTTCTGCTTCTGTTTTAGCTTCATCTAATATTTTTGATGATTTATCTTTAGCAGAATTTTTTCTTATAAGATTTAATATAAACATTACGACTATTCCAACAATAAGTCCTATTAAGACTAGCAAAATGGAGATTATAATATTATCCATATTATCCTCCATTTCTATTCGAGTTATTAACTCTATTATTATTATAAAATATCATAGAAAATAAATCAAGCCAAAACAAAAAAAACAGACATAAATCTATTTTTTTATTCCCTTTAAACCTTTTAAACCTTTAATTCCATAATTACTTAATATATTAGATTCAAAAGAATATACTTTGTTTGATCTTCTTTTATAATCTTTTATACATAAAGTAATCATTTCATCTAATAAATCTTCATATTTTTTTCCAACTGGTTCCCATAAGTAAAAAGCTAAACTACCAGGAATTGTATTTGGTTCATTTATGTAAAATTTATTAGTTTTTTTATCTATAAGATAGTCTATTCTACATACACCACTTAAATTTAAAGCTCTAAATGCTTTTTTTGATGTATCTTTAATATCTTTTTCTAAATTTGAATCTATTCTAGCAGGTATTATTCTACTTGCACTTGCCATACCTTTAGTTTGATTTAATTTTCCTTTAGAGCCACTAGCATATTTATCTTGATATGTTAAAAAATCTTCATCAGAAGTTACTTCTTCTATAACACTTGCTTCTTGATTCTCATAGTTTCCAAACACACTACAATTAACTTCTACTAAATTTTGAACTGCACTCTCTACTACGACTTTAGTATCATACTTCATGGCTTCTTCTATAGCACTAGCTAATTCTATTTCGCTTTTGACATATGTAATTCCAACACTACTACCTAGTGTTGCTGGTTTTACTATTACAGGATAACCTAACTTTTTAACGTCTTCAAATATTTTTTCTGAATCATCTGCATAATCACTATCAAAAAACCAAGTATAATCAACAACAGGTAATTTCATATCTTTAAATATTTGTTTCATTACAACCTTATCTTGTCCTAATGCACTACCAAGTACTCTACTTCCAACATAAGGAATGCCTACGCTATCTAAATAACCTTGAAGTGTGCCATCTTCAGCATTATTTCCGTGAACAATTGGGAATGCTATATCAATATCTGTTATATTACGTCTAAATAACCCTTTTGTATTTTGTAAATAAAATCCATTTTTTGACTTTGTTAAAACTACTTGTTTGGCATATCTTTTTAGTTCGTTAAAATCTTTATATATATCTATTTCTTTTAACATAGCACCAGTATACCAAATTCTATCTTTACTAATATATATAGGAACAACTTCATACTTATCTTTATTTATGTGTTCCATAGCTTGAACTGCAGTTATAATACTAACTTCATGTTCTACAGTTTCTCCTCCAAATATTACACCGACTTTAATTTTCATAAAACACTCTCCTATTCATTAAATAAATCTGGTAAATCATTTTCTAAAAGCACATAAGTATTTCCTTTAGCAAGTCTATTCATTAAAGGAAAGGCTTCTTTTACATCATTAAGTATAAAAATCTTCTTATCATCATAGCCACTTTTTATTAATCCATCATAAATTGGTTTTGTCTGATTTTTACCAATTAATATTGCATAATCACAAGAAGATGCCATATATTCTCCAAATTTATAATTTAAATTATATTGCTCACTACCTAATTCTATCATACCTGGAGTTACTACAATTTTAACTCCATCCATAAGTTTTAAAACTTCTAAAGCTCTTTTTGATCCCACAGGATTTGAATTATAAGCATCATCTATTATAAATATATTTCCATACTTTTTTAATTCAAGACGATGTTCTATAGGTTTTATACTACTTACTCCTCTTTGAAGTTGTTCTATAGTAAGACCTAACTCATATCCTAGCATAATACCATTAAGTATATTATATATGTTATGAGTGCCTAATAATTTTGTTTTAAAATTATAAGATTTTTTATCACCTTTAAATATACAATCAAAACTAGTCCCATTACTAGATAATTTTATATTAGTAGCTTTTAAATCTACATCATCATTATTAATTCCAACCCAAAGAACTTTACATTTATTTTTTAATTTATATTTAACTTGATATTCGTCATCTCTATTTAATATAGCAACTCCATCTCTACCTAAAGATTCTATAAGTTCAAATTTACCTTTCATAATATTATCTCTAGAGCCAAATGTTTCTAAATGAGCTTCTCCTATTGTAGTAATAATACCATATTTAGGTTTTACTAATTTACAATTTTGTTTTATTTCTCCTAATTTAAAAGCTCCCATTTCAGCTATAAAAATATCATTAAATTTATCTAAATAATTATTTATAGAACGTATTAATCCATAAGGAGTATTAAAGCTTTTTGGCGTTGCAAATGAGTTTAGTTTAACATTTAGTATATCATTAATTATATTTTTACTACTGGTTTTTCCATAACTTCCTGTAATTCCAACAACAGGAATATTCATAGTATTTAATTTTTTAATAGCTTTATGTTTATAATATAAATATACACATTTTTCTATTGGCTTATTTACAAAATTAGCGGTCATTACAACAAAATAGTTTAAATAAGTAATAAGTCCCAAAAGTAAATATGCATAAACTAAATTATCATAATCAAAATTAACTATAAATGGAATTATCATAATAAAATAAAAAATAAACATAGTAAATATTAATCTTTTAATTCTAGATGTTATGACTAATGGTTTTTTTACTTGAACTGGCTTCTTTTTATATAATAAAAATATAATACCATATAAAACAATAAATATACCTATGCAAAAACCAATTTCGAAAAACAAAGTGCAAATCATAATAACAAATAATATATCACTATCATAAGCTATTTTAGTTATATTTGTTAAAATCCATTTGAAATATCTATTATCATCATCATAATAATTTTGCTGTAACATATGAAAAGATTTTTTTGTTTTTAATATCGTAAATAGTAAAAAAGGAATTAATGATATTAAAAATAATGTCATATTATTCATCTCCTATAAAATTTTTTAATATATTAACAGTCTGAGATAGTCTTTCTATATAAGCGTAATGACTACATCCTTCATAAGGTATTACTGCTGAATCAGATATTAATTTTTCTAATTCATATGCATCTTCTATAGAAACTTCTTGATCCATAGTACCCCATATTATTAATGTAGGACACTTTATACTTTTTACTTCTTCTGTTATATCTAAATTAACGTGATCTACTAATACTTTTCTCATAAAATCACTAGATTCTTTATAATCTCTTGATCCAATATGTCTTTTTGCAAATCCTTCTAATTTATTTAATATAGGTACTTTCTTTAAAAATTTTAATATTCTAGTCTTAATACTTAATTTTTTTATTTGTTTTTTAAAAGGGCTTCCAAATAAAACTAATTTTTTTACTTTATACTTGCTAGCATATATTAAACTTATCTTACCACCAAATGAATGACCTATTAAAATAGGATTATCTACATTTAGTTCATCTAATAATTTTTTAATACAAAAAGCATAATCATAAATAGACCATATACAACTAGGCTCTTTTGACAAACCAAAACCTGGTAAATCTACTATTATTATCCTATTCTTTTTTTGTAGTTTATCTCCAATAGGCTTCATCATTTCAATATTTTGACCCCATCCGTGAAGTAAAACTATGGTGTTTTTGCCTTCTCCATAATCTATATAATTAATTTGTGTATTACAAATTTTTTTAATCACTTCTATCACCTACTATATTATAACACCTTTAATAAGAAAAAAAAAGTGGTGATTATAATTTCATTTACTTCAAAATCACTAAAATTCAGTTAATGCTTTTTGTTAGTCGATGAAAAAGTAAATTTCATATATAAATTGCCATTTTACTAAAAAAATTGATAGTTTTTTTAATTTTTCTACCAATTTCTTACACTTCATAATTAGTCGCAGATAATGAAATTTAACGTTACATTTGACTAACCAAAAAAAATGATTTATTTCTTTGCAATTCTATTTAAAACATTTTTATAAAATTTATTAATATATCATTAGAAACATATATATATTTTGGATTAATGTATATATGTTTTTTATCTTCTAATAATTTTTCTTCATTTAATAATTTATTTACTATTTCTAAATCTTTTATATTCATATTATATTTCTTATTAAACAGTTCTTTATTTATACCATTAATTTTTCTAAAACCTAATATAAATTCATTTTCTATAGTTTCATTTATACTAAGTTTATTAGATTCTTTTATATAATTTCCTTTTAAATATTCATTAAAACTTTTAGTATTATCGTATCTTACACTATCTATATATCCTGAAGCACCTATACCAAATCCATAGTATTCTAGATTATTCCAATATACTAAATTATGTTTTGATTCATAACCTTTCTTTGCAAAATTACTAATTTCATAATGATTATAACCATTACTTTCTAACTTTTTACAAATAAGTTTATACATTTCATAATCTAAATCTTCTTCTATATCAGATTCTTTATTAATATATAGTTTTGTATTAGGCTCTATTATAAGTGAATATGTAGATATATGAGTTATATCTAATTTTAAAAATTCATCTATATCACTTTCTAATTCATTTATTAATTGGTTAGGAAGTGCATAAATTAAGTCTATATTTATATTTTTAAAGCCAATATTTTTAGCCAAATTTATTTTATTTATTACATCCTCTTTAGAATGATTTCTATTTAAATAATTTAGAAATTTAGAATTAAATGTTTGTACACCTATACTAATTCTATTAACTCCATTTTTATATAAAAATTCTAATTTTTCTTTTGTTAGATTTTCTATATTACATTCAAAAGTAAATTCTATATTCTTATTTAATTTAAATATTTTTATTATATTAAACAACTTATTTAACTCATCAATATTTAAACAAGATGGCGTTCCTCCACCTATATACAAAGTATTAATAACCTCATTTTTATAATTTTTTTTAATTTCATCTTCTAGGGCCATTAAATACTCATTAATCCATTTATCATTTTTTATAAATTTACAAAAATCGCAATAAGAACAAATAGAATCACAAAATGGAATATGTATATATACCGATTTCATTATCTTCTTTTTGATCCTTTAAAAAGGCCCTTTGAATCTTTCAAAGCAACATAATCGCTAGCAAAAGTATCTCCACCATTTTTATTACCAATTTCTTTATTTTCTTTTAATCTTCTTTTTATTTCTTCAATTATAAAATCAGATTGATCTCCATAAATATATCTTATAATATCTTCATCATTTAAATATCTATGGATTGAAGATTTTGAGATACCTAAACTTTTATCAGCAGCCATTTCATATATAGTTTTTCTTTCTTTAAGAAATATTTCAACTACTTTTTCTACTTTATATACTTTATTTAAATATTTATCTTGATTTAACACTATTTTCGCCTCTATTTTTTAATCTAGACATAGTTAAGTGAAAATTAGAAAGTTCTTCTATTTTTTCTTTTAAAACATTATCTGTTAATTTTTTTTCATTAGCTCTTAATCTATCTTTATCTATACCTAAAGCATTTAGTATACCAGATTTTGGAATACAATACTTAATCCTATACTTAGAAATTATTATTGTTTCTTCTTCTGTTAAAGGTTTATCAAATTCTTTATTTTTAATCTTATTAAAGTCCCTATCTGTTTTGGTTAATCTATCTATAATTTCTTTTTTCGTATCGTCATCAGACATTCTTTTTGCAAAGGCATAATCTCTTAAGAAACTAGCAGCATTTTTATATGCTAAATTAGATGCCTCTTCAGATTCAAACATAGTTTCATAGTAAAATAGGTATTGATAAACATTTTTTCTTTTTGTTTCAAAATCTAATGTACTAAATATTGAATCATATATTTCTTTTTGATTTACCTCAGTAGCATCTATATCTAAAAGTTTACATAGATTCTTTAATGACACTCTATACTCTAGTGCTACCTTCCCAATAAATGAATAAAATTCTTTGCTTTTTTCCATATTAATTCTCCTCCATAGAAAGTACAGATAAAAATGCTTCTTGAGGTACTTCTACACTCCCTACCATTTTCATTCTCTTTTTACCTTCTTTTTGTTTTTCTAATAATTTTCTTTTTCTTGATACGTCACCGCCATAGCATTTAGCAAGTACATTTTTTCTTACTGCTTTTATATCTGTTCTAGCTATTGCTTTAGTTCCAATTACAGCTTGTATTGGTATTTCAAATTGTTGACGTGGTATTAATTTTCTTAAATTTTCTACTATTGCTTTTCCTCTGTTATAAGCAAAATCTTTATGAACTATTAAACTTAAGGCATCTACTATATCACCATTAAGTAAAATATCCATTTTAACTAAATTACTAGGTCTATAACCTATTAATTCATAATCAAAAGATGCATATCCTTTAGTGTAGCTTTTTAATTTATCAAAGAAATCATATACTATTTCGGACAAAGGTATCTCATAATGTATATTAACACGAGTTTGATCTATATACTCCATAGATACATAATTTCCTCTTTTATTTTGACAAAGTTCCATAATAGAACCTATATAGTCACTAGGTACAAATATATTAGTTTTTATATATGGCTCTCTTATTTCTTTTATTTTAACTTTATCTGGCATTTTTGAGGGGCTATCTACATTTATTATGGACTTATCAGTAAGTTCTACTTCATAAATAACAGAAGGAGATGTAGCAATTAAATCTATATTAAATTCCCGCTCTATTCTTTCTTCAATTATTTCCATATGTAATAACCCTAAAAAGCCACATCTAAATCCAAATCCAAGTGCTTCTGATGTTTCTGGTTCAAATTCAAGTGAAGCATCATTTAATTTTAATTTTTCTAAAGCTTCTCTAAGAAGTGGAAATTTACTTGATTCTATCGGATAAATACCACAAAACACCATAGGTTTCATAGGCTTATATCCCTTTAAAGGAATGCTAGGATTAGAATACAAAGTTATAGTATCTCCAACCTTTACATCCTCTATTTTTTTGATACTAGCACATAAATATCCAACTTCACCTGTTGTTAATTCATTTTTCTTATTTATATGTGGAGTATTAACTCCAAGCTCAACTACATCATATTCTTTTGAAGTTGCAAGCATTTTTATTTTATCTCCTACTTTTACACTGCCATTAATAATTCTAATAAGAGTAACTATACCTCTATAAGAATCAAAATAGCTATCAAATATTAGAGCTTGCAACCTATCTTCTTTTTTTCCTGTAGGAGATGGTATTCTAGTTATTACAGCTTCTACCAATTCTTTTATTCCTATACCATTTTTAGCACTACAAAGTATTATTTCATCTTCACTAAAACCTAAATTATTTATTAATTCACTTTTTACTTTATCTACATCTGCATTAGGCAAATCTATTTTATTAATAACAGGAATTATAGTTAAATCATTTTCCATAGCAAGATATAAATTAGCAAGTGTCTGAGCTTCTATTCCCTGAGCTGCATCTACAACAAGAATTGCTCCCTCACAAGCTGCAAGGCTTCTAGACACTTCATATGTAAAATCCACATGTCCTGGTGTGTCAATTAAATGTAATATATAATCTTCACCCTCATATTTATATTTTAATTGAACCGAATTTAATTTAATTGTAATTCCACGTTCCCTTTCAATATCCATACTATCTAATAATTGTTCTTGTCTTTCTCTTTCTGTAATAGCGCCAGTAATGTCAAGGATTCTATCTGCAATTGTGCTTTTCCCATGATCTATATGGGCTATTATAGAAAAATTTCTTATATTTTCCTGCTTCATCAATTTCACCTTTAATTATTATACCAAAAAAAAGATGCTTTAGTAAACTTTTTATTGCAATTTAAAATAGCATCTCCATTTTTATCAAATTTGTCAAAATTATAAACCTCTTATAAAGTGTTAATCATGATGTTTATTTTTTTACAAAATATAATAACACAATCAAATATATTTATAATTATTATTTATATATTCTTTTAATTTTTCTTTATCATTTTCTATTAATTTATTAACCAATTTATATTCTAAATCATTATATATTTCTTTTAAAAATTTACCAGGTTTTTTATTTAACAAATCGCATATTTCTTTAGCATCTATATTTATATTTGTTTTATTGTGTATATACATACTATTATACTTTTCATTTACAAGGTTTTTATCTATACCTTTTATTTCACTAACTATAGTAGATATATATAGTCCATATTTATATAGATTATTAAAATCCAAAACATCTTTATTCATTAATTCATTTATAGCTATAATAGACTCTTTTTCTGTATTATTAAATGTATATTTATCTACAACATCTAACTGAGCCCATATTCCTATTAAATAAGTTGTGGGTATAACATTAGATAGATTTGATAATTCCAACTCACTATCAAGGCCTAATTCTCTTATAAGTCTTATGCCATAACTAGAATTATTACTAGAAAAAATTTTATCTAGTTCTTCTTTTTTTCTATAATAAGATAATCCTTTAAGCAAACTTTTATGTTTCTTTATTGCAAGTTTTAATTCATCATCTAATCTAAAATTTAATACAGTAGCAAATCTTATAGCTCTTAAAATTCTAAGTGAATCTTCATATATCTTGAAATCTGGATCACCTACTGTTTTAATTATTTTGTCATTTATATCAAATCTGCCATTTAAAAGATCTATTAAATTTCCATTTTTATCTATGCACATAGTATTCATAGTGAAATCTCTTCTTTTAAGATCATCTAAAAGATTATTAACATATTCTATTTCTATTGGCTTTCTATTATTTAAATATTTAATATCTTTTCTAAAGGTAGTTATTTCATAACGAATGGAATGATCTATTAGAGTTACTGAACCATACTGTTCTGCAGGAAGTAACAAACTACCAAAAATTTTTTTTAATTCTTTTGGTGTTGCGTTGGTACAAATATCATAATCTATAGTTTCTCTTCCTATATATAAATCTCTAGGGTACCCACCTACCAAATATGATTGATATCCACTACTATCAATTTTTTTTAGTATTTTTAAAGCATTTTCATTCATTTAAATTCATCCTTTTTTTATATGAAAAATTTGTATAATTATTTATATACTCCATTTTACTTTGAATATCAGATAATAATTTCAATTGATTTCTTGCTCTTATCAAATTATGTTTATCTTTTACGGTCTTAAAATAAGTATCACCATTTATATAATCATTTAAAAACCTCATAGCAAGTTCCAATGTTAAAACTTCTATTGATCTTCCTAGATTAGATACTTCATATTCATTTAAGAAAGGCGCCATTTCACTTAGATAACCATCTGTATATTTTTCAAACAAATTATTATCTAGATAAACTTTAGCTAAGTCTTCCTCATCTTCTAATGCATTTGACGCACTACTTCTTATACCATCTCCATAATCATATAAACAGCTTCCAAGCATTACTGTATCTAAATCTATTACTGTTAAATAATCTTTTGTATCAATATCTATCATTACATTATTAACTTTAGTATCATTATGAGTAATTCTTATTGGTATTAAATTATTGTCTACTAAATCTGTAATACTAGAAATTATACTTTCATTTTTCTTTACTAATTCAATTTCATCTTTAACAGACTCACATCTTTTACAAACATCTTCTTTTATATCATTTAAAAATTTAATATATCTTAACTTTGTATTATGAAAATCAGGAATACTTTCTTCTACTTTTTCTATTGGATAATCTATAAGTAGTTTTTGGAAATGACCAAATGCTTTACCACTATTATAAACAATATTAGGATCTAATGATCTATCATAAGTTATAGCGTTATCTATGCAATTATATGCCCTATAATACATTTTTTCTCCATTAAAGTCTTCGATAGTTGCTAAACTATTTCCTGATTTTGTTTTAATTACTTTTAGGCAAGGCTTATTGTCATTTAATAATTTAGTTTTATCCTCTATCCAATCAGTAATTCCACTTATATTTTTCATTAATTTGTAAGGTTCCTTAAAAACAGTTGTATTAATTTTTTGAAAAATAAATCTGTTTGTAGAACCATCCATCATTTTGTAAGTACCTATATATGTTTTATTTATATTTCCATTATTTTTACACTTAATATCTAATAGGTTCCCTTTTATATCAAATTGATCTGTTACTTGTTTTATTATATCTAACATCATACCACCTATATTAATTATATCAAATTTTAAAATTAATATAAATAAAAAAGCAT
Organism: bacterium; assembly: GCA_030531425.1. Taxonomy (GTDB): domain Bacteria; phylum Bacillota_I; class Bacilli_A; order RF39; family UBA660; genus UMGS1613. The sequence goes on from JAUNNO010000001.1 coordinate 47,529, forward strand.
TAATTTAATGCTTCTTTTAATTTAGATCCAGCTTTTCCTTTTACTGCTACTCTAGCAGGGATTTTTACAGTTTCACCAGTTCTTGGATTACGTCCTGTTTTTGCAGCTTTTTTATCTGCTGTAAAAGTGAAGAAACCTGTTAATGTAACTTTTCCTTCCTTTTTTAAACCACTTGTAACTCCACACATAAATGCATCAAGTGCACGAGCAGCATCTGCTTTTGTTAATCCAGCTTCTTCAGCCATGTAATTTACTAAATCTGTTTTAGTCATATAAAACTTCCTCCCTATCTAATTGATAAGCTATCTTGCTTACAATCTAATATTATCATATTCTAAAAGTGTTTGCAACATTTTTTAATAAAATTTTAATGTTTTTATACGTTTTTAAACAAATTATCAATATTTTTTTATATATATAAAAAAACTATATACTTTCATATATAATTTTTATTTATTTTTTTTCAAATAATCTTCAATTTTTTTAAATTCACCCGTTTTTAAATCAGTTTCTCTAAGCTCTTCAAATAATTTTTTTTGTTTTCTGTCTAATTTATCTGGTATTACTACATTTATAATAACATACATATTTCCTTTTGAACCGGAATGTAAATCTTCTACGCCTTTGCCTTTTAATCTATGTTTATCTCCTGTTGTAGCACCAGATTCTATGCTTATTGTTACATTACCATATAATGTAGGAATTTCTTTTTTACATCCTAAAACAGCATCTGTTATTGTTAGTGGAAGTTCTAAATAAATATCGTTACCATCTCTTTCAAATAAAGAGTGATCTTTTACTCTAAATTCTAAATATAAATCTCCATTAGCTCCTCCATTATATCCAGGATCACCTTTAGAGGCAATTCTAAGTCTATTACCAGTATCTACTCCAGCTGGAATTTTTACTTCAATGTCCTTATTTGTTTTTACTTTACCTTTTCCCCTACATTTAGAGCAAACAGTTGAATAAGTTTTTCCTTTACCATTACAATCAGGACAAGTGGTTCTTGTCATAAAAGCGCCAAAAAGTGTATTTTGTTCTCTAGTTATAGTACCAGATCCATGGCAAGAAGAACAAGTTTTCTCACCTTTCCCCCCCTTACCATCACACTCAGAACAGTTCTCATAAAAATCCAAATTTATAGTTTTTTTACATCCAAATACGGCTTCTTCAAAGCTTAAATCAACTCTCATTAATTTGTCAGATCCTCTTTGCCTTGTAGTATTTCTACCTCCGCCAAATGATGAAAAGCCAGAAAATCCTCCACCAAATAAATCACTAAAAATATCACTAAAATCAAAATTTGAAAAATCGAATCCAGCTCCACCATTCATTTGATCAAATGCAGCATGACCATATCTATCATATTGACTTCTTTTTTCAGGATCCGAAAGAACTGCATAAGCTTCCTGTGCTTCTTTAAATTTAGAAGCTGCATCAGGTTCTTTAGATACATCTGGATGATATTTCTTTGCTAACTTTCTAAAAGCACTTTTAATTTCTTTATCATCAGCATCTTTAGATACACCTAAGACCTCATAATAATCTTTTTTATTCATACAACATCCTCCTATTTTATTAATTCTTTTAATTCATTAAGTTTTTCCTTAAACATATCAAGAGCATCTGTAACTGGTTTTGTAGTAGTCATATCAACTCCTACTTTTGATAAAATATTTAAAGGATAATCAGAACCACCACTACTTAAAAAGTTCAAATAATCTTTTCTCGTTTTTTCATCATTTTTTATTATTCTTGAAGCTATTGAAAGCGCACTTGAAAGTCCAGTTGCATACTTATAAACATAAAATGGTGTATAAAAATGTGGTATTCTAGACCATTCGTATCTAATATTATCATCACTAATAACATTAGAGCCATAATATAATTTATTTAATTCATAATATGTGTTTGATATTTCTTCTTCTGTTAAAGGAATACCCTCTGCCTCTTTTTCATGCATTATCATTTCAAATTCTGCAAACATAGTTTGTCTATATATAGTTGTTCTAACTGTATCTAAAAAATCAGTTAAATAATATATTTTTTCATTTTTAGTTTTTGCAGTTTTATATAAATAATCATTTATTAAAACTTCATTTACAGTAGATGCAATCTCTGCTAAAAATATTGGATAATTTGAATCTATATAATTTTGAGATTTTGAATAATATGAATGCATTGAGTGGCCTAATTCATGTGCCATAGTACTTACTGAATCTGTAGTATCATTATAATTAAGAAGTAAATATGGATAAGATTCATAACATCCCCAAGAATAAGCTCCAGATCTTTTTCCATCATTTGGATATATATCTATCCATCTTTCTTCAAATGCTTTATTTAGATCTTTAAGATATTTATCTCCTAATGGTTTTAACGCTTCAAAAAGGATTTTTTTACCTTCTTCAAAAGGAATTTTATCTTGATTAATTTCTATTAAATCTACATAAATATCATACATATGCATCTCATCTAAATTTAAAGCTTTTTTTCTTAAATCCATATATTCATACATAAGATAATTATTATCATGTACTACTTTTATCAAATTATCATAAACTGATTTATCTATATTATCTTGAAATAATGATCTTTCAAGAGTTGAAGTATAATTTTTGGTATTTGTTATGAAGGATGATTCTTTAATTTCTCCAACATATAAAGCTGAAAGAGTATTTTTATGATTTTTATAGTAATTATACATAGCATTAAATGCATCTTGTCTAACAGTTCTATTTTTACTTTTCATAAAAATAGAATAATTACTAGAAGTTAATTTTATATATTCCCCATTTTCATCTTTTACAAGACCTAAATCTATATCAGAATTATTTAAATTACTAAATGCTTCAGAACAATTTCCAAAAGAATTTAGTGCTTTTGTAAATATTTCCTCTTCTTTAAATGATAGTGAATGATCTTTAAATCTATAAATTGTTTCCAAATAAAATTTATATTCTTCTAATTTTTTATTTTCTTTAATATATTTTAATACTAAATCATAATCAGCTTCTAACATTTCTGGTTCAATAAATGAATATTTTTCACTTATACCCTCATTTAACTTTTCAATTTTCATTTTTAAAGCTTTAGCTTTATTATTTTTAGTATCAACATCATAATTCATTTTAGCATATATATATAATTTTTCTAATAGTTTATCTTGACTCTCTGTAAGAGATAAAAAATCATATAAATTATCTGCATTATCCATTATATGTGACTTATACTCTAGTATTTGAGGTGTTAGAACATTTACTTTTTCAATATCTGATTTGATTTGTTTATCTGATTCATACATTTTAGATAAATCCCACATATATTTTTTTGGTACTTCTTCTCTTGATTTGTATTCCATATTTTCTCCTTTTAATTTAAGAAGTTCTAGTTTCCTAGAACTTCATTTTATTTTTCTTCAAAATCAGCATCCATTACATCGTCATCTTTTTTTGATTTTTTACTTTTTTTATCTTTTTTGTCTTCTTTTTCTTCAGAATCTTCTTCTTTAGATTCTTCTTGAGCTTTTTTTGCAGCTTCTTCATAAACTTTAGTAGCAAGAGCCATAGCTGATTCATTTAATTTTTCTGTTTTAGCTTTGATATCTTCTATATCATCACCTTCTAAAGCTTCTTTTAAGTCTTTTATCTCATCTTCTGCTTTTTCTTTATCTTTAGAATCAACTTTATCTCCTAAATCTTTAATAGCTTTTTCTGTAGCAAAAATCATTTGTTCTGCTTCATTTCTAGTATCTACTTCATTTTTCTTTTTCTCATCTGCTTCACGATTTTCTTCTGCTTCTTTTACCATTTTATCTATTTCATCATCACTTAAATTAGTTGAAGATGTAATTGTAATTGATTGTTCCTTATTAGTTCCTAAATCTTTAGCTTTTACATTAACTATACCATTAGCATCTATATCAAAAGTAACTTCAATTTGAGGTACTCCGCGAGGTGCTGGAGGTATATTTGTTAATTGGAAATTTCCTAATGTTTTATTATCTGCAGCCATTTGTCTTTCACCTTGTAATATGTGAATATCTACAGCTGGTTGATTATCTGCTGCTGTTGAAAATACTTGTGACTTACTTGTTGGAATTGTTGTATTTCTTGGTATTAATACTGTACATACTCCACCTAATGTTTCAATTCCAAGTGAAAGTGGTGTTACATCAAGTAAAACTATATCATTTACCTCTCCTGTAAGTACTCCACCTTGAATAGCAGCTCCCATAGCAACTACTTCATCTGGGTTAACTTCTTTTGATGGTTCTTTACCTAATTCTTTTTTAACTAATTCTTGTACCATTGGAATACGTGTAGATCCACCTACTAAAATTACTTTATCAATATCACTTGCTTTTAATTTAGCATCTTTTAAAGCTTTTCTAACTGGTTCTAGAGTTGACTCTACTAAATCAGATATTAATTTTTCAAATTTAGCACGAGTTAAAGTAGTTTCATAGTTTAAATCAGCTGTAATAAATGGAAGTGAAATATCTGTTGAAGTAGCACTTGATAAAGTTTTTTTAGCTTTTTCTGCTTCTTCTTTAATTCTTTGTAATGCCATTTTATTATCTGATAAATCTATATCGTGTTCATCTTTAATATCATCAACTATATAATCAATGATTTTTTGATCAAAATCATCTCCACCTAGTTTATTATTACCAGAAGTTGATTTAACTTCAAATACACCATCACCAAGTTCTAGAATTGATACATCAAAAGTACCTCCTCCAAGGTCATAAACTAAAATTGTTTGTGATTCATCTTGTTTATCTAATCCATAAGCAAGCGCTGCTGCTGTTGGTTCATTTATAATTCTTTCTACTTTAAGTCCTGCAATCTTACCTGCATTTTTTGTAGCTTGTCTTTGTGAATCATTAAAGTATGCTGGAACAGTTATAACTGCACTAGTTACTTTTTCTCCTAAATATGCTTCTGCAGTTTTCTTTAAATCTCCAAGAATCATAGCACTTACCTCTTCTGGAGAATACTCTTTTCCATTTGCTTTAACTTTTTTACTTGATCCCATTAATCTTTTAATTGAACTTATTGTATCAGGGTTTGTTACTGATTGATGTTTTGCAGTTTTTCCTACTAAAATATCACCTTTTTTGAAAGCTACAACTGAAGGAGTTGTACGATCTCCATCAGCATTTACTATTACTTTAGCTTCTCCACCTTCATATACACATACACAACTATTAGTTGTTCCTAAATCTATACCTATTGTTTTACTCATATTTATCACCTTTCCTATTCACTAACTTTAACCATTGCTGGTCTTATAACTTTATCTTTATAGATATAACCTTTCTGTAATACTTCAAGTACCACTCCTGGTTCTACCCCTTCTCTTTTTTCTACCATAATAGCATTATGATAACTTGGATCAAATGGCTTATTTGCACCATCTATAGGTTTAACTTCAAAACTATTCATAACCCCTTGCATACTACTATATATCATTTTAAAGCCTTCTAAGAATTTTGAAACTTCATCTTCTAAATTAGCATCATCTAATTTAATTGCTCTTTCAAAATTATCTATAATCGGAAGCAATTGTTTAATTAAATCTTCATTACAGAATTTTAACATTCTAACAATTTCTTCATCTTTTCTTTTTCTGTAATTAATTAAATCAGCCTTAGCTACTAAAACATCTTGCTCGGCCTTTTTTAATTTAATATTTAACTTATCAATCTCTTCTTTATATTTATTCTTCTTTTCTTTTTTTTGCCTTTTATCATCACATTTGCACTCATCTACATTATCATTGCAATGGCATTCGCCTTCACATTTGCAATTAGGATCCCTATATTCTTCATTACACTTACATTCGCACTTTTCTTCCATAATTACCTCTTTTCTAATTATCTATGTTATTTTTTATATATTCTAAAAGTGTTACAACTCTGTCATATTCCATTCTTTTAGGTCCAATTAAAGCTATTGTTCCCTCTTCACCATTTATCGTATATTTAGTTTTAATTACTGTAACATCATCATCAAAATCATTTTCGCTTCCTATGTAAATATTTATACCATTATCTTCTTCTTTGATACTATCTATAAGATCCTTATCTTCAAATTTATTCAATATATCTCTTATTTTATCAGTATTATTAAATTCAGGTTGCATAAGAATGTTTTTTGTACCATTAACTTTAACTGACTCTGATGCGAAATCACTAAATGCATTATAAAAAGCATAAAAAAGTACAACTTTTTGTTTTACATATTTAGCAATTATAGGTTTAACTTGATACTCTAATACTTCACTTACGGAATCAATACTTGTACCAACAATTAATTTATTTATTAAATCAACCGTTTTTTTGATTTCTTCTATATCAACCATATCAGATAAATGTATGTTCCTGTGCTCTACATGACCTTTATCAGTAACTACTATAGCTACTAAATTAGATTTATCAATTGGTATTACTTCTACTTTTTGAACTAAATTTTCACTAGATTGTTTACCAAGTACAACAGTTGTATAATGAGTAAGCTCAGATATAATCTCCATACTTTTTAAAATTATATCATTAACAACTAATGATTTATTGTCAACTATTGTCTGAAGTTTTAACATATCTTCGCCGCTTAACTCTTTTGGCCTCATTATATTATCAACATAATACCTATAACCTTTTTCGCTTGGTACTCTACCAGATGATATATGTGTTTTTTCTAACAAGCCAATTTCTTCTAAATAATTCATTTCAGCCCTTATAGTAGCACTAGAACATTTCATTTTAACGCAAAGTGCTTTTGAGCTAACAGGTCTTACAGACTTTACATAGTCCTCAACAATTAGTTTTAACAATTCTTCTTGTCTTTTACTAATCACCATATCACCTCTATTATTATATACATAATTTCATATCTTAGCACTATTTTCTTTTGAGTGCTAAAAAAAGTATAGCACTATTTATTAGCACTGTCAATAGTTGTGTGCTAATTTTATAAAAAATTAAAATCGTATAAAGTAATACCTATACGATTTAATTATTATTTTAATTTAGTGAGAGCGTTATAACTGGGCGCACACCATATAAAGGAATAGCTGGATAGATACCTTTTACTTCTCCACCACCATTCACGCAAATTGCATTGTTATATGCAGAATCAGAAGACAATAACCAATATCCAGATATTCCTGCAATGCTATTTGTTGGTTTAGATGGTTGATCCGTCATCCAAATGTTTAAATAATCAAATAAATAATTATTTGTTCCGTCAGCCTCTGAAACTTCATTATAATATGGCAATCTTGTTTTTAGGTTTGTAAGTTCAAATCCTGATACATAATTTCCTTCTTTATCTTTTATTTTAGTCACTCCTGATAGAGTTTCTATTCCGGTATAACCATATGAACCTTCATGGCCCATACCTTCATCTATGTAATTTAAATTTATATTTGGAACATTAGTCCAAGACTTTGTTGCATTATGTAAATATGCAAGAGCATCACTTGGCCCCCAAAATGTACCACCGCCTGATTTCCAATCTACTAATCCTTTATTAGTTTCATCTGCAAGTCCATAATCTGAATCTGAATTATAGTATACATTTCTATCTAATATTAAGTTTACATTGGATCCTTCCTTGCTTAATACATAGAATGTATAATTCTTTTCATCATTTACTTGGCATGTTGCCTTTTCTCCTACATCTATTGTCTTATTAAGATTTAAATCCTCTACATCACATATATTAGCTAAATTTATATGTCCATCATATGGTTCTTCTATTTCTTTTGTTATTATTAACTTATTATTTTCATCGTATGTTAATGTATCTTCATTATATGTCAATGTTGTTTCTCCTGTTTTTACTATAATTCCATTTTGTAGTGATATTGTTCCACTTTCTGGTAGTTCACCATCTACTGTGACATTTAATGTTTTGTCACCACATTTTGTTATTCCTGATTCAATAGTACAACTATTTGGATTAAATTCTCCATTTAAGTTCTCTTTTGCAATAGCTAATTCTACTGCTTTTAAATAATTTTCTGCACTCCTTTTTAACGCCTCTTTTTTTGAATCTTCAATAATATCTATTATTATTGGAACTGCTATTAGAGCTATTATTGCTAATATTACTATTACTGCTAAAAGCTCTATCAATGTAAAACCTTTTTCTTTCATAATTACCTCCTCTATTTTGACCGTAAAATTTTAACTGTGTAAGTTTGAATTTTTTAATTATTTTACCTTTCTAAAATTTTACTTTTCTATCTTTCTTGTACTCTTCTATCGTACAATTCTATTGTAACATAAATAAATAATTAAATAAATATTTTTTATAATTTTATACGCATTTGTTTACATCTCTATATATTTTTTTATTTTTTCATTATTATTAAACACTTTATATTCATCTAGATTTTTTACTATTCTAGCCCTCATTTTTAAATATGAAAATGTATACGAACTTATTGTTCTGGCTTCTCTACTATATTTTACTACTTCCATTATATCATCAATATATTTATCTACAACCATTAATAGTAATTTATTATCTTTATACTTATTTTTTATTTCGTTATATAACATTTTTGCTTCTTCTATATCTTTAGATTTATATATATTCTGCATATCTCTCATAAGTTCTCTATGATTTTTTTGTAATATATATGGTCTTGTATTATTATATATTTCCATCATAGAAGGCATTAATATCACTCCAGGATATGCCATTTTGATTGCTTTTTTCATATGATCATTATCAAGCATAGAAACCATAAATAGTTCATTTATTCCTCTAGATTTTAATTCTGACATTTTATTAAACCAAAAACTTGTTGTTTCTTCTTCTAAAACTATAATATCTATTATTCTTTTATATCCTTTTAAATTAATCCCCATAATCATATAAACATCTTGTTTTTTTGGAACATTGTTCACTTTTTTATACACTCTTTCCTTCATAATCATTGTACTTAAATATGTATCATCTAATTCTCTTTTCATCCATTCTTCTAAATTCATTTTTCACCATAAAAATAACTGTATAAGTTTTTCTACTTACACAGTTATTCTTACAAGGTCCATTATTTATTTTATCACAAAAAAACAAATAATTTTTTCACAAATCATGAAAATTTGCTTGTTTTTTTACAATTACTTTTTTAATAAATAATACTCAATACTATAATAATTATCATCTACATTTGCATATTTTATAATTATTTTTTTATTATCTAAAATAAATATATTATTATTTTCAAAGCAATCATTAACCTTACCATTATAACAGTTATACATTTTTTCTACAATAATTGGATAATTAGGTTCTATATCTGAATTTTCATAAATATATTCAAGAGTCTTATAACCTTCAATATCTATTAAATTTATATTATTATCATAGTAATAAAAATTATTGTTTTCAAAATCATATTTATTAATTAAATCAATTTGTTCTCTAGTTAATAAATTTTTAATTAATGTTTTACCTTTAGAAAAATTATTTAAATATTCATATGAACTTTTAACTTTATTTGTTACTTCATTACTATTTTTATATTCTAATAAATATTTATATTGACTACAAATTGAAAAATCATAACAGTTTATAAATGGAATTATTAAAGTTATTACTAATTCAAATATTATAACAAAAATTAAAAGAGATTTATCTTTATTTATAATATGAAATATTATATAGATAATTTCAAAAATAATTAGCATAACACCTAAATATCTAAAAATAGTAAATCCATTATCTATTATTCTTATACCTAGACAGTAGCACTGTAAAAACACAAATGGTATAAATAAATATGGCAATAACTTGTTAATTTTTATCAAAATATTGTTATTTTCAATATCATAACTCATAATACTTACTATCATACTTATTATAAAAAGTAGTGATAATATTCTAAATACTATATTAGATGGCATAGTAAGTGTTAATAAAATTTTAAAAATATAAATATATATAACTATATAAGATATTAAAATTAATATAAATAAAATTTTTGATACTAATATTTTAATAAATTCATTTACTTCATAATACTTATAAATAGAAAATATGCAAGAAGGTATAAAATATATTCCTAATACTAAAACTAAAATATTTTCATAATCATTAAGTATATTTCTATTTAATATTAATAAATT
>JAUNNO010000040.1 GCA_030531425.1 bacterium
TTTGTGGCTTGAACGAGCGGTAGCGAAGAGGAAAGGAATGATTAGAAAAATGAAAATAGGAATTGTAGATTCTGGTGTAGGGGGGCTAACTGTTTTAAATACATTAGCAAATAAATTTCCTAATAATGAGTATATATATTATGGTGATAATAAAAATTTTCCATATGGGAATAAAAGCTTGGATGAACTTAAAGCGTTGTGTGATGATATAATTCATTTTTTAATAAAAAAAGAAGTAGAAATAATAATATTTGCTTGTGGCACTTTAAGTAGTAGTGTTTTTGATTACGTTAAAAACAAATATAAAATAAAATTTTATAGTGTAATTGAGACAACAATAGAGTATATTAATAATTCTAATTATAAAAATGTAGGTGTAATAGCTACTATGTTTACTATTAATACTCATATATTTAAAAATTCTATAAACAAAAATGTATATGAATTATCTTGTCCTAATTTAGCTAATCTTATTGAAGATTTAAATTATTTAGAAATTAATAAATATATTTTTAATAATATAAAAAAGTTAGAGTCTTGTGATGCACTTATAATGGGATGTACACATTATAGTGTAATAAAAGAGAATATACAAAAAATTATACCTAACGTAACTCTTATTGACATGGGTGAGTATATTGCTTTATCTAATAATGGCAATAAAAGTAGTGTAGATTTGTATTTTACTAAGTTGGATAATAAATTAAATAAAAATATTAATAATATATTAGATGTAAAAATTGATTCAATTAATTTAGTATAAATTTAGATAATAATGCTTGATTTTTTTAATATATTATTATATACTTAACATGTGAAATGATAACGGAAGGAGATGCTTTATATGAAAATAACGTCAGTCAATGTTCACAAAAAAAATGATGATACTAGAATGAAAGGAATTGCTTCAGTTACCTTAGATGATTGCTTTGTAGTAAGGGATATTAGAATTATTGAAGGTAAAGATGGATTATTTATCGCTATGCCAAGCAGAAAAAACGCAGATGGTGAATATCATGATATAGCTCATCCAATTAATAAAGAAACAAGAACAATGTTTGAAGATGCTATATTTGAAGAATATAATAAAGAAGAAGAATAACTCGAAAGAGTTTTTTTCATATATATATAATTTTATCATAGTATTTAATAGGTGATACTATGGACAAAGATATATTAACTCAAAATCAAAATATAACTATTGGAAATAGAAAAAATATAAATATAAGTGGGGTTAAGAAAATAGATAATTTTGATGAAACTGAGTTTTTATTAGAAACTACTTTAGGTTATTTATTAATTAAAGGATCAAGTTTAGAAATAATTAAATTAGATACATATCAAGGTGACGTATCAATAAAAGGAAAAATAGATAGTTTAAATTATACTGAAAACAGCAAGAAAAAAAATAATCAAGAAAGTATATTAACTAAATTATTTAAATGATTAGTCTTAATATACAATTAAAACTAATTGTTTTTTCTTTTATATTTGGTTTTTTATTTTCAATAATACTTGATTATTTTAATAATAAAATTAAAAAGCAGTCCATAGTTATACAAATAATACTTTCATTTTTATTAATAGGTTTTATGGCTTATATGTATTTTTTAGGAATACAAAAAATAGGATATGCAATATTCCATATATATTCGGTATTGAGTATTATAATAGGCTTTTTTTCTTATGATTTCATAATAGCTAGAATTGCAAATAAAACTAAAAAATGATATACTTAATTAAGGTGATACTATGGCAAGGAGAATAACAAAAGCTTCTAAAAGACGATTAACTCTTTTTGGCACTTTAAGTGTTGTTGCCATAATATATTTTTTTATAAGTTTATGTTACAATATTTATGTTACATATTCTCTTTCTATGGAAAAGAAATCTTTAGAAGATAAGTATTTGAGCCTTCAAGAAGAGTCGGATCAACTTAAAATAGACATAGAAAAATTAAATGATGATGCCTATTTAGCTAATTATGCTAGGGAACATTATTTATATTCAAAAGATGGTGAATATATAATTAAACTTGAAGATGATATGAAAACTAATACAGAAGAGAATATAGATAGTCTAGATGATATGATTAAAAGTAATTATTTAACTATAGCTCTTTCAATTTTAATGCTGATAATATTTATATATATACTTTGTAAAGGTAAAAAAAAGAGAAAAAAATAGGAACTATAATTTTACAGTTCCTTTTTCTTTTTCTAAATTATTTCCATCAAAATATGATTTAACTTTATAATTTTTCAATAAAGCAATTATATTTGAAGGACAAGTTTTAACTAATTTGTTGTAATCTGTTATTATATCATTATAATATTTTCTTAAACCTACTATTTCAGACTCTGATTCTATTATACTCATATCAATTTTCAAAAATTCTTCATTCGTAGATAATTCAGGGTATTTTTCTTTTAATATTTTAAATTCATTTATGGCGTCATATAATTTTCTGTCTAAATCAAAATTATTTAATTTTTTTGATCTTAACTCAACTATTTCTTTTAGAATTTCTTCTTTTGATTTTGTTTTTTCTTTTATAATTCCAATTGATTTATTTAATAAATCAAACCTTTTTCTTAAAACTGCATCTATATTTACATCTGCTTCATTAATTCTTATTATGTAATCTTGAAAATGATTATAAGTGGCAATTAATAGTATAAGTATTAAACATACAGCAATTACAACACTTAGTGTTACAATAATAGTATTCATTTTAACCACCTACCTTATAACTATAGTAATTATAACAAATTTAATAAAATGAATCAATAGTTTTTAGCCTTTTGATGGATAAAATTGACTAACGGTATTTATTGGTTCATCAAATTCGATATAATCAACATAGATCATTAATAGAAGGTACCATTTTCCATTATTTGGGTCACTAAGTATTATATGATCTCTTCCTGATTGTTCTACAATTCCTGTAAATACTTTATCTTTCCAACTTTCTGCATCTGAAAACGATTGATAAACGGATACCTTTTTTCCTTTATTTACTCTTAAAATGTTTTCAATATATGATTGTTCATCTGGAATATATTCTTGCATAGATGTGTTAATTGTATTTTGATTAGGGACTGCTATATTTCCAGAATATATTGGTGTACCAGGAAATTTATTATTTATATAATTGTTATTATTCATAAAATCATCCTTTCATATTAAAATATATTTCAAAAACATTGTAAATATGATATAATTTAGTTGGTGATTGTATGAAAGTTAGCATAGGAGTATCTAATAGACATGTACATCTAAAAAAAGAGCATCTTGATATTTTATTTGGAGAAGGATATGTTTTACAAAAAAGAAATGACTTAAATCAACCAGGTCAGTTTGCAGCAGTTGAGACTGTAACAATAAAAACCTCTAAAAGTAATATAGATAATGTTAGAATACTGGGTCCATTAAGAGATTATACACAAGTAGAAATAAGTATGACAGATGCTTATAAACTAGGTTTAAATCCTCCTGTTAGAGAATCTGGAGATTTAAATGGAAGTAGTCCTATAACTATTATAGGCCCTAAAGGAGAAATAAATTTAGAAGAGGGTTGTATAATAGCTACTAGACATATACATTTAACAAAGAAACAGGCCGAGTTATATGGTTTAGAAGGCAAAAAAAGTGTTAGTGTTAAATTAAATGGAGAAAAAGGTGGTATTATTAATAATGTAAGTTTAAAAGTAAGTAGAAGAGATCTAGCTTATTTTGAATTACATTTAGATACAGATGATGCGAATGCACATTTAGTTAAATCTGGTGATATAGGAGAGATTTTATGAAAAAAATATGTTTATTCATTTTTGCTTTTTTTGTAGGTATATTATTTTTAGGCTCTGTTAGAGCTGAGCAAAAAGAGGTTAGTTGTTATTATTATAATGGTAATCGCCGCGATTCACAATACACAATTGTATTTAGAAAATCAGCAACAACCATAGAGATGAAATCTTGTGAAATATCTTCTCCCCAGTCTACAACTTCGTATTCTTGTAATGATTATAAATTTGATTCAAAAAATCATTATATCGAAAAAGATGGAAAATGCCCTAGTTCTATAGATGTTGATTCTTCAAAAAAAATTATAACTTGGGTTACAAAAAGTAATGGTGAATATAAAATTCAAAAGGATTATGTAATTGAATCTACAACGGATGATGTAAGCCCTTGCTTTGATTATAATGATCCAGATACTTGTGTATCTAACCCTAAAATAGCTTGTATTTGGGTAGGAGATGAAGAAAAAAAGACTGGGTATTGTAATGTAGATAATTTACAGTATGTATTTTGTGGCGATGCATATGATATACCTAGACAAGCTCCTAAAATTATAAGTTTTGGTATAAATTTTATGAAGATAGTAACTCCTATAATATTAATATTTGTGGGAACGATTACTTTAATTAAAGCTATAACAGCATCTAAAGAAGACGAAATAAAAAAAGCAACTTCATCTTTAATAAAAAAACTTATCTCTGCTGCATTAGTCTTCTTTGTAACATCAATAGTACAGTTTGTTATATTAAAAGTTGCTGAAGATTCAGATAAAAATGGAATTACTTCTTGCCTTTCTTGCTTTTTAAATAATGAGTGTAATAGTGCATATTATAAAGAAACATTTAAAGGTGTTGACTCTTGCAGGCTGGTTTCAGATAATAGTGATATAACTTGCCCTAGAGATGTAATAAACAAATGAATTGACAATTAAAATTAAGTATGATAATATTAATACGTCTTTTATAAGACGTATTTTTTTGTAAAGTAGGTGGTGTCATTGCTTATAGTTATACCAAATAAGGTAGATGATATAGAATTATTAGCTGATAAGGTAGATGGATTTATTCTTGGTATAGATAAGATGAGTGTAAATAATAATATTTATCTTAAAAATTTATCCTATTTAAATAAAATAAAAGATAAACAAGTATTTATTTCATTAAATAAAAATTTTGAAAATAGTGAATTAGAAAAGTTAAAGAGTACTTTAATTGAACTCAACAAATATAATATAAAAGGTGTTTTATTTTATGATTTAGCAGTTTTAAATATATATAAGTCATTAAATTTAAATTATGATTTAGTATTATCACAGGAGCATTTATCTACTAGTTATACAACTGTAAATTATTATAATGATTTGGGTGTTAAGTATGCATATTTATCTAGTGATATTACTTTAGAAGAAATAAATGAAATACTAAAAAAAAGTAAAACTAAATTAATGGTTAATTTATTTGGTTACTTACCTATGTTTGTATCAAAAAGACATGCGGTTAAAAATTATTTAGAATATTTTAATCTTAAAGACAGTTCTAAAATAAACTATATAGAAAAAGAAGGGAAAATATATCCTATAGTTGATAATGATATAGCAGTACAAGTTTATTCTAATAATATATTAAATGGAATAAAGAGTTATGTTAATTTAGATATAGATTATGTTGTTTTAAATGGTTTTAATATAGAAATAGACAAATTTATACAAGTGGTTGACATGTTTAAAAGTGTAAACAAATCTAATGCAGATGAGAATTACAGTAAAATAAATAGTATGTTTAAAAATGTTGATGAAGGTTTTTTAAATACTAAAACGATATATAAGGTGAAACATGAAAAATAAACCAGAATTATTAGCTCCAGCAGGAGACATTGAAAGATTAAAAATAGCATTAAAATATGGAGCAGATGCTGTATATATAGGAGGTCCTTTATTAAATTTAAGAGCCAACGCAATAAACTTTACATTAGATGAAATTAAAGAAGCGGTTTCTTTTGCACACTCATTAAATAAAAAAGTTTATGTAACTGTAAATATAATTTTACACAATGAAGAATTAGAAGAAGTAGAATCATATTTAAAGAAATTAGAAGAAGTAGAAGTAGATGCTATAATAGCAAGTGATCTATCAATAATAAAAATAGCTTTAGAAAAAACTAATTTACAAGTTCATTTATCTACTCAATCATCAACACTTAATATAGAAGCTTGTAAATTTTGGAAAAATGAGGGTGTATCTAGAATTGTTTTAGCGCGTGAATGTTATAAGGATGATATAAAAGAAATAATAGATAATGTAGATATTGAAATAGAGACATTTATACACGGAGCCATGTGTGCTGGATATAGTGGAAGATGTGTTATGTCAAATTTTCTAACTAATAGAGATGCAAATCGTGGTGGATGTAGTCAAATATGCAGATGGGATTTTAATTTGTTAAATGAAAATTTAGAAAGTATTAAAGGGGATATGCCATTTACATTCTGCAGTAAAGATTTGTCACTTTTAAAGTATATTAAAGATATGATTGATATGGGTATTACATCATTTAAAATAGAAGGAAGAATGCGTAGTACTTACTATATAGCTACTGTTGTATCAATTTATAGAAAAGCAATAGATGAATACTTTAACAAAAAAGATTCTTATGAATATAATAAAGAGTATGAAAAAATACTCGCTAGGTGTGCCAATAGAGATTCAGTACCACAATTTTTTAATGGAGTAAATGATTCTAGTTGTAGTTATTATAACGGAAGAGATGAGGTTTCTAATCAAGATTTTCTAGCAGTTGTACTTGATTATGACAAAAAAACTCATATGGCTAAAATAGAACAAAGAAATTATTTTAAAAAAGGTGATATTGCATGCATATTTGGACCAAATCATAGTATAATAGAGTATAAATTTGATAAAATATATGATGAGGATGGAAGTATTATAGAGGTTGTAAATCATCCTAAACAAATCGTCTATATTAATATAGAAAAATCTTTAGATAAAGATGATATGATAAGAGTAAAATTTTAATAAAAAAAGTTGACAAAAATAAAAATGTGTAGTAACATTTTGTATGTTTATGAAATTGATAGAGGTGAATTTTATGTCAGAGTCAAAAGATATATATATGACTGAAGAAGGTCTAAATGAATTAAAAAAGGAGTTGGATGAATTAAAATTAGTTAAACGTCCGGAAGTTATTAATGCACTAAAAGATGCTAGAGCTCAAGGCGATTTATCTGAAAATGCTGAATATGATGCTGCTAGAACAGAACAAGCTATAGTAGAGTCTAGAATAAAAGAATTGGAAGTTATGCTAGAAAATGCTAAAGTTATTACTAAAGTAAATACAGATGTTGTATCAATTGGGACTAAGGTTACTTTAGAGTATGTTGGTGACGATGATACAGAAGAGTATTCTATAGTAGGGAGTAAAGAAGCAGATCCATTTACTAATAAAATATCAAATGAATCTCCTATAGCAAGAGCAATTATGGGACTTAAAGTAGGAAGTATAGTTTCAGTTGATAGTCCTAATGGAAAATATGATGTAAAAATTTTGTCTATAAATTAAAAAGTTGTAAAATTACAACTTTTTTTCTTTACTTGAAACTTTCAAAATGCTATAATTTACTTAGGGTAGGGTGGTATAAATGATGTTTAGAAAGGCTGTTTTAATTATTCATGGATTTGCAGGTGGAACATATGATGAAGAAGCTTTGGCAAATTATTTGGAATTAAATAAATATTTTGATGTCTTTCAATTTACACTACCAGGTCATGAAAAAAATTTAAGTAAAGCTTGTTATGAAGATTGGATTAAAGCGAGTGAAGAAAAAGTTTGTTGGCTAAGCAAAAACGGTTATAAAAATATTTATGTTATAGGTCATAGTATGGGTGGGGTTATAGCTACTTATTTAGCTGGAAAATATTCATGTATAAAAAAACTTGTATTAGCTGCTCCTTCTTTTCAATATTTAGATGTTATAAATGAGAAACTTAATTTTAAACACTCTTTAAAAATGGCTCCTAAAGTGGTTAAAACTTATGGTACAGATGAGATTTTATCTAGAATGTTAAAACTTAATTTAAGTACAATAAGACAGTTTATGTTGCTTGTGAAAAAGTATTATGATACACCTAAGGAAGTTATTATTCCAACATTAATAATACAAGGAAAATCAGATAATTTAGTTCCACTTTCCTCTTCAGAGTATGTGTATGATAATATTTGTACAAATAATAAAACATTAATTTTTTATTCTGATGTAACACATGATGTATTTAGATCCAAAAAAGATAGTGAGATTTTTTATAAAGTAAGTAAATTTTTGAAAAATGGTTTAGATAAGGGAGTGTATAATTATGACTGAAGAAGAAGCAAAAAAAGCATTGTTTGATTTAAATTATGAATATATGAGTCACTCACCTAAGGAAAGATTAATTCTTTATGATGATTATAGAAAAAAAAGGGCTGAAATAAGAAATGCCTTAAAAGATTTTGTATGTGGAAAAGTAGAAAGTGAAAAAAAGTTATAAACTAATAATCATTACGATTATTAGTTTTTTGTGCTATAATAGTTGTTACTGGAGATGATTTTGTGAAAACAGATGATTTTGATTTTTATTTACCAGAATCTTTAATAGCTCAAACACCACTAGAAAAGCGTGATTCATCAAGACTACTTGTCCTTGATAAGAAAACGGGAAGTATAGATCATAAACGTTTTACTGATATAATAGATTATTTAAATGAAGGCGATGTTCTTGTTCTTAATGATACTAAAGTTCTTCCTGCAAGAATAATTGGCACTAAAACAGATACTAACGCTGTAGTAGAACTTTTGATGTTAAAAGAAACAAAAAAAGATATTTGGGAATGTTTGTCTAAACCAGCTAAAAGAGTAAAAGTTGGAACTATAGTTAAATTTTCTGATAAATTAAGTGCTGAATGTATAGAAGTTAAAGATGATGGAATTAGAATATTTAAATTAATATATGAAGGAATTTTATTAGAAATATTAGAAGAGCTTGGAGAAATGCCATTACCACCATATATCCATGAAAAATTAAAAGATAAAACTAGATATAATACTGTATATGCCAAAAAATTAGGTAGTGCAGCAGCTCCTACTGCAGGTCTTCATTTTACAGAAGAACTTCTTAATAAAATTAAGAAAAAAGGCGTAAAAATAGAATATATAACTTTGCATGTAGGACTTGGGACGTTTAGACCCGTTAATGTAGAAGACGTAACAAAACATAAAATGCATAGTGAATTTTATCAAATGAATGAAGAGGTTGCTGATGTATTGAATGAGGCTAAAAGAAATAAAAAAAGAATAATAAGTGTAGGTACAACATCAACAAGAACTTTAGAGACAATAATTAATCTATATGGTACATTTAAAAGCTGTAGTGGATGGACTGATATTTTCATTTATCCTGGATATAAATTTAGATCAATAGATTGTCTTATAACTAATTTTCATTTACCTAAAAGTACACTTATTATGTTAGTATCTGCATTAGCTGGAAAAGATAATATAATGAATGCTTATAAAGTAGCCGTAGATAATGAATATAGATTTTTCTCCTTTGGTGATAGTATGTTTATAAAATAGAGTGAAGATAAATTTTAATAATAATAGAATAGGTATATTATTAAAAGTAAGGGTTGAGGTTAAATATGTCACAAATAAAACAAAATAAACTAAAGAAAGAAATATTAAATGTGTACATAAAAGATACAGATCATTATTTAAAAGAATTCTTTGATATTATATATCCATTAAATATTTTAGCTAATAATTATATCTATAAATTACAAGATTTAAATAATATTAATATTAATTATTATTATGAAGAAATGGGATTATTTGAGCAACTTGATATAATTAAAAAATTTTTATGTGATTTTGATATAAATTATTACAAAAAATTTGAAGAATTTATTTCTTTAGGATATATAAATATATTTGACGCTTTAAGTGATGACTTTTATGACTATAATAATAATATGGAAGCTGTGTGTTTGTTTAAAGAAAACTGTCAGGAAGCAAATTTACCTATATTTCATGATATAGGTGATATATCAGTAATTATTCATGAATTTTTTCATCTTACTAATAATTGTGATATGTTAAATCCTGTAAGATTAATCTTTACTGAAGTTATTTCAATATATATGGAATTAAAATTTAGTAAATATTTGACTAATTTGGGGTATAAGGATTATTATGAAAAAGTTTTGTTAGATAGACTAAATAATACATTAATAGCTTCAAATAATATGTTTTTTTCGGGAAGTTATATATATGCATATTATAATATAGGTAATATTACAAAGAAAAATTTTCAATTTTTATCAAAATATTTAGATTTTTATAAGTATAATAAAGATATTTTAAGATATGATTATACAAAAGATGATATAGATTATTTTGAAAAATCAATATATGGATATAATGTTGATTGTTCATATCTTTTAGGGACTGTTATAGCAATTAGTCTTTTAAAAGAAGAAAAGTTAAATATATATAAACTTTCATTACATGATATATTAAAGATACTAGATGTTGATATATTTGATATGGATTTAGAGTTGGATTATGTTATGGAAGAATTTAATAAAATAGGTGATTTAAATGAAAAAAATTATAGTAATACTAGGACCTACAGCTATAGGAAAGACTAAATTAAGTATAAAACTTGCTAAAATTTATAATGGTGAAGTTATAAATGCTGATAGTACACAAATATATAAAGATTTAAATATAGCGACTGCTAAAATAACAGAAGAAGAAAAAGAAGGCGTAATTCATCATTTAATTAATATAAAATCTATAGATGAAGATTATAGTGTTTATGATTACCAAAAAGATTGCAGATTAAAAATTAATGAAATTCAGTCCAGAGGGAAAACACCTATAATAGTTGGAGGAACTGGTTTATATATTAAAGCAGCTTTATATAATTATGAATTTTTTGAAGAATGTCCTGATACAAATGATTATGATAATTATTCAAATAATGAGTTATATGAAAAACTTTTAAGTATAGATCCTACTACTACTATTCATAAAAATAATAGAAAAAGAATTATAAGAGCTCTAAATTGTTATAATTCTAATAATAAAAAAATAACTGATAACAAAAAAGGTTCTGATTTACTTTATGATGCTATATTTATAGGTTTAACAACATCTAGAGATATCCTTTATGATAGAATAAATAAAAGAGTAGATATAATGGTTAAAAAAGGATTAATAGAAGAAACAGAAAAATTATATAAAAAAGGTATTAGAAGTAAAGCAGTAATGACACCTATTGGTTATAAGGAGTTGTTTGAATATTTTGATGGTAATATTACATTAGAAGAAGCTATTAATTTAATAAAACAAAGAAGTAGAAGATACGCAAAAAGACAATATACTTGGAATAATAATCAAATGAATGTTAATTGGTTTGATGTTGATTTTAACTGCTTTGAACAAACTTTAAATGAAGTAAAACATTTTATTGATAAAAATTCTTAAGTATCATAAGTTTAGTTTAAATTAAAGTAAAAAAATAAAGCTTATACATTTTGCTTTATTTTTTTATTATTGTTTTTGAAGATTTTTATTTCTTTATCTATTTTATTTATAATACTAGAACTTTTATATATATCTATAAGTTTACTTTTATCAGTAGGACATTTATAAAAATACTTATAATTTATATTATTTATTATACTAAAAGCTTCATCACAACTTAAATTTTCTTTACATAATAAATATTTAAAAGCTAAATCTGCAGATTTAAGATCATCTTTAATTTTTTTGTTATCAATATTATCTATATAGTTTTCGTAATTACAAATTGCTTCGCATACTTTAAATGATATAGTTGTATCAAAATCTTTATCTATTAAAGTTTTTTCAATTTGAGTATTAGGAGAATTTTTCCAACAACCTAAATCTTTATTATTTATTATAGAAAAATATAATTTAATAAAATCTAATAAATCTATTATATTATTTTTATTATAAATTTTTTCTATGATATTATAATAACTTTTTTTGCCAGATGAATATATTTTTAAATAATATTTTTGACAATTATATTCATTATCAAAAATTATTTCTTGTATTTTTCTTATATATTCATTCAAAGATAAC
>JAUNNO010000089.1 GCA_030531425.1 bacterium
CGATTCATTTATCATTAGTTTTTGGTTCCACCAACACTACTTGACATTGAACCCTTCTTTTTTTTCTTCCTCAATTACTGCATCTACAACTTTACCTTTTTTTGATAATTTGCTTTTTTTTGTAATTTTTACCACATCAGTTGTGCTACTTCCATAAATATTTTTATCATTAATTTTTACATATATATAATTAATTATTTCTATAATAGAATAAAATATTATTAATAAACCTAAGACTTTATCAAAAATACCTGAAATTAATAATATACCTAATATAAACATTAAAACAGATGTAATAAGAAATATCCAAAAACCTTTTTTATCTAAATTAACTACTGAAAAAGAAAATATTAACCTATTTATAGATGTAAACATTATCCATAAACCTACTATTATTCTTACAGCATAACTTAATGCATCTGAATAAAATATAAATAATATACCAAAACATATTATAACTAAACCTATAATAAGCTTATATATACTATAATTGCCTAACTTACCTTTCATATAAATAAATATTACTGTTTTTATTATTCCTATTAGTATTAATATTGATCCAATTATATTAGATACCAATCCAATTAAATCGCCTCTAGTTAAAAGAAAAATTCCTAATACTAAAAATAATAATGCATATATTAAATTATTAATTGTTATTTTATTTTCTTTCTTCATAAATAAATCACATTCCTTCCCGTCCTTTCAGTCCTTGAAAGGCACAAATCGAAATTAAAATAAATTAATTAAAATTTCTGCTATAATAATTAACTATTGAAAGGCAAACACTACAGAACACGTGAGGAGGAGTGGGAAAAGATATTATTTCTTAAACCCGCATATACGCATAAATACAAGTGCCGATTATCTTTTGAGTACAAATGAGTGTGTCTAATGAGCACGTAACCTTATATTTGCTAAAGCAATCTATTTTTAGGTTAAAGATTTTCAGTTAAGGCCTTTTAATAAATTTTATTGAAAAGAGATTTATATGCTAAAAATCGTTTTTAGAAAATGTGCTAGTATTGACGTTCACTCAACTCAAATCACTGTTTGTATTGCTATTACAGATGAAAATGATATTACTTCTTATGAAACTAGAACCTTTCCTACATTCACACAAAATCTTAGAGAATGCCGTGATTGGCTCATATCTAAAGATATTTATGATGTTTGTATGGAATATACTGGTAAATATTGGATTCCTGTTTATAACATTCTAGAAGATAAAATTCGCTGTATCATTACTCATCCCAAATATGTTAGAACTATTTTAGGTAAGAAAACTGACAAAAAAGATGCAAAATGGATCGCTGATATGTTTAAACATGGGCTTGTAGAACCTTCTTTTATGCCACCGAAAGATATTCGTGAACTTAGAGATTTAATGAGATATCGTAATAAATTAGTTAATATTAGAACTGGTGAAAAAAATCGCTTTCAAAATTCTTTAGCTGTTTCTAATATTCAAATTGCTAATGTTTTAACCGATACTTTTGGTAAAACTGCTCAATCTATTTTAACTTCTGTCCTAGAAAATCCTAATATTTCTTTGAATGATATTAAACCTTTACTTGTACAATGTGCTTTATGTGCAATTAAAGATAATTCAACAAATTATTTTAAACTTCGTTATGAATCTATTAAAAGACGTCGCGGTCATAAAGTTGCAATTATTGCTATAGCTAAATTATTATTGACTTGTGTTTATAATATTCTTAAAACAGGCGAAGTATTTGACGTTGAACGTTGTAATAAACTTATTGAGCGTAATTTTAAATCTCACAAGAAAACGTATTCTAAAACAGAAGAAATGATTTCTTATTTAAGTTCTCTTGGATACAATATCACTTTATCTGATAATTAATTATTATTTCAAAGAGCATTTATTTTAAAGTCTTCATTGACTAACTTAAGTTCAAAAAAATTTTTCTATTTTTTGAACTCCTTTTGCGTGCCTTAATTTTAATTATTTATTTTCAACCTTACCTCCTAGATAATTATACCCTATTCTAAAAAAAAAAGAAAGTTAAACTTTCTATTGTCCGAAAATATCTAGCCCTGATGAATCAGATGTTGAATTAGATGGCTGTACAGTATTTTGATTAACTACATTAGAGTTATTTACAAATTGACCTTCAGGTTGAACACTATCAAATTGTTGTAAAACCGGATTTACTGGTTGAATCTCTGG
>JAUNNO010000090.1 GCA_030531425.1 bacterium
AGTCCACCTAATATTTGAACAAAGTATGGTTTTTCACCAATTACACGATATGCGGCTTCTCTGACTACTGCGAAAGCTGGTACAACTAATTCCTCTAAATCAGTTCCTTTTTCAAGTTCTTCTCTAAATTCAACAGTTTTTGCTTTTAGCTCTTCGTCGCTTAAAGCTGCCATTTCATCTTCTAATGCAACAATTTTATTTGCTATTTTTTCAAACCTTTTTAATTCTTTATATTCTGAATCGATTAATTTTCTTAATAATCCCATATCGCATTCCTCCACATGTTATATTTTAACAAATAATATATTAAATATCAATTTAATACTTTATATTTTCGGCTATTTCGCTAATTTTCATTTGAAATTCCGTTTTATTAGAAAAAACTGCAATAAGTCTGATTATAGTATAATAAGTAATGTTTCTTTGCCAAGAAGGAGGAATTAAAAGTGAAAGACTGGAAACATTTAACGTTAGAACAAAGAAAAGTTATTTCTAACGGAATATCACATAATTATAAATTAAAGGAAATCGCAGAAACTCTAGGATTTGATCCAACAAGTATTTCTAAAGAAGTAAAAAGAAATAGAGAATCTACTACTATTGGAAAAAATATTACTAACTGTAAAAGAACTCAAAGATGGCCTTTTGTTTGTACTGGGTGTCCAAAAAAATACAATAATCAATGTGTTTTTACAAAATATAAATATGATCCTAAAAAAGCACAAGATAAAGCTGATATTAATTTAATTAATTCTAGAAAAGGTATTGATATTGAATCTGAGAAATTTAAAGAGTTAGATGAAATTATTAAAGCAGGCATTGATAATAAAAAGTCTATTTATCAAATAACAATTGAAAATAAAGACAGAATAGATAAATCTGTCACTACTCTTTATAGATATGTCAATAATGGGTATTTAACTACTAAAAAAATTAATTTACCATATGCTGTTACTTATAAAAAAAGAAAACATAATAAAAAGTATGAATATTCTGAAAATAAAAAAATTGACAGAACAGGTCATACTTATATTGATTATCTTGCCTTTATACACAAACATCCAGGAATCTACGTCTGGCAACTAGATTTCCTGGGAACTATTAAGACAGATAACAATAATATTTTATCATTTGTTTTACCTGATTTGCAATTTATTTTATTAGATTTAATTAAAAATCCTAATCAAGAAAAAGTTGTTGAATTCTTTGATGAATTAGAAGAAAAAATTGGAACTAATGCATTTATTGAATTAATACCTGTTATTTTAACAGATAGAGATCCATGTTTTACTGATATAAATGGAATATGTTTTTCTAAAATAACTGGAGAAGAAAGATGTAAATTATTCTTTTGTGATGGATATGTATCAAATCAAAAACCTAATGTAGAAAATATTAATAAACAATTAAGATTATTTTTCCCAAAAGGAAAAACAATAGATACATATAAAAAACAAGATATTAAAAATATTAATCAAACATTACTTAATAGACCTTTAAAATCTTTAGATAGCTATACGTCTAAAGAAGCATTTATTAATGTTTTTGATGAAGAATTATTTGATAAATTATTTAGATAACTAAAATATTTTACAGGCAAAGAAACAAATACACAAAACTGCAATAAGTTTAAAAAACGGAAATAACTCCGTTATTTTAGCATGCAATAATTCATATATTTATTATCAAAATTAAAAGACTTATTTCCGTTTTTAGTATTTAAACCTGAAATAAGTCTAATAAATTAAACTAAAATTTATAAACCTGCATTTAGTCTAAAAATTTGCGTTTTTTTTAATTTTTTTGAGAAAATTAACGATTTTATAGATGATATTCCCAATAATTTAAGAATGTTCTTATCTTTTGTATGTTTATATGTAAGAATTATTCTTTCTTCATTAGATAATTCTTGATTATTATTTGATAATTCGCCATTAAATATAAGTTCATTTGTACCTTCTAGATAACAGTCGCTTATACAATCTGTTAGTTGCCAGTCATATCTTTTTATTAGATTATGAAATTGTGGAAGATATGATGATGGCATTGTTATCAATGGTTTAGATGTATCCATTATTTCTATTGATTTATCTACTAATGTAATACCTAGTTTTTGTTTACGAT
>JAUNNO010000041.1 GCA_030531425.1 bacterium
TTGATTGCGGCTTGTGCAGCAGCAAGACGTGCAATTGGTACTCTAAATGGTGAACAAGATACATAATCAAGTCCAATACTATGACAGAATTCTACTGAAGTAGGATCTCCACCATGTTCTCCACATATGCCAACATGTAAATTTGGATTTACTGGTTTTCCAAGTTCTATTGCCATCTTCATTAATTTACCTACACCAGTTTGATCCAACTTAGCAAATGGATCATTTTCAAATATTTTAGTATCATAATAAGACCCTAAAAATTTACCTGCATCATCTCTTGAGAATCCATAAGTCATTTGAGTTAAATCGTTAGTTCCAAAACAGAAGAAATCTGCTTCACTTGCTATAGCATCTGCTGTAAGTGCTGCTCTTGGAATTTCAATCATTGTTCCAACAGAATATTCTAATTTAATATCTGATGCAGCTATTTCTTCATCAGCTGTTTCTACTACAACACTTTTAACATATTTTAATTCTTTAAGTTCACATACAAGAGGAATCATAATTTCTGGTTTTACATTCCAGTCTGGATGATTTTTCTTTGTATTAATTGCAGCCCTAATAACAGCTTTTGTTTGCATTTTAGCTATTTCAGGATATGTTACTGCAAGTCTACATCCACGATGACCCATCATTGGATTAACTTCATGTAATGCAGAAATTAAATTTTTAATATATTCTACAGATTTGCCTTGAGCTTTTGCTAACTTTTCAATATCAGCTTCTTCTGTAGGTACAAATTCATGTAATGGTGGATCTAGGTAACGAATTGTTACAGGAAGTCCTTCTAATGCTTCATATAATTTTTCAAAATCATCTTGTTGATATGGTAATATCTTATCTAGAGCAGCTTCTCTTTCTTCTAGAGTATCAGCACAAATCATTTCTCTAAATGCAGCTATTCTATCTTCTTCAAAGAACATATGCTCTGTACGGCATAAACCAATTCCTTCTGCTCCTAATTCACGAGCTTTTTTAGCATCCTTTGGAGTATCTGCGTTTGTTCTAACTTTTAATGCTCTAAACTTATCAGCCCAGTTCATAACACGTTCAAATTCTCCAGCTATAGTAGCATCAACTGTTGGAATTAATCCTTCATAAATATTACCAGTTGTTCCATCTATTGAAATAGGATCTCCTTCTGTAAATACTTTTCCAGCTAAAGTAAATTTTTTATTAGCCTCATCCATTTTAATATCTCCACAGCCAGATACACAACAAGTTCCCATACCACGAGCAACTACTGCAGCATGACTTGTCATACCACCACGAACTGTTAAAATACCTTGACTAACTTTCATACCAGTAATATCTTCTGGTGAAGTTTCAAGTCTAACTAAAACTACTTTTTCTCCTCTTGATGCCCATTCTTCTGCATCTTCTGCAGTAAATACTACTTTACCACAAGCAGCACCAGGAGATGCACCTAATCCTTTTCCTAATGGAGTATTTTCTTTTAGAGCTTTAGCATCAAATTGTGGATGCAATAAAGTATCAAGATTTCTTGGATCAATCATAGCTACAGCTTCTTCTTCTGTACGCATTCCTTCATCTACCAAATCACATGCAATTTTTAATGCAGCCTTAGCAGTTCTTTTACCATTTCTTGTTTGCAACATATAAAGTTTACCATGTTCTACAGTAAATTCCATATCTTGCATATCTCTATAATGTTCTTCTAAAGTCTTACAAACTTCTTTAAATTGTTTAAATGCTTCTGGGAATTTATCTTCCATTTCTGTTATATGCATTGGAGTTCTAACACCAGCAACAACGTCTTCTCCTTGTGCATTAGTTAAGAATTCTCCAAATAAACCTTTTTCTCCTGTTGCTGGATCACGAGTAAATGCAACACCAGTGCCACAATCATCACCCATGTTACCAAATGCCATAGATTGTACATTTACTGCTGTTCCCCAAGAATATGGAATATCATTATCTCTTCTATAAACATTAGCTCTAGGATTATCCCAAGATCTAAATACAGCTTTAATAGCTCCCATTAATTGTTCTTTAGGATCATCAGGGAAATCGGTTCCAATCTTTTCTTTATATTCAGCTTTAAATAAACTAGCTAATTCACGTAAATCATTAGCATCTAGTTCTATATCTTGCTTAACACCTTTCTTTTCTTTCATTTCATCGATAAGTTCTTCAAAATATTTCTTACCAACTTCCATTACAACATCAGAATACATTTGAATAAATCTTCTATAGCAATCCCAAGCCCATCTAGCATTTCCAGATTTTTCAGCTATTACATTAACAACATCTTCATTAAGACCTAAGTTAAGTATAGTATCCATCATACCAGGCATAGATGCTCTAGCACCACTTCTTACTGATACTAATAATGGATTTTCACTATCTCCAAATTTTTTGCCAGTTAATTCTTCCATTTTTTCAATGTATTCATTAATTTGACTTTGGATTTCTTCATTAATTTCTTTTCCATCTTCATAATACTTTGTACAAGCTTCTGTTGTAATTGTAAACCCTTGAGGTACTGGTAATCCAATATTAGTCATTTCAGCTAAATTAGCACCCTTACCACCAAGTAAGTTTCTCATATCTGCATTACCTTCTTTAAAGGCATAAACATATTTTGTCATAATATCCTCCTTCTAAGACATTAAATATTATACCATGTTTAAATTTATATGAGCAAGTAAAATAGTAAAAATTTACATTTTTTTTACATATAAAATTCTATATAGACTTTTTTCAGAAAAAAAGTTATAATTACTTTAGAATAAGGATAAGTTTTGTAAAATATATGAGGAGTAAATTATGATAGCAACAAATAACAGTATTGATATAAAAAAAAGGCAATTGAATATAGAACTATTAAGAATAATATGTTCAATTTTTATTTGTATTCATCATTTTACAATAAATAAATACAACATTTCTCCTGCAAATTTTAATAATGAAATCAGTAATCTAAAATTAACTTCGTTGGCGTTTTTTATTAATAGTTTTGTAATAATAAGTGTAAATGTATATTTTTTAATATCTGGATATTTTGGTATTAAATTAAATATTAAAAAAATAATATCTTTAATACTTAATGTTATATTTTATTTTGTAATATTTTATTTTTTAGATATATTATTAAACTATAGAACAATATCAGCTAATGAATATATCTATAATTTCAAAAATTGTTTACGGACAACTTGGTATATTTATGTATACATTATAATTGTTTTACTGTCACCAATACTAAATAAAATTGTGGAAAATTTGAATAAACAAATTGCCAAATATATTATAATTATTACATTTATATTTTTTTCAACTATTATGTTTATTAATCCATTAAATTCAATAGGAATTAACGGTGGATACTCTCTAATAAGTGGAATATATTTATATTTAATTGGCGCAATAATTAAAAAATATGATTTTTTTGCAAAGGGTAAAAAAAACAATTTAATTATTTATTTATGCTGTAATATTATTAATTGGTTATTAAGTATATTTTTTATAGTAATAATTAAAAATAAATTAATTGCTGTTAATATTTTTCTTTATAATAATCCATTGATTATACTAAGCTCTATCAGTTTCTTAAAATTATTTTTAAACATTAATATAAAAGAATCAAAATATTCAAGAAATATTATTCTCTGCTTTAGTAAACACGTTGTTACTATATATATACTACAACAATTTTCAAATTTTACAAGTAATTTTTATTCCTTATTACTACCTAATTTCGTTACAAACAATATTATTATATTAGAAATAATATATGTTATTATATGCTCTCTTATTTGGTTTATTACAAGTTTTATAATTGACTGCTTAATATCTTTAATTATTAAAAATACTATTAATATAGTATCAGAAAAACTTAGTATTAAAATTAAAAATATTTTTTATAAAATTTCAAAAGTTATTAAATAAGTCAATAAAAATTATACAATTTTTCTAAAATAAAAAACTATTAACAATTTTTTGTTAATAGTTTTTTATTAATGAATAAATGCAAAATAGCATATTACTGCTGCTAATACTAAAATTAAGATTGCAACTAAAAAAGTTAACTCGCCTTTTGATTTAGCCTCTTTTCTTTTTCTTACGACCTTATTTGTAGGTCTTCCCCTTTTAGCCATACATACCTCCTACTATATGACTAAATTGTAACATATTTTTTAAAATATTTCAATCCCTAGGTTTAAATATTAAAGAAAATATAAATGAAAATATAATTGCAGCAACTATTCCAGATGATGTTAAATCAAACATTCCCATAAAAAGTCCCATTATTCCAAAGTTTGATACAGTATCCATAGCGCCATGTATTAATAAATGTCCAAATGATGTAATAGGTACTAAAGCTCCACCGCCTGCCCAAAGTATAAATTTATCATATATATTAAATGTATCTAGAAAAGCACCAACTACAACAAATAAAGTTGTTATATGACCTGGTGTTAATTTAGTATTATCTAAAATAAGCTGCCCTATTAAGCAAACTAATCCACAAAATATGAATGAATTTAAATATGTCATTTTGATACCTCCAAACTTATTGCATGAGCAATACTTGGTATAGATAGTTTTTGATTACACATACTAGGATTCATTAAAGCTCCTGTTGCTACTAAAAGTACTTTGTTAAGTTTGCCATTTTTCATTTTATCAAAAATATACGAATAACTAACTAAAGGAAGACAAGATATGCCACTTCCTCCTTGATATACTGGTTGTTTATCTATATCAAATATCATACAAGCCGAATCATCATAATTTTTTAAATAAATATTATGTTCTTCTTTCAAATAGTCTTTCAAAATAAATTTACCTACTACACCTAAATCTCCAGTTAAAATCAAATCATAATACTCTATTGTTCTATTAGTCTCTTTCAAATGATCTGATATTACTTTAGCTGCAGCTGGAGCCATAACAGCACCCATATTAAATACATCACAAACTCCCATATCTACTACAGTACCTAGTGTTGCTGATTCTACTTTTATTTTATCTTTTGCATTAGATAAAAAACAACTAGCACACCCTGTAGTTGTAAATGTTGTGTAATCTTTTTTAGGCCCCCCATATTCTACTGGATTTCTAAATTGTTTTTCAGCAGAATTATTATGAGAAGAAGAAGTTACAATAGCATTATTTATTTGTTTAGAATCTATCATATTACTAGCTAAAATAAGACCAAGCACACTAGATGAACAAGCAGAATATATCCCAATTAATGGAATACCTAACTTAGAAGATGAATAATTAGTAGCAACTATTTGATTTAAAAGATCACTACCAATATGTACTGATATATCACTAGATTTTAAATTTATTTTTTTTAAAAGCATATTTACATTTTCAACTATTAATTTAGTCTCAGCCTGTTCCCAAGTAGGCTCATTAAAATAAAAATCATCATAACTTTTATCAAAATATTTACCTAAAGGTCCACGTTTTTCATAAGGGCCTGTAATAGTACAAGTAGAATTTATATATACATTATTATATTTAAAAGTCATTTTATACCCCCATTATTATAATTCTTAAAAGTCCAAAAATATAAGCGCTAACTACTCCAAATATTATTACAGAGCCTGCTAGTTTAAACATATTAGCTCCAACACCTGTTACAAGGCCTTCTTTTCTATATTCTAAAGCAGCACTCATCATAGCGTGAGCAAATCCTGTAATTGGAACTATAAGACCACATTTAGCAAAATTAACCCATTTATCAAAAAAACCTAAACAAGTTAATAAACAACCTAAAAATACTAATGTTATTATCATAAAAACAGATGCATCTTTACTAGATAAATCAAAACTATAAGAATAAAAATTAACTAAAAAATTTCCTAAAACTCCCATTATTCCACCAATAATAAAAGCAACTACTCCATTTTTTAATATTGGAGGTTTCGGTGTATACTTTTTAACAATTTTTTGATATTTACTTTTTTCCATAAAAAAATCCTCCCATAATTATTATGGAAGAATTCACTATTTTTTATTCACAAGTATTATCTTGATATTCATAACTATATTGATTATTAGAATAATTTATTAACACGGATCCTGTCATTGTTTCTCTTGTTTTAGGATTTATTACCTCAGATGATTCTATATATCCTTTAGAAATCAAAGTTTCTAAATCTACGCAAGTAATATCATCAGTCCCTTCTTTTAAATAATATACTCTAGCAGCATCTTCTATATTAGTTTTTTGTGAACTTTCTAAATTATCTTTAGAACTAGAAATTATTGGTCCTACTGATACTACAGTTATCAATGCTAGTACAGAAATAATTACTAAAACAGCTAAAAGTTCAATTAATGTAAACCCTTTCATTTTACACCTTCTTACTATAATAAGTATATAAAAAAAATATTTGTTAGTCAATCAATTTATATAAAAAAAATTAAAATTACTATTTGATTTTACATAAAAATGTGTTATACTGTATACATAGTTGTTAATTAACAACTTGGGACGTTAGCTCAGTTGGTAGAGCAACTGACTCTTAATCAGTGGGTCTAGGGTTCGAATCCCTAACGTCCCACCATAAAGTATTATTAGATTAATTTTTATTAATCTTTTTATTTTATAAAAAGCTACATTTTTTTGTAGCTTTTTAATTTATTTATTTTTCTTTACATAATTATAAGCATCCCTGCACATCTCATCAATTGTCAAACTAGCTTCCCAATTAAGTTTTTCTTTGGCATAACTAGGATCTGCATAACAAGCATCTATATCTCCAGGACGTCTTTTTGTAATTTTATATTTAACATCAACATTATTTACTTTTATAAATGTTTTAACAAGTTCTAATACACTATATCCATTTCCTGTACCTAAGTTATATGAATCTATTGTATTTTCTTTTAAGACTTTTTCAATTGCTTTAATATGACCTTTTGCTAAATCAACTACATGTATATAGTCTCTAACTCCAGTACCATCTACTGTATCATAATCATTGCCGAATATACTTAATTCATCTAACTGTCCTGTTGCTACTTTAACTATATAAGGCATTAAATTATTTGGTATATCATTAGGATTTTCACCAATAAGACCTGATTTATGAGCACCTATTGGATTAAAATACCTTAAAATTGCTATAGACCAATCATTATCAGATTTATGTAAATCTCTTAAAATATCTTCTATCATAAGCTTAGTTGAACCATAAGGATTGGTAGTTGACAAAGGAAAATTCTCCTTTATTGGTAATGATTCTGGCTTACCATAAACAGTTGCACTAGAAGAAAATACAAGTTTTTTTACATTAAAACTATTCATAACTTCAAGTAAACTTATAGTAGAATCTAAATTATTTCTATAATACTTTAATGGTTTTAAAACTGATTCTCCTACCGCTTTAAATCCTGCAAAATGTATTACAGCATCTATTTGATTTTCTGTAAAAACTTTATTTAAAAATTCCTTATTACAACAATCTCCCTCATAAAATTTAAAATCCTTATTAGTTATTTTTTTTATTTTATCCACTACATCTATCTTAGAATTAGATAAATTATCTATAACTATCACATTATAATTAGAATTTAATAACTCAACACAAGTATGACTTCCTATATAGCCAGTTCCTCCAGTTACTAATATATTCATAAATATCACCTCTATAGTAAGTATACTATAAATTAGATAAAATTTAAACAATTATAAATAAAAAAAAGGATAATATTATCCTAGACTTATTTTCTCTTCGCTAAGCATTTGATACTTTTCATTAATTTTATTACTATCTAATTTTTCTAAAGAATACCATCCATATCTAAACATAGTTTCAAAAACTTCTCTTTGCAAATTAATGTATGTATCAAACATTTCTTTATATTTTGAATACAAAGTTTCATTACTTGCCTCAGTTAACGCAATAGAATAATTTTTTACCATTTCTTTTAAACAACTAAGTAGTGAATTCATATAATCCTTATCATTTAATTTTATTCCATTTGGTACATCAACTTTGGTATTATTAATTTTATTATTATTCATTTATGCCTCCATTAGATAAAATATTTAAGATTTTATCCATATTATCATAAAAAACATCACTACACTTCTTTACTAATGATCTTAAAGTTTCATCTTGTATACTTTCTATAGCATTATAATTTGATTTAAATGCTCCATAATTAAAATTAAACATATCATTTAAATAATCTAAGTCTTTAGATGTTATTATATTTGGAACTTCTTCATATGTAATATTCATATATTCTCCTTTTTATAAAAATTCTTTTAAATTTTCTACAGCCTGTTCTTGCATATCTACATATTCTTGTATTATACTATGTACTTCTTCTTCTA
This sequence comes from bacterium, assembly GCA_030531425.1. Lineage (GTDB taxonomy): Bacteria > Bacillota_I > Bacilli_A > RF39 > UBA660 > UMGS1613. The sequence goes on from JAUNNO010000041.1 coordinate 8,330, forward strand.
CATCTTTACGATTTAATAATCTTCTTCCTTCTATTATTCCCATATTAGTACCCTGCATAAGTATTTCAGCTATTTTAGAAGTACCTTGATTAAAAATAGTTTTCATTTCTATTCCATACCAAGTCATAACTTTATTCATAGCATTAGTCTCATGAGGCTCTTTATCAGTTGTATACTCAGGATATAACTTACTAATCCTATCTGAGATTTCTCTATATTTTTCATATTGGGTATTAAGTTCTTTTTTTAAGTTTTCATCTTCTACTTTATCAAGTATAAAATGTATAGCATCTCTACCCATACAAGCACCTTTATTTAATTCATCTAAAACATTTATTTCATTTTCATCTTTTTTCATTTAATCCCTCCAATTATATATTGAATAAAATTAGAAAAATTATACAAAAAAAGTACTAATACTTAATACTTTTTTATTAAATCCAAATAATTTTTATATGCGATAGCCACAACGTCATCCCAACTTATATATAAATCTTTAAATGCTCCAGCACTTACTTTATCATATAGTTCTTTATTTTCTAAAATTTCTATTATTTTATTAGAATAATCTTCTACACTATCTTCAGATAAAAAACCGTTTTTATTATCAGTTATAGTACACCCTGTAGATGTTCCTTTCAAAAACAATCCAGGAGTACTTTGTGATGCAGCTTCTATTCTAACTAGAGATGATGTATCATATTTTGATGGAAATAAAAGTAAATCAGTTCTTTTATAATAATAACTAAGTATAGTTCTATCAGTTACTTTCCCACATAAGATAACATAATTATCTAAGGAAAGATTAGTTATGTGTTCTTTTAAAACAGTCTCATCTTGTCCTTCACCTACGAATAACATTTTAAATTTTAAATTTGTCCTTTTTTCTTTTAATAATTTTAAACTATCGATAATGAAAAGGATATTTTTTAATATATTTATTCTCCCAACAAATAAAAATACTATTTCATCATCTTCTATATTATGTTTTTTATTAATATAACTTATAGCATAGCTACTATCTTCTACAGGCATCATTTCAGTAGCATTTTCTAATACTTCAGGTAAACATTTATATTTATAATCTTCATAAAATATTCTTGCAGTTTCATCAGTTACAGCAAAACATCTATCACATTTATTAAAAAATCTAATTAATTTATTATTTAATATAGTAGCAAAAAAATTAAATTTTACGGCTCTTTTAAAATCTTGTTTAAACTGACTATGCATAGTAGCAACACAAGGAACATTATGTTTTTTAGAATATTTTAATCCAGAAGAACCTATTGTAAATGGTGAATGTATATGTACAATATCTAAATTACTATTTTTTAACATTTTTCTATAATTTTTATCAAAAATTGGTAATGGTAATGAATAGTCTAAAAAAGGAATTTTTATAGATTTACACCTAACTACTTTATATGGTAACTTTGTATCATCAAAATCTTTTTTATATTTAGGACAAAATACTATTACATTACAAGATTTACATAATACTTTAGCATAATTATCCATAACCATTATTACTCCATCAGTCATAGGATAAAATGAATCATTAAAAAAACCTATTGTGATTTTATTATTTTGCTTTTTCATAACTTACTCCTTAATAAAATTATTATATCATAATAAAAAAGTTAAATAAATATTTTATTTAACTTCAACACATTGTTTTATCAATTTTTTGATTTGCTTTTTATTTTACAATTTATATTCTTTAATGGTGCTGAAGATAGGAGTCGAACCTACGACCTGCTCTTTACGAGGGAGCTGCTCTACCAACTGAGCTACTTCAGCAAATATGGTTGCCCCAGTAGGATTCGAACCTACGCATAATGGAGTCAGAGTCCACCGCCTTACCGCTTGGCTATGGGGCAATAACCATAATAAAATTATACTATTAATATTCTAATAAATCAACAATTTGCAACGAGTTGTTATTTTATCTTATTAATTTTTAGATATTGCTCTTTGATTTAATATTTCAATAACATTATCTTCAAAATTATACCATTTAATTTGAATATAATCCCTCATATACTCTTTTGATTTATCAAAATTTAATACTCTTGCTTGTGGCTGATAAGATAGACAAGAAAAATGAATTGCTGAAGATTCAATATTTCTTTTACCCAATATATATTTATATATTTCATCGCAAGTTATAAATAAAAAATCACCTGGTGTTCCATATATTAAAACATCAATTGGATGAAACTCTTTTTGAGTGCCTTGAATTATAAAACGATTAATTGCAGATTTCAATATATTTAAATTATTCAATTCTTTATTTACAAAATATATATTTTTTAAATTAGTTAATTTATACTCTGCTATACTCATTCTATTTTTGCCTGTGCCATCTAATGTCCCATCTGCATAATGATATTTTAATATTTCATTTATAACATTTTTATCTATATTTAATTCATATAAAAATTTAATAAAAGTAATTAATTTTTCACCATGTACAGAGTTTCTGATTCCCATTTTTATTCCTACATATTTAGTTATATTTCCTACCTTTATACAAATATCCGCTTTTTCATAATAAATATTTTTATAACATACAATTTTTTGATTTTGATCTATATTTGGAAATAAAAATAATATTAAATCTTGAAGTAAAAAACTAAGTTCATTTAATTTTTTGTTATTTATTGCATTTATAAACCAATATTCATTTTGAAGCCCTTTGTTTTTCATTTCATCACCTCCTACTATCAATATTATCTAAAAATATAATTTTTCCTTTTTTATTTAATAAAAAATAATAAAAATGATAATTTTGATAAATTAATAAGTGATAAATAATAAATAAAAAGCCGAAAAGCATGAGCC
>JAUNNO010000002.1 GCA_030531425.1 bacterium
GTAGTATTAGATTTTACTAATCATATGAAATGTATGGTAAAAATGTCAAGAAAAAATAAAAAAATTAAATTATCTAAAGAAGATAAAATAAAATATATAGATCAGTTAACTTCATTAAAAAATAGGGCATACTTAAATAGTAAAATTGAATCATGGGATGATTCTGAAATATATCCTCAATCAATAATTATAGTAGATTTAAATAATATTTCTTATATTAATGATAATTATGGTAGAGAAGAAGGAGATAAAGTTATAACTGAAGCTGCTAATATACTTATACAACATCAATTACAAAATAGTGAGATAATAAGAACAGATGGTAATGAATTTTTAATATATTTAGTAGGATATGATGAAAAGCAAATTATTTCTTATTTAAGAAAGTTAAATAAAGAATTTAAAACATTATCACATGGATTTGGAGCAGCTAGTGGATATAGTATTATAAATGATGCTATAAAGACAGTTGATGATGCGGTTAATGAGGCAACATTAGATATGAAAAATAATAAAGAAGATATTGAATACTAATATCTTCTTTTATTGACTATAATTGTTTTTTAGTGTTATAGTTTCATTAATGTGAGGTATTTATGAGAATTAATAAAATATTAAGAATAATAAATATAAAATATTATTTGATAATGATAGTTTAATAACTTATGATAATGTTATTTTATCTAATGAATTATTATATAAAAAAGAAATTGATTTGTCTTTATATAAAAAAATTATTGATGATACTAGTTATTATGAAATATACGATAAAACTGTTAAATATATATTAAAGCGTATGAGAAGTAAAAGTGAAGTTGTTAATTATATAAAAAAATACACAAATGATTTAGATATTATAGATAGTATTATTAATAAGTTGGAGAAAATTAATTTAATAAATGATAAATTATATTGTAAATCTTTTATTAATGATAACATATTTAAGTTCATATGGTATTAGTAAGATAAAAAATGATTTAATAAAGCAAAATATTAGTGAAAACATAATAGATGAACAGTTAAATGATTTAGATAAAAATATATTTTCTGAAAGATTGGAAAAAATAGTAAAGAAAAAAATTGAATCTAATAAAAAATATTCAAATAATTTTTTAAGGCAAAAATTAATAAATGATTTAATTAATTTAGGATATGATAGAAGTGATATTATAAATATAATAGATAAGCATATAAAAAATGATACATCTATTTTAGAATGCGAATATAATAAATTATATAATAGATTAAAATTAAAATATGATGGTATAGAATTTAAAAATAAATTAATACAAAAGCTAATTCAAAAAGGTTTTAATAGGGAAGATATATATAATTTAATACAAAAAAAAGAAGATTAATTCTTCTTTTTTTATTCTTCAGATGAAGTTTCATCTGATGTTTCATCTGTAGCCTCTTTTGTATCTTGATCTTCTTTAGAATCTTTATCATCAGAACCATTTATCATTGATTTATAATTTTTCTTTATTTCGTCATCTTTTATAGAAAATTTATATTTCTTTCTTAATTCATCCCATTTAGTAGTTGTTAGGCTAGAATCACTTGATAACAAGCTTTCAGCATATTTTTGTTTTACTTCATCTTTAATATCTTTATATTTTTCTACTTTTGTTGAGCTTACTCTTAAAATTACATGATATCCATAAGTAGTTTTAACCGGTTCTTTAGTATAAGCTCCGTTTTTTAAATCAAATGCAGCGTTCCAGAATTCTTCAACAACGTCACTTTTTGAAATATCTTCTAATAATCCACCATTTGAATAAGTCTGAGAATCATCAGAATTATCTAAAGCTAACTCATCAAATTTTTCTTCTAAACCGTCTTTCTTTGTATCATTTAAAGTATCAATTAGGCTAACAGCTTTTTCATAAGCTTCTTTATCTGCAGCATCCGCATCTTCAGCTTCACTATCAACTTCTATTAAAATATGTTTAACAGTTAATTTATCAGAGAAGTTTTCTTTATAATAAGCTTTTAATTCTTCTTCAGATGCTTCATCTCCAATATATTTAGTAACAGCTAATGTTTTTTTGTAATCCTTTGTTACAAAATCATAGAATTGATCTTCATTAGTTATTCCTGTTAATCCTACATAATTTTGTAAGAATGAAATTAAATCAGTTTTATAATAATCTGCATAGTTTTTATAATAATCGACTATTTCATCAATATATTTTTTATTATCACTAGTTAACTTAACTTCTTTATCGGCAATATATTCATCAATCATATTAATTAAAGCTGTTGTACCATTATCATCTTTCATTGATTGATATAAGTCATTTGCAGTAAATGTTTTTCCATTTAATGTTGCTACAACATCCTTATTATTAACTTTTGGTATTCTTTTCATACATAATACTAAAATTAATAAAGCGATTAAAATAACAATTATACAAGTACAAATAACTAATTGTGTATTTTCTAAGAAGTTATTAATTTTTTCATTTGATCCTTTCTTTTCATTTTTTACTTCTACCTTTTTAGAAATAGGTTCTACATTAATTTTTACATCATTTTTTACTTCAACTTTTTTTTCTTTAGGTGCAACTTTTTTTGTAGAATTATTTTCTTTAGGCACATTTTTTTTGACTACATTTTTATTTGTTGTAGTCTTTTTTCCCTTAGTACTCTTTTTCGTAGTTTCCTTTGGCATTTTTGCCTCTCCTTTCCTATAATACGATGTATTTCACCATACAGTTATATTTTAACAAATTGGAAAAGAAAATTCAACATAAACATTCACATATTTACAAAAATTTCATAAAATACTGTGAAAAGATAAAAAAGGAGGCAAGATTATGTGTTGTAATAATTCCGGTGTATCTGGTGCTGCTATAGTTTTAGTATTATTTATACTATTAATAATAATACTTGGAGCATATATTTAGGAGGGTAGTATGAGTGTAAATAATTCTTGTGATAATAATACAGTATCTAATGTAAGAACAAATACTGGCACAGGTTATATAATATTAATTGTATTATATATATTATTAGCTATAATATTAGGTTCTTACTGGTATTAGAAAAGAGGTTAACCTCTTTTTTTTACTTATTAAATGTGGTACAATGTATTAGGTGGTACCATGATTATGTACATATCAATTCTAAAATATATGATGATATAAAGCCAGTTATAACAAAAATTAATAAAGATGATAATATAAAATCTGTAATCAATGTGGGATTTGATATTCTTTCATCACAAGAAAGTGTAAAAATATCAGAATATAATAAAAAATTTTTTAGTTCAATTGGAATTCATCCATTATATAGTGAAAATAATTCTTGTGATAATTTATATAATTTAGTTAGTGATAAAGTTGTAGCTATAGGCGAAATTGGACTAGATTATTTAAATAAAAATATAGAGATTCAAAAACAATTTTTAATAAAACAAATTGCTATTGCAAATGCTTTAAAACTTCCTGTAATTATACATTCTAATAATATGAATAACGAAGTAATAAAAGTGTTTGAAAATTGTATTAAACCAAAATATGGCTGTGTATTTCATTGCTTTCAACTAGATATTGAATCATTAAAATATATAATAGAAAATGGGTTTTATATATCTTTTGCTGGTAGAATTACTTACAAGAATGCTAAAGAATCTATAGAAATAGCTAAATTAATTCCAAATGAATTATTTTTAATAGAAACCGATAGCCCTTATATATCACCAGAACCAGTAAGACAAGAAATAAATCAGCCTTCTAATATAATATATATAGAAAATAAATTATGTGAAATAAAAAATATGTCTAAAATAGAGTTAGAAGAAAAAGTTAATTCAAATACAAAAAAATTATTTAAGAAAATGAGGTAATAATATGATATATTTAGATTATAGTGCAACTACAAAAACAAGTGATGAAGTATTAGATACTTTTTGTAAGGCATCTAGTTTTATTGGTAACCCTAATTCATTACACAAATTAGGGTTAGAATCTAAAAATTTAATTGAAGCATCAACTAACAAAATAGCAGAGTTATTAAATGTTAAACCTAGTGAAGTAATATATACTAGTGGTTCTAGTGAATCTAATAATTTAGCTATTAAAGGAATATGTGATAAATATAAAAATAGAGGTAAACATATTATCACAACATCATTAGAACATTCATCTATATATGGACCTATAAATTATTTATTGGATAATGGATATAGTTGTGACTTTGTAAAATTAGATGAGTTTGGAAGAGTAGATATAGAAGATTTAAAAAGATTAATTACAGATGATACTATTCTTGTTAGTATAAATGCAGTAAATAGCGAAATTGGAGTACTTCAACCAATTGATGAAATAGGGCGTCTTTTAAAAAAATATCCTAAATGTTTTTTTCATTCAGATATGACACAAGCAATTGGTAAAGTAAATATAGATTTATCTAATGTAGATTTAGTAAGTTTTTCAGCACATAAATTTTTTGGAATTAAAGGTATTGGTGTTTTAATAAAAAAAGATAAAATAGATATTACACCAATTATACATGGAGGAAAAAGTACAACTATTTATAGAAGTGGAACCCCTTGTACTCCGTTAATTGCGTCTCTTGCAAAAGCTTTGCGTCTAGCGCTTTTTAATTCATCTTCTAAATATGATGAAGTATTAAAGTTAAATAAATATTTAAAATCTAAATTAGAAAAATATGATAAAGTAAAAATAAATAGTAACGATAAATGTATTCCGCATATATTAAATATAAGTATTTTGGGTGTTAAACCAGAAACTATGTTACATGCATTAGAAGAATATGATATATATATATCTACACAAAGTGCATGTTCTAATACAAATACTAAGTCTAAAGCTGTATTAGCTCTTACTGGTGATATAAAAAGAGCAGAGTCAAGTATTAGAATAAGTATATCTAGTATAACTACAAAAGAAGAATTAGATGAGTTTATCAAGTGTTTTGATATATGTTATAATAAACTTACAAATATAAGGTAGTGATTTATGAAAATTATAAAAATTGAAGCTATATGGTGTAGCAGTTGTATAATTATGAAATCTAGATTTAATGATATTATTAAAGATAAGAATATAGAAGTTATATCACTAGATTATGATACTAGTGATATAACAAATTATAATATAGGAGATATACTTCCTGTATACATTAGATTTGATAATGAATGTGAGACATCTAGATTGATAGGAGAACATACTAAAGAAGAATTAGAAAGGTTTTTGAGTTGATGAAGAAGTTTTTGTTTTGGTTAATTTTAATGTTTTTATTCATGCCTTGTATATTGGCTAAAAATGTTACTGTAAATATATTTCATAGTAATTCTTGTCCCCATTGTAAAAGTGAATTAGAATTTTTAGATAATTTAGATTTTGTAGATGTAAAAAAGTATGAAGTAAGTACTTATTCAAAATTATATGATAAAGTAGTAGATAAGCTTAATATAAATACATCATCAGTACCTGTTACTATAATTGGAACAGATTATAAAATAGGTTATAGTGATGATATAAAAGAAGAAATTTTAGATATGATATCTTCTTACCAAGATAAAGATTATTGTGATGCGGTTAGTTTAATAATAAAAAATGAATCATTAACATCATGTCTCAAAAAAAATAAAGGTATTTATAAAAGTAGTTTAGATAAATCTATAAAAATATTTAATAAAACTATAAAGTTTAATGTAAAAGATGTGTCATTACCACTTATTTCTATATTAATAGGTTTTTTAGATGGATTTAATCCATGCGCTATGTGGGTATTAATATTTTTAATAAGTATGTTATTTAATATGAAGGATAAAAAGAAGATGTGGATTTTAGGACTTACTTTCTTAGTGGTATCCGCATTAGTATATTTAGTATTCATGCTTGGTATTTTAACTGTAGCAAATAGTATAGGTAATATATTTAAATATATTATTGGAGTTGTTGCTATAGTAGGTGGTTTAATTAATTTAAAAAGTTTTATAAAAAGTTTAAATAAAGATACAGGATGTCAAGTTACAAATAAAAATCAAAGGAAAAAAATAACTAATAGAATAATTAAATATATAAATGAGAAAAACTTTATATTATCATTACTTGGTATATCAGCTCTTGCAGTATCTGTTAATTTAATAGAACTTGCTTGTTCTGCTGGACTTCCTACTATGTTTATTGAAATACTTTCTTTAAATAATTTAAATAGTTTAGAATATATTTTATATATGGCATTATATATAATAATGTTTATGTTAGATGATATAATTATTTTTGTAATAGCAATGACTACATTAAAAATAACTGGTATATCAAATAAATATACTAAATATTCACACCTTATAGGTGGAATTATAATGTTTATTATAGGAATACTTATGATATTTAAAACTGATTGGTTAATGTTTAATTTTTAGTTTACACTAACTTGTGTAAACTTTTTATTTTGATGATTCATTTCCTTGACAAGCTATCTTATGAATTTGTTATAATTAATGTATAAGGAAGGTATGTTATGGAAATAATTGATGGAAAAACTATAAGTTTAGAAATAGAAGAAGAAATAAAACGTGATGCTAAAGGTTGTATTATAAGACCAAGCGTTGCTGTAATAGAAATAGGAGATTTTGATGAAAATAAAATACATGTTAAATTAAAAGAAGAAGCATGTTCTAAAACGGGCATTTATTTTAGATATTTTAAGTTTGATGATACAACACCAGAACTTACTATAGTAAATAAAATAAAAGAGTTAAATAATGATGATTATGTAAATGGTATAATGATACAACTGCCAATACCAGAAAAATATAACGAAAAAAGACTTCTTAATACTATAATAAATAGTAAGGATGTAGATGGCTTAACTGATATAAATGTAGGAAGATTAATAAGTGGTAGAAAATCTATTACTCCTCCTTCTGTACTTGCTATTATGGAACTTTTCAAAAGATATAATATTGAATTAAAAGGAAAAGATATAACTATAGTTGGTAAAGGTAAATTAATAGGTAGACCACTAATTAATGTTTTATTAAATGAAGGAGCTACAGTTACAATTTGCCATAGTGAAACAAAAGATTTAAAATCTCATACAATTGGAGCTGATATAATAATAAGTGCAACAGGAGTTAAAAATTTAATAAAAGAAGATATGGTTAAAGAGGATGTAGTTGTAATAGATGCGGGTGTAACTATAGAAAATAACAAAGTATATGGTGATGTTGATTTTAACTCTGTATCTAAAAAAGCCTCATTTATAACTAAATCAACTGGAGGAGTAGGACCTGTTAATATAGCTATGTTTTTGAAAAATGTATTAATGTGTTATAATAATAAGAAATAAATTATTTCTTATTTTTTTGGGGAGGTTATATGTTAGGAGCAATTATAGGAGATGTTGCAGGATCAACATATGAAGTAGAAGAGATTAAACTATTAAAAACGAAAAATATAAATTATAATGATAGAATAAAAATATTATCAAAAGAAGTACCTTTATTTAATGACCGATCTTCTTATACTGATGATACAGTTTTAACTACTTCTATCGCTTCATCTATTTTAAATAATAAAAATTATAATGATACTTTAAAAGAATTTGGACTTAGAGAATTAAGTCTTGGACTTGATAAATATGGAAGATGCAGATTCTCAAAGGGTTTTGTAGATTGGTTAGGTAGTGATTATGTAGGATCATCATATGGAAATGGATGCGCTATGAGAATTAGTCCTATAGCTAATTATTTTGATTCTATACAAGATATAACATATAATACTTTCCTAGCAACATATCCATCACATAATAATGCTGAATCATATAAAGCTTCTCTAGCAGTATCTTATAGTATTTATCTTGCAAAATGTAAAAAATCAAAAAATTATATAAAAAATGTAATAGAGAGATTATTTAATTATAACCTAGATTTTGATTTAAATGATTTACAACACAATTATCTCTTTTCAAGTAGAGCAAGTAAAAGTGTTCCACAAGCAATATATTGTTTTTTAATATCTAATGATTTTGAAGACGCTATTAGAAATTCAATTTCTATAGGTGGAGATACTGATACTATAGCTTCAATTACAGGAGCTATTTCTGAAGCATATTATGGAATAGATAAATCTATAATATGTGATGTAGAAAAATATTTACCAGATTATGTTATAGATATAACAAATAAATTTTATAAAGAGTTAAATAAAGAAGAACCATTTAAACAAAAACAAAAGTCTATTTAGGCTTTTGTTTATTTTATTATAACACTCTGTTTAAATTCTTTTTCTATAAATTCAGTTTTATTTTTTATTTTTTTATTCATGCTTAATATAGTATTAATTCTTAAATCATTATTTAAATATTTATCTACATATTTAGTAAGTATTTCAATATCTATTTCTTTTTTAATACTATTTAAATATTTTTTACCTTTACTGTTAAATCCTAATACTCTAATATATTCCAATTTCAAGTTAGAACATTCTTCTTTTGTTATAGAAAGTAGTATAAAAAGTAGTATTCTTTTTAATCTATTATATGTATATCTTTTAGTTTTAAGCTTATTTAATAGTTCATCAAAACTAAAACAGAAGTTAATACAATTTTTAATTCTATTAGATATATTATCATCAACATTATTATAAATAGTTAAATCTTTTGTACTAATGATTTTATATTTTAAATAATCAAAATAATCATCTATAAATATAGCATTTTTTATATTTTTATATGAATATCTTGGTACATATTTATTATATCTTTTATTATTTTTTATTAAATTTCTAATACTTGTCGCACTAGATATTTTACCTTCAGTTTTAACATTATTATAATTATTACACCTTTTTATTGTTATTGGTTTAATATTATAATTGTTTCTTATAATTTCTTTTATATAACAAAGAGCAAGTATATCATTTGGAGTATTAATATCATATCCTGTTATATCTTTTAATGCCCTAGATAGTGCGGTAGGATAATTTATACCAGTATTAATATATTTTTTTACTAATAAATTATAATCTTTGTTATTTAATTGAATATTAGAAAGATTTATTAATTTATTAATATCATTACATTCACTTCCAAATATTATAGTATCACATTTAAGTTTATTTAAAACTTCAATTGCTCCTTTAGCAAAAAAGTCTGCACTTTGAATAAATTTATAAGGAAGTTCAACTACTAAATCAACCCCATAATTAAGTGCTATATCAGTTTTTTTAAATTTATCAATCATACTTAAATCACCACGTTCAGTAATCCAACCAGATAAAACTAATATAATATTACTATTAGGATATAACTCTTTAATTTTTTTTAAATGTAATAAGTGTCCATAATGAAATGGATTATATTCACAAATAATACCTATATTCATGCACATCACCAGATATACTATATCATATTTCAAAAAAAATAAAAACTGTAAAGAACAAGTAAATTTTCATGATTTCTGAAAAAATTACTTGTTTTTTTTTTTTTGCGATAAAATAATAATGTAAAATACGAGGAGGTAAATAATGAAAGATAAAGGTTTTACATTGATAGAGCTCTTAGCAGTAATAGTAATACTAGCCATAATAGCTCTAATAGCAGTTCCAATAATAATAGATATTATTGAAGACTCAAAAAAAGAAGCACTAAAAAGGAGTGCAGAAAATTATTTAAAGGCAGTAGAATTAGCTATTGCAAAAGAAAACCTAACTGGTGAATTTAATCCAAATCGTTGTACTATAGAATCAGGTATAACAAAATGTGGTGACAAAACATTAAATGTCACAGTAGATGGAGAGCTACCAGATAGTGGAGAAATAATGCTTTCTAATGGTACTATAGACAAAACTTCAGAAACATTTTTAACATACAATGATAAAGATACATTAACATATGATGGAAACAACAAATTAATATTCGGTGAAGCTAAAGCTCCACAACCACAAGAAAAATATGGATATATGTGGTATACAGGATCAGATGTATCTGGTCCAAGTATCAATGGAGATGGCTCAAGTCTTGAAACAACATTACCAGAAGATAAGAACTACTATTTAAAATACAAATTAGATGATTCAAATGTAGTAACAAAAGCATATGCATGTGTTAAATTTAATGGAACAGAAGAACGATGCTTAGAAGGTGGCTCAGCAGATACATATGGTTGGGTAACAAGTAAAACAGATTCAACAGGAATAGTTGCAAAAATATATGAAATAGAACAAGAAGGAATTTCTGGAGTTAGTTGCAACTTCGTCTTTAGCGACTCTAACTGCAGCGACGGTTCAGTTAATTTGTGTGCGGATTCGGATGGCATTGTCAATGCGAGTGGTGCGAGTGGCTATTGCGGTGTCAGTGACGTTGGTGGTTCGGTTTGCGGAAGCTTATAGTAGTGTTGCCCTCAGACATCTAAATGTCTAAAGAAATAGTTTGTAAATAAAAATGAAGATTAACGTAATTGTTTTATAATCTTCATTTTTTTAATGTAGTATTTTATTTAGTATTGATTTTTTCTTATTTTAAATATATAATGTAATAGTTGAAATGAGTGATTTTTATGAATTATGACATAACTAGACTTAATAATAATATAGATAAATTTGTTAAAGTTAGTGAAACTTATTCTTTTAGTAAAGAAGAGTTAGAAGGAACTGACTTAATAAAATTAAATGATGTGCTAGTTGAAGGGGAAATATCAAAAAATAGTTTGGATAATATCTGTCTTAATATAGATGTATCTGGTGTAATGGTTCTTCCTTGCGCTATTACATTAAAGCCCGTTAATTATCCTTTTAGTGTAAATATTAATGGAGAGTTAACTGAATTATTGGAAAATTCGGGTGAAAATTCAACAAATTTTCAAAATACTATTGATATTTTACCAATAATATGGGAAAATATATTAATGGAAATTCCTTATCGCGTTTTAAGTGATGAAGTAAAAGATTCAGAAATTGACATTAAAGGAGATGGATGGTCTTTTACAACTAAGGAAGAAGAAAACTTAAGTCCACTTAGTGAACTTATAGACTTAATTGATGATAGTGAGGTGAAATAAATGGCTGTACCATTTAGAAAAGTAAGTAATACTAGAGGTAGAAAAAGAAGAACACATTATAAAATCAGTGCAAACGAAGTAACAAAATGCCCAAAATGTGGAGCAGAAGTTAGACCACATAGAGTATGCTTAGCTTGTGGAACTTACAAAGGTAGGGAAGTAGTTAAAAATGAAGAAGAATAATCTTCTTTTTTTTATAATAAATCTATTAATTTGATGATAAATATGATATAATTTATTTAACTGATGTGGTTTGTGAATATAAAATAAATTTTATAAATAACTGTGAACAATAAATTAATTATATATTAGTAATTAGAAATTCTATGGAAGATGAAAATAGAACAAGATATATAATGAAGTTACATATTGGGAGTTTAATGGGTAATGCCTTATAGTATAAAGATCATAAGTATTATGAAGTAGGGTGGTACCGTCTACATTAGGCCCCTATATTATAATACTTTTTATTTTTGGAGGATATATATGGTAAAAAATTTGGTTTTTGATTTAGATAATACACTACTTTATTGGAAAGATGAATATATAAATGCTTTATATAAAACATTAAAAGATTTAAATTATAATTTATCTTTTGATAAAATTAATGATATAGATAATTGTATAGATAGTTATGAAAATTATTATGAATACTTAACAAAAGAATCATTAGTAAATTTTATTAATGATAGATGTAATATGAATTTTGATATTAATTTTATAGATTTATTATTAAAAAATCATGAAGATTGTTATAATATAGATGAAAAATTAATAGATACACTAGATTATTTAAGTAGTAAATATGATCTTTATGTTATAACTAACTATTTTACAGAAACTCAAATAGCTAGATTAAAAAATGCTAAAATATTAAAATACTTTAAAAAAGTTTATGGCGGAGATACAAATTATTTAAAGCCTAATTTAAAAGCATTTGATAATATAAAAGATAAAGAAAATAGTATAATGATAGGTGATAATATAAATTTTGATATAATACCATCAATGAAAGTTGGCATGAAAGCAATACTTATCTCACAAGAGAAAAATTTGAAATATAAAACAATAAAAAATATTTATGAACTAAAGGAGATGTTATAATGGAATTAAATAAATATATAGATCATACTAATTTAAAGAATACTGCTACATTAAAAGATATAGAAAAACTATGTAATGAAGCAATAGAGTATAATTTTGCAAGTGTTTGTGTTTATCCATATTATGTACCACTTGCATCTAAGTTGCTAAAGAAAAGTAATGTAGAAGTTTGTACTGTAATAGGATTTCCTAGTGGTATGAGTACTAAAGAGGCTAAGGTATATGAGGCAATAGATGCAGTTGAAAAAGGTGCTAAAGAAATAGATATGGTAATAAATATAGCAGCTCTAAAGAATAAAGATTATAAATATGTAAAAGAAGAAATAGAAGAGGTTAGAGATGCTATAGATGGAAATACATTAAAAGTAATAATTGAAACTTGCTTACTTACACCTAAAGAAATAATAAAGATGACAGAAATTTGTAATGAAACATTTGTTAATTTTATTAAAACTTCAACAGGATTTAGTGAATATGGTGCTCGTGTAGAAGATGTAGAATTAATTAATAAATATAAAAATGATTTATTAGAAATTAAAGCAAGTGGTGGAATCCGTGATATAGATACTATGGAAGATATGATAAATGCTGGAGCTACTAGAATTGGTACTAGTAGTGGAGTAAAAATTATGTCCGGCCATTGTGAGTGTAAAAATCATACCTGTCATTGCAAGGAGGAAAAATAATGAAGTGTTTTGAAGATTTAAAATGGAGAGGGCTTATTAAAGATATATCAAGTCCTGATTTAGAAAATAAATTAAATAATGAAAGTCTAACTTTTTATATAGGAACTGATCCTACAGCAGATAGTATGCATATAGGACATTTCTCATCATTTTTAATAGCTACACGCCTTGCTAAATATGGACATAAACCAATATTACTTATAGGTGGTGCAACAGGTCTTATTGGTGACCCTAAACCATCTTTAGAAAGACAAATGATTACTAAAGAAGAGGTTTTAAAAAATGTAGAAGGCTTAACTAGTCAGGCAAAAGATATATTTGGTTTTGAAGTAGTAAATAATTATGATTGGATAAAAGATATTAATATATTAGATTTTTTAAGAGATTATGGTAAATATATAAATGTTAATTATATGTTAGATAAAGATATAATAAATAGAAGACTAGATAGTGGAATTACTTTTTGTGAATTTGCATATACACTATTGCAAGGCCTAGATTTCTTACATTTAAATAAGACTAAAGGTGTAACACTTCAAGTAGCAGGATCAGATCAATGGGGTAATATTACAACAGGAATAGAACTTGCAAGAAAGCGCGATGATATAGAGTTATATGGAATGACTATGCCACTTGTATTAGATTCAAATGGAGTAAAATTTGGTAAAACTGAAGGTAATGCATTATGGTTAGATAAAAATAAAACATCTAGTTATGAACTTTACCAATATTTAATAAATTCAGATGATAACTCTGTTATAGATTATTTAAAGAAATTAACATTCTTAACAAAAGAAGAAATAGAAGCGTTAGAGGAAGAACATAATCGTGCTCCACATTTAAGAATAGCTCAAAAAGCTTTAGCTAAAGAAGTTATAACATTCTTGCATGGAGAAGAAGAATATCAAAAAGCAGAAAAAATGAGTCAGGTATTATTCAGTGGAGATATCAGTAATTTATCTGGTGATGAAATACAAATATGTTTTAAAGGAGTTCCGAATTTTGATATAGATGATAACACATTATTGATAGACTTATTAATAAATAATAATATATGTACTTCTAAAAGAGAAGCAAGAGAGTTTTTAAATAGTAATGCCATAAGTATTAATGGAAATATTGTTAATGATGAAAACTTATTAATAAATAAAGATATAGCAATAGATTCAAAAATTATAGTAATAAGAAGAGGTAAAAAGAAATATTACTTATGTAATATAAAATAACTGTAAAGAATAAAAAAACATCTGGCTCAATAGAAGGCCTTTTGGAAATTAAATTCTACAGTAAACTTGATAGATTAATAAAAATTATCATATAGATTTCTATATGATTTTTTTTAGATTAAAAACAAATTTTATTGATTTTTGTATAAAAAGATGATACAATTATATACAGTAGAATAGATAAGAATAAAAGGGTGAGTTTATGAATGATGATTTTTTGTTAAATGGAAATAATAGTAGTAGTGCTTTACCAAGTGATAGTTTAACAGATTTAGATAGTTTGTTTAGTAATTTATCTGATGATATTAATAATTTTAATAAATTTGTAGATACTGTAAATCAGAAAAAAAGAGTAAATGCTGATGAAGAGAGAAAAATTCAGGATGAAAGAGCTAGATTAGAGCAAGATAAAATTGATCTAGAAAAATATTTTAAAGCTAAAGAATCGGAATATAAGAAAAGAGAAAAACAAATTGATGATTATTTAAGCGATCAAAAACAAAATTTATTAAAAGCAGAAGCAGAATTTAAAACTAATATGGATAGTTCATTATCTGAATTTGAAATTACAAGAAAAGAACTTGATATAGAAAAATCTAAGTTAGAGGAAGATAAAAATCAATTTGAAAAATATAAAACAATAGAGTTAAATCGATTACAGAATGCTAGAGAGATTTTAAATACAGAAAAAGAACAATTCGAACAATATAAAGAAGTAAATAGTAAGAAGATTGAATTAGAAAGTAAAAATATAGAACAAAAATATGATAAGCTTAGAGAATTAATAAGTCAATTTAATTTAAGCTTCAAGCAAACGGATAATGAGGAAGAATAAAAAGAGGTGAAAAATATGGATAATTATGATGATATGTTTAGATTTTATGATACTAGTGATGATAATTCTGATAATTCCACTAATGGATTCGATTATAATTCTATAAGTGGTTTAGGAGAAAGTGATTATGAAAATGAAGATATATTCAGTAATGAAGTAAGTGAAAATACTAAAGAGGATAATTCATATAATTCATATCCAGATTCCAAGATATCTGAGGCTAGTAGCGCTACTTTAGAAACTGATACTTCTAATACTTGGGTTGAGTCATCTTCTGAGTTAGATAATCTTCCAACTGAAGATGTGAATGTTGAAGAAAATATTCCTAATAATAATACTTTAGATAATAATTTAACAGATGAAAATACAATTGAAGAAGTTAATAATGATACTGCTTTTACTGAAATAGATTCTAATCCAGTACCATATAATGAAGAATTAATTCAAACTAGTGATTCAGATAGTATTTCAAATGTAGAAGATAATACAATAGATAATAATGAAAATACTAATATAGAAAGTAATGTTGATGAAAAAGAAAATACTGAAGTTTCAAGTAAAAAGATAGAACTATCAGATACTCCTATAGAGGAATTAAAAGATTTAACAAAATATAAAGAAGAAGAAATTGAGTCTACTGATATTGATTCATTATTTGAAAAAGTTAGTGTTAATGTAAAAGATGCTTCTGATATATTTAGAAAAAATACTGATTTAAAAGCAAAAATTGATTCTAGATTTGAAGAATTAAAAAAATTACAATCTGAAATAGAAAATTCTAAGAAAAAACAAATGGATGAAATCAATAATTACAAGGCTGAAGTATACAATAAATTAAACGAAAAAAAACAAGAAATAGAAAAAAGATTAAATTTGCTTAAAGAATCTCAAGTAAAATTAGATAACGATAAAAAGGAATTTGAACAATATAGAAAAAAAGAACAAGAAAATATAGAAAGCGTACAAAAAGAAGTACAACAAGCATATGATGAAAGAAGAGAAGAATTAACTCATATAGAAGATATATTAAGAAAACAAAAAGATTCATTAGATGAAGAGAGAAACCAATTATCTTTAGATAAGATTCAATATGAATCAGATAAAAATGCACTTGCTAATAATTTATTGAAATTTAATGATTTAGTTGGAACATTTACTAGTGGAGTAAACGAAGTAAAAGATATAAATAATGAAGTTAGTGAGTCATCAAATTAATGATTGCAAAAAGCAATCATTTTTTTATCAAAAAAACAATATTTATCTTTACAAACATTTGTACTTATATTATAATTAATATGGTAGATAGATATGAATGATATAATAATGAAATTTATTGATGAATTAACATATGAAAAAAAATATTCTAAGTTAACTATTAATGGATATGAGAAAGATTTAAAACTGTTTTTAGAGTATTTACTTGAGCAAAATATTAAAAATTATAAAAGTGTATCATATCAAGATATAAGATTATATATTAGTTATCTTCATTCCTTAAATTATAATAATAAGACTATATCAAGGCATATTAGTTCTATTAGAAGTTTTTTCAAATATTTAAAAAATAACAATTATATAACTACTAATCCTTGTATACTTATTTCAAACCCAAAGTTGGAGCACAAACTTCCAAAATATTTAAATTTTGAAGATACGGAAAAATTATTAAATGCATTTGATAATAATAATTATATAGGTCTTAGAAATAATTTAATAATGGAAATTCTATATTCTACAGGTATCCGTGTTAGTGAATTAGTTAAAATTAGGCTAAGTGATATTAGTATTTCTTCTAGAAGTATTAGAATATATGGAAAAGGAAGTAAAGAAAGAATTGTATATTTCGGAAGTAGATTAATTGATCTATTAAATAAATATTTAAATGAAAGCTATAATAAATTAAACGTCAATAATTTAGATTATTTAATACTGAGTAATAAAGGACTTCAAATTAACGATAGATTTGTAAGAAAAATTATAGATGATGCTGCAAAAATAGCTGGTATAAAACTTAAAATATCACCACATGTTTTAAGACATACTTTTGCAACTCATATGTTAATGGATGGAGCTGATCTAAGAAGTGTTCAAGAACTTTTAGGTCATGAAAACCTTTCTACTACCCAAGTATATACTCATTTAACAAATGAAAAAATAAGAAATGTTTATTTAAATGCTCATCCAAGAGCTAGAAAGTAGGATTTATGGCAAAATTATATTTTAGATACGGTGCAATGGGATGTGGTAAAACGACCGCATTATTACAAGTTGTATATAATTATGAAAAAAATGGAATTAAAACTATTTTAATTAAACCTAGTATAGATAAAAAAGGTGATATGAATATTGTATCTAGACTAGGTATTGAAAGATGCGTTGATTCTTTAATAGATAAAGATGAAAAAATAATTGAAAAATTTGATCTAACAGATGTAAAATGTGTTTTAGTTGATGAAGCACAGTTTATGAGTAAAGATCAAATAAAAGAATTATGGTTTATATCTAAAGAGTATGATATACCAGTAATCTGTTATGGCTTAAAAACAAATTTTAAAGCAGAATTATTTGAAGGTTCAAAAGCAATAATTGAACTTGCAGATGAACTTGAAGAATTATCTACTATATGTAAATGTGGTAGTAAAGCAAGATTTAATGCTAGAGTTATTGATGGAAAATATATAACTGAAGGAGATGTTGTTGCTATAGATGGAATAGATGCTGCATATGAACCTTTATGTGGTAAATGTTATATAGATAAAGTACTAAAGAAAAAAATACATTAAATAGTATTTTTTTTATTATTCTTAAATATTATTATATAGGTGATATTTTGAATATAATTAATGGTATTAAGTCTTACATAAAAGAAGATGATGTTAAAATAACAATAATAAAAAATAAAATAAATATTATTAATTATACTGATATAGGTCACTTTGATAATAATAAGATTGTAGTAAAACTTTACGATAGTAATTTTACAATAAAGGGGCAAGACTTAGTAGTATCAAAACTTTTAAATGATGAAATTTTAATAACTGGTATTTTTGATAGTATAGAATTTAGGTGAAATATTGAAAAATAATTTATCCTTCATATTGAAAAGCAAAATTAGTATTAATGTAGTTGGGAATAATATAGAAAGATTTATCAAAAGATTAAAAAGTAATAAAATAGATATACTTAGTTTAAAAAAAATATCAAATAATGAAGTTAATATTAAAATATATAAGAAAGATTATGATAAATTATTAAAAATTAAAACTATATATGAGTTTGAAGTTTTAGATTACTATGGTTCTATTAAATTAAAAAAAGAAATTTTAAATAATAAAATTATAATAATTCTTATATTATTATTTTTAATAATTATTTATATATTATCAAATATTATATTTTATGTAGATATAGTAACTAATGATTCTAAAATGAAAAACACTTTAAATTATGAATTAACAAATTTAGGATTAAAAAAATATACATTTAAAAAAAGTTATTTAACCCTTCAAAGTATTAAGAAAAAAATACTTGATAATCATAAAGAAGAATTAGAATGGATTGAAATAGAAAATATTGGAACTAAATATATAATAAGGTATGAGCCAAGAATAATTAATAAAGAAAAAACGGTTAGTAAACCAAGAAATATAATAGCTAAAAAAGATGCGGTTATAAAGAGTTTAAATATATCAAAAGGAGAAATTATAAAAGATGTAAATTCATATGTAAAAAAAGGTGATGTTATAGTAAGTGGATATGTTAAATTAAATGAATCCGTTAAAGATACTATTATTAGTGATGGTACAGTTTTAGGCCTTGTTTGGTATAATGTATGTATAACATATCCTTATAAATATAATGAAGAATATGAAACTGGAAACAAGAAAATTGTATATGTTATAAAATTTTTAAATAGAGAAATAGAATTATTTAATTTTAATAAATATAAAACAAAAAAAGTAGAAAATAATATTCTTTTAAAAAATAATTTATTGCCAATAGCGTTTATTAGACAAAATCAGAGTGAAACAAATGTCATAAAAGATTCTAATAATGAAAAAGATATAATAAAGCGTGCAATAGAATTATCAAATAAAAAAATAGAAAAATCTCTAGATGATTTTGAGTATATAAAAGATTATAAAATATTAAATAAAACAAACAATTCGGATTCAATTACTTTAAATATATTTTATGAAGTTGTAGAAGATATCACAGAGTATCAAGATATTGAAGAGAATTTAGATATACAAAATTAAAATATAAATATAATATTGCTAAATAAATTTTTAAATGGTATAATTAAATTGCTGGAAGATGCGACAACCCTTTATGAAAAACCTACTAATCGAAATAATAGGGAATCTGATTTATTATGGGTGTTGAAGACCTATTAATTTAGGGATCCTAAACATAGTAATGTGATACCCACCTGGGAGACTAGGTTTTATTCGATTGAGGGACCGGTCTTTTGGCTATTTTTTTTGGAGGAATATAATGATTGATGTTAGTTTGACAAAAGATAGCTATGTTGTATTTGACCTAGAAACAACCGGTCTTTATCCAAATTCAGGTGATAGTATAATAGAAATTGGCGCTGTTAAAGTAAGTGATGGAAAAATTATAGATAGATATGATGAGTTTATAAATCCTAATAGATTATTATCAGAAGAAATTATAAAAATAACTGGAATAAGTAATGAAATGTTAAAAGATGGTAAGGATGAAAAATCTTGTGTTATAGAATTTATGAATTGGGTAGGGAATTTACCAATGGTTGCTCATAATGCAAAATTTGATATATCTTTTATAGAAAATGCTTATGATAAATATGATATTGGAGAGTTTAATAATATAGTTATAGATACATTAGGATTATCTAGATACTTAGAATCTAATGAAAGATATCATAATTTAGCAGTATTAGTTAAAAGATATGAAATACCTTGGGATGAAGATAAACATCATAGAGCTTCTTATGATAGTGAAGGAACTGCATTAATATTTTTAAAAATGTTAAAAAAATTAGAACTTAATAATTTTAAAACTATAAAAGACTTATATAATTATAGATTTATTGTTATAAGAAAGTAAAACTAATTTAAGTATTGGTTTTTTTCTTATTTAATAAAAATAAATATTATTGTATGAATGGAATATTACTTTTTATTGACAATGATTAAGTTTTGTGATAGGATATACAACATCTGGGGGGAGTGTATGAAAAATTATAAATTACAAAAAACAGCTGTTGCATATTTATTAGCCGGAACAACATTATTAACAGTAGGATGTGGTAAGTCAAATAATAAAAATAATAGTGAAGTAACTATTGATACAACAAGTTATGAAACACAAGTTGATAATTACTATGAGGATGAAGTAAAAAGTACTTTTGATGGAATAGAAACTTTACTTCCAGGAGTAAATGATGATATTTCTTCAAATTCAACTATTGTTTTATTATTAGAATTATTAGCAAGTAAAGATGAAAATGGAAAAATAAATGCTGATATTATATCTAATTATAAAAATGTATTAGATGTAGATAATATCATGGATGATTTTAATTCATTTCTTGATTTAATAGAATCTTCTATGATTGATAGTAAAACTGTTAAAAATATTAGTTTAATATTACCTGATAGTTTAAATAATGATAAAATTATCTTAAAAAATATAGAATCAATTTTGAATAATTTAATTGTTGCTTCCAATAATGGAAATAAAGATTTAGTAAATGAAGAGTTTGATAAATTATACAAGTTATTTGTCCTTGAGGATGAATTAACTATTGATGGTGTTACTTTTAAAGTTAGAGATTTAACACTTGGATCACGTGAAGTTGCAAATATGTATGCAGAAGTTGCATCTAATTATTTTGCAAAAGGATATGTAGCTGAAGATAAAAGATCTGCTATGGATAGTAGAACTAATGATCAAAATGCTAAAGCTTATATTAAATCTAGATTAGAAATATTAAAAAATCAAATGGATGAAGTATCCGAAGAAGATGTAATAGGTATATTTAATAATAAATATAATGCATTTAAAAATTCATTAAATTCTAAAATTAATGCAAGTGATGCTCAAATTATAGATTTAGTTAATTTTATAAATACTCGTTATCTTAATTCTTCTAAAGTTTCATATAAAGATAGAAATACCGTATTAGGTGAATATAGCAATGAAAGTATTACAAATACATTAATTTTTATAGATGCAATTAATACATTTAACAAAAATAACCAGAATAAGATGATTGCTTATTCAAATTTAGTTATTGATGATAACGAAACAGATAAATTAGCCTTAAATTTTGTTCAGTTTAATTCAATTAAATTATTAGAGAGTATAGATACTATATCAGATTATCAAACTTTAAGAAACAATCCATATTTTAATAATTTATTCTTATATTTTACTAAACAAAATTTTACATATAAATATAAAGATTCTTCTGGTAATGTTGTAAATACGATTGTTACTTGGCAAGAGGTAAGTGATGGAGTTAATTTTGTTAATTATGAAACAATATTATCTGTATTAAGACACCTTCCTGAGATTGATAATAAAAATAATTATATGGAAGTCTTAGAATCAAATTTAGGTGAGGCAATCCAAGCTTTACAAATAACAATAACAGGAGAATGTCAAAAAGCTGATATAAAAGATTATGTCAAATAAAAAGTGTTAATACACTTTTTTTGTTAACATTATTAATTATTATGATATAATTAATTGAGGAGTGATATGTATGAAATTTTATAATACATTAACTAGAAAAGTAGAAGAGTTTATACCTAATAATAATAAATTTGTTAATATGTATACTTGTGGACCTACTGTATATCATTTTGCTCATATAGGAAATCTTAGGACATATATAATGGAAGATGTTTTAGAAAAAACATTAAATTATATAGGTTATAATGTTAAAAGATGTATGAATATTACTGATGTAGGCCATCTTACTAGTGATGCAGATACTGGTGAAGATAAGATGTTGAAAGGTGCTAAAAGAGAAAAGAAGACGGTTCTACAAATAGCAGAATTTTATACGAACGAATTTAAAAATGATTGTAATAAGTTAAATATTAAATGGCCTGAGATAGTTATTAGAGCAACTTCTATGATAGATTCATATATAAGTTTTATAGAGAAGTTATTAAGTGATAATTATGCATACATTAAAGGTGGTAATGTATATTTTGATACGTCAAAATTAAAAGAATATTATACTCTTACAAATAATACTGATGATTCTTTAATTGAGGCTGTAAGATCTGATGTAGAAGTTGATATAAATAAAAAAAACAAAAATGATTTTGTTTTATGGTTTACTAAATCAAAATTTGATTCTCAAGAATTGAAATGGGAAAGTCCTTGGGGGTTAGGATATCCTGGTTGGCATATAGAGTGTTCTTGTATATCACTTAAATATTTAGGAGAATATTTGGATATACATTGTGGTGGTGTCGATAATATATTCCCACACCATACAAACGAAATCGCTCAAACAGAAAGTTATATAGGACATAAATGGTGTAATTATTGGTTTCATCCAGAACATTTAAATGATTCTACTGGTAAAATGAGTAAATCCAAAGGAGAATTTTTAACAGTTTCGCTTTTAGAAAGTAAAGGATATAATACTCTTGCATATAGATTATTTTGCTTACAATCACATTACCAAAAACAATTAATATTTACATATGATTCATTAACTAGTGCTCAAAATACATACAATAAATTAATAAATAAAATAAAATCTATAAAAGAAGATGACTCTAAAGTAGATTTAGAAAAAGTACAAGATTATAAGGATAAATTTAAATATCAGTTAGAAAATAATTTAAATACAGCTAATGCATTAACTATTCTTTATGATGTTATTAAAAGCGATTTAAATAATAATACTAAACTTTATTTAATAAAAGATTTTGATAAAGTATTAAGTCTAGATTTAATAACATCAAAAAAAGAAGATGATGAGTTTATTAAATACATAAAAGATAAAATAGAAGAAAGAACTAAAGCAAAATTAAATAAAGATTACATTCTTGCAGATAGTATTAGAAAAGAATTACTAGATAAGGGAGTAGTTTTAAAAGATACTAGAGAAGGTACTTTATTTGATATAATATAAAAAGAATATTTTAATCTAATAAAGATTTAAAAAATTCTTTTTTTTCTTTAAAATAATCTTTTTCTTTTAATAATTCGCAGTTATCAATACTTTCACAAAATCCATCATTTACATAATTATTAATATTTTTTGTTATATACCATTTTTTTAAGTAAAGTTTTACTTTTTCCATTTGGGTATCAACTAGATTTTTAACTTTAGGAACTTTTTTAAAAATATTTCCATATGCATATTCATAATAATTTAAAATATAGTCTATAGATGATAAAAAGTCAATGATGTTTTTCCTTTCGTCATATTTTTCTAATGTTTTAATTAATGAATTTAGATCAGCATTAAAATAAAATTTTTCCATATCCTTTTTTCCAACTATTATTTCTAAGTTTTCTGCAATTATTGTACAAATTTTATACGCTGTAATAGGATCAGTATTTACATTAAACATTCTTTTATTAAGAAGCTCGGTGTATCCTTCGTTTAAAGCGTCTCCAATTCTTTCACCTGTTTTAAGGTTATTTTGAGAAAAACCAGAAAAAACCATTTTTTTATTTTTATTATAATAAGTACTAGCCATATGTAATAGTTCATGATTTAGAACTACATCTTTTACTAAATATTTTATTCTAATTTCATTTTTATGAAAATAATATCCTCCAGAAAGTGGTATTCCTAAAAAATTTTCTGGAAAGACCATACACTGTTTTGCTTTTAATGTCTTAAGATTTTTATTAAATAAATTAAGATTTTTATAATCAATATTTTTCATTAATATTTTTCTAAAATTTAGTATTTCATCACTCATTTCGCAATTTTCTTTTAATCTTTTTTTATCACTAATAGAAAACATTGCTTTTACTTTAGGTACATCTTCATAATCAAGTTTTAATTCATTTTTAAAATCAGCATTTGATTTATATAAAATATATATTTTTTTACCAAAGTATACACCCAAACTTATAAAAATTAATTTACCATATTTAAATGGTATGTTAGCCCAATTTTTATTCATAGTATCCCCTCAATGGGATTTATTATAACACATTTT
Source organism: bacterium (assembly GCA_030531425.1). Taxonomy (GTDB): domain Bacteria; phylum Bacillota_I; class Bacilli_A; order RF39; family UBA660; genus UMGS1613. Next base: position 24,081 of record JAUNNO010000002.1, read on the forward strand.
TAAAATTAATCAAATTGTGTTATAATGATTAAGGTGGTATTATGGATGGCATATTTATTATAGATAAACCTAAAGGAGTTACTAGTAGGGATGTTGTAAATAATATAAGTAATAAATTTAATATAAAAAAAGTAGGGCATACAGGAACATTAGATCCTATAGCTACAGGGGTACTTGTAGTGTGCCTTGGTTCTGCTACTAAAATAGTTAGTGAATTAACTAGTTTAAATAAAGAATATATAGCTAGTGTAACTTTAGGACTTTTAACTGATACACTAGATATTACAGGTAATGTTATAAAAGATGTTGATGTATATAAAACAAAAGAAGAAATTAAAAAGGCATTAAAAAGTTTTGAGTTAAGTTATAATCAAGAAGTACCTATATATTCTGCAGTAAAAATAAATGGTAAAAAGTTATATGAATATGCAAGAGAAGGTAAAATGATAGATTTACCCAAGAGAATTGTTACAATAAATAGTATTGAACTTGATGGTGATGTGATATATGAGAATAATAAAACAAAGTTTACATTTAAGTGTAATGTATCAAAAGGAACATATATACGTTCATTAATAAATGATATAGCTAAAAAATTAAATACAGTTGGAATAATGACAGATTTAAGAAGAACCTCTCAAGGTAAATTTGATATAAAAGATTCTAAATCTTTAGAAAAATTAAATAATGATGATTTAATTAATATAACAGATGTATTAGATTACAAAAAAATTGAGATAGATGATATTTTAAAAAAGAAGATTAAAAATGGAGCTATTATTGATAATAAATATGACTGTGATACAGTTTTATTTACATATAATGGTGAAGGAATTGCCATATATAAAAAATATTTAAAAGATGAAACAAAATTAAAACCATATAAAATGTTAAAAGGAGGTATATTATGACATTAGTAATTATGGCTGCTGGAATGGGATCTAGATTTGGAGGGTTAAAGCAAATAGAGCCATTTGGGCCAAACGGAGAATTTATAATAGATTATAGCATTTACGATGCAATTCGTGCTGGATTTAATAAAATAGTATTCGTTATAAGAAAAGAAAATTATGATATATTTAGAAAAACTATAGGTAAAAGAATTGAAAATATAGTAGAAGTAGAATATGCTTTCCAAGAATTTGATACAATACCAATTAATGTAAAATTACCAGAATCTAGAGTAAAACCATTAGGTACTGCACATGCTATAGCTTGCTGTAAAAAAGTGGTAGACTCTAATTTTGCATTAATAAATTCAGATGATTTTTATGGTTATGATGCACTAAAAAAAGCATATGAATTTTTAAATAGCAATGAGTGTAATGGTATGGTAGCGTACCAAATAGGCAAAACATTAACAGAAAATGGTTCTGTAAAAAGAGGATGCTGTGAGTCTATAAATGGATATTTAACTAATATAATAGAATCCAGTGTAAAGAAAGAAAATGATAAAATAGTAGCATCTCCACTTGATGGAAGTAAAAGTTTTTATCTAGATAGTAATGATTTATGTTCTATGAATTTATTTTGTTTTAAAAAAGATATGATAGATTATATGTATAATAATCTAGAAAAATTTTTAGAAAACAACAAAAATAATTTGGAAAATGTTGAATATCTTATTCCAGATGTTGTATTAGAAAGAATAAAACTTGAAAATTTTAAATTAAAAATAATTAATACAGATTCTACTTGGATGGGAGTAACATATAAAGAGGATAAAAAATTTGTCGTAGAAAGACTAAATAATTTAATTGAATTAGGAGAATATCCAAATAATTTGTATAAATAGTGCTAATTTTGACATGCTTTTAAGAAAGTATTATAATTTAAATTGTAGAGGTGATGATAATGTATAGAGATATAGTAGATGAAGATCCAAGTTATATATCAGGCTTGGAAGCAGATGTAAGAGCAAAAAGAAATCCAGGATTAAATATGACAACACCAAGTTCAACATCTGATATAGAAGATCCAAGTTATATATCAGGATTAGAAGCAGATGTAAGAGCAAAAAGAAATCCAGGATTAAATATGGCAACACCAGGTTCAACATCTGATATAGAAGATCCAAGTTATATATCAGGATTAGAAGCAGATGTAAGAGCAAAAAGAAATCCAGGATTAAATATGGCAACACCAGGTTCAACATCTGATATAGAAGATCCAAGTTATATATCAGGATTAGAAGCAGATGTAAGAGCAAAAAGAAATCCAGGATTAAATATGGCAACACCAGGTTCAACATCTGATATAGAAGATCCAAGTTATATATCAGGATTAGAAGCAGATGTAAGAGCAAAAAGAAAAGAAGAAGCTAGTTCTTATCAAAAATTAAATGATGTGTTAACAAACGGAGTTCCACAAAATTGTGAACAATTAAAAGAAATTTTAACTAGTATTAATTGTAGAGAAGATTATGTAAAATATTTATTAGATAATGAAAAGCAAAAATTAGTAAATATATGTTATAACGTAGGTAATAAATATGATTTAGAATCATCAACTTTGTTTAATAAAGCAATTTTTGAATATTTAGCAGTTATTAATGCTTTGATTGATATGAATGTGCCACATCTTTCAAATAAGGGAGCTTATGATCCTTATTATGTTAATTTAAATTTATCAGAATTAATTCAAGTGGTTCATATTAGAAGAAAAAATGGTGCAGATATTAATATTCAAATACCTAAAGATTATGATTTCTCAAATCCTCAGGAAATTGCGGATTTGGTTAATATTATTAATTGTACAATGATATCAATTGATAATAAAAATATTTCAAAACAGATGTGGTCTAAGTTGGGTTATAATGATAAAAAAAATGAAGAGATTGAAGAAGAAAAAAATCAAAAATTATAAAAAAAATGAAGTGTTAATAAGAGTTTGACACTTTATTTTTTACATCAAATTATTTATTCAATATTATAAAAAAATTATATTAACTATTGACAAAATATTAAAACTAACATATAATTAAATAGTCAGTTGTTTAAATGTGGTGATTGGGAGAAGTAGTAATAAATACTAATTAAAGCGAGTTAGGTATGGTGTGAGCTAACAATAAAGTTTATTATGAATAACACCCTTGAACAGTTAATCTGAATAAAGTAAGATTAATCGGTCGTAATCCGTTAGAAATTACTCGATTTGGTAGAATCGATAAAGTGGTCATATATTGACAATTTGGGTGGCACCGCGGAGGTAATTCGTCCCATGATAAAGACGAATTGCTATTATATAAATAAATTGCCCAATTAGCTCAGTCGGTAGAGCGCACGGCTGTTAACCGTTAGGTCGTAGGTTCGAGTCCTACATTGGGCGCCATTTATATGCCTCTTTAGCTCAGTCGGTAGAGCGCACGGCTGTTAACCGTTAGGTCGTAGGTTCGAGTCCTACAAGAGGCGCCATTTTAATAGTAACAAGTCTTATGACTTGTTTTTTTGTATATAAGGAGGATACTATGGTAACAAAAGAAAAATTAAAAGATTATGCAGCGCGTCTTATGTTTGATATGGATGATGATGGGTATGATAGAACTTTAAAAGAGTTTGAAGTAATAGAAAAACATATGGATTTAATAGGTAAAATAGATGGTATTGAAAATGTTGAACCTATGACTTTTCCCTATGTTATTTATCATGCTAAATTTAGAGAAGATGAAGTTAAAGAATCATTAACTAATGAAGAGGTGTTGGCTAATTCAAAAGAGAATAAAGCTAATCAAGTAAAAGTACCTAAGGTGGTGTTATAATGAAAACAATATTAGATTATAGGTCATATTTAGATGAAAAAAAAGTAACTAGTGAAGAGTTATTTAATGAATCAATCTCTAAAGCACATATGTATCAAGAAAAGTATAATTCATTTGTAACTATACTTGATGAATATAATCATAAAGAATCAGATTCATTAATAAATGGTATTCCATATTCACTTAAAGATAATTTTTCAACTAAGGGAATACTTACTACAGCATCATCTAATATACTTAAAGATTATGTACCAGTATATTCAGCTACTGCATATAAAAAATTACAAGATGCTGGTGGAATATTAGTGGGAAAAACTGTACTTGATGAACTTGCTATGGGTGGAACTTCAACTACCGGAGCTACTGGTTCTGTAAAAAATCCTTGGGATCAAAATAGATTAATAGGCGGCTCATCTGGTGGATCATGTGCTGCAGTAGCTTTAGGGATTGTACCTTTTGCACTTGGATCAGATACAGGTGATTCAATAAGAAAACCTGCTTCATTTGGTGGTGTAGTTGGATTTAAACCTACATATGGCAGAATTTCAAGATATGGTTTATTTGCTTTTGCATCTAGCCTAGACCATGTTGGATGTTTTACTAGATGTGTAAAAGACGCTGCTATAGTTACTGATATATTAAAAGGGCATGACGAAAGAGATATGACATCCCTACCTGATGAAAATATAAACTATACAGATATGTTGGATAATGATATAAAAGGTAAAAAATTATTTTATATAAAAGAAATAACAGATCCTGAACTTTATAAAGATGCAGGAGCCATAACATTAGAAGTTTTAGATAAATTTAAAGAAGCTATAGAAAAATGTAAAAAAATAGGATTTATAGTAGAAGAAGTATCAATAGATGAGAAATTACTTAAAGCTATATATCCTGCTTATATGACAATTAGTTGCGCTGAAGCAACAAGTAACAATTCAAACCTTACAGGAATACCATTTGGTCCTCGTGGGGAAGGAAATAATATAAATGAAATAATGTTTGATGCTAGAACTAAAGGATTTAGTGAATTTATAAAAAGAAGATTTATATTAGGTAGTTATATATTACTTAAAGAAAATCAGGAAAGATTATTTAAAAATGCTCAAAGATTAAGACATATGATAGTAGATAAGATAAATTCATTATTTGATATTTATGATGGTATGATACTTCCTGCTGGAGGAGGAATTGCTCCTACATTTGATGAAGAAATAGATAGATTATCAGATAGATATTTAATATTAGAAAATCATTTAGCTATTGGTAATTTTGGCGGATATCCATCTATTACTATTCCAAGTGGTTTTGTTAAAGATATGCCTATTGCTATTAACATAACAGGCCCTCAATTTAAAGATGGTGAAGTACTTAATATAGCGAACAAAATAGAAGAAGAGTTAGGTTATAAGGGATTAATAAAGGAGGAATATGATGTATAAAGTAGTTATTGGACTTGAAGTTCACTGTGAGATGAAAACAAATTCTAAAAATTTTTCTAGTGCTAAAAACACATATTCTGAATATCCTAATGAATTTGTAGATACAACTGATTTAGGACTTCCTGGAATACTTCCTGTAGCTAATAAATATGCATTTGAAAATTCAATTAAAATGGCACTTGCTCTTAATTGTAAAGTACCAGATGTAGTAATGTTCGATAGAAAAAATTATTATTATCCAGATTTACCTAAAGGATATCAAATAACACAAGATACAAAACCAGTAGGTCGTGATGGTTATGTAATGATAAATGTAAATGGTGAAGATATAAAAATAGGTATAGATAATATACATCTTGAAGAAGATACTGCCTCAATGGATCATTTTAGTACTTATTCTTTAATTGATTATAATAGAGCAGGGGTACCATTACTTGAAACAGTAACAACTCCTTGTATGCATTCAGTAGAAGAAGCGCTTACATTTTTAGAAACTTTAAAAGGAATATTTCTTTATACTGGTGTTAGTGAAGCTAGAGTTGATAGAGGACAAATGAGATGCGATGTAAATGTCAATTTACAAAATGAAGAAGGAAAATATATTACTCCAAAAGTGGAAATGAAAAATATAAATAGTTTTAATAACGTAAAAATGGCTATTGAATCTGAAGTAAAAAGACAAATAGATTGTTTAGAAAATGGTAGATCAAATGAACTTATACAAGAAACAAGACATTTTGATGAAGAGTCTATGACTACAAAATCAGCACGTGCTAAAGCAGATGCAGTAGATTATAAATATTATATAGAACCAAACATTCCACCTATTAAAATAGAAGATAGTTGGGTAGAAGAAATAAAAAAAAGTATACCTATGTTACAATTTGATAGAGTAGTAAAATATATGAGTAATTATGAACTATCTCGTTATGATTCAGAAATAATAGTAAAAGATAAAAATGTATCTGATTATTTTGAAGAAACTATTAAATTAGGTGTTAATCCAAAAAGTAGCGCTAACTGGATTACTACTATGATACTTGGATATTTAAATAAAAATGATTTAAAAATAACTGATATTAGTTTTAAACCTAATGATTTAGTAGAACTAATTAATATGGTAGACCATGGAGAAATATCTTCTAAACAATCTAAACAAGTATTTGAAAAATGTCTAACTGATAATAAGTCTCCAAAAAAAATAGTAAAAGAACTTGGTATGACGCAAATTACTGATGATAAAACAATTAGAGATATAGTAGTGAAATTACTTGATGAATATCCAAATTTAATAGAAGATCATAGAAAAGGTAAAAATACTTTTGACTATTTTGTAGGTCAAGTAATGAAACAAACAAAAGGTCAAGCAAATCCAGTAATAACTAAAAATATAATTAATGAAGAAATGGAAAAGAGATGATAATATGTTAGATTTAAAAGATATATATAAAGATTATAAAAGCTTTTTAAATAAAGATATCAAAATAAGCGGTTGGATTAAAAACCATAGAAAACAAAAAGAATTTGGATTTATAGATTTTAATGATGGAACATATTTTAAAAATTTACAAGTAGTATATGATAATAAATTATCTTCTTTTGAAGAAATTCAAAAACTACATATAGGTTCTGCCATCACGGTAAAAGGAAAATTAATAGAATCTCAAGGAAGTCAAGATTTTGAAGTAACTGCTACTGATATTATACTTGAGGGAGATTGTCCTGATGATTATCCACTTCAATCAAAAGGTAGGCCAACTCGTGAATTTTTAAGAGAGATAGCTTATCTTAGACCTCGTACTAATTTATTTAATGCAGTATTTAGAGTAAGAAGTATTGCTGCATATGCAATTCATAAATATTTTCAAGACAATGGATATGTATATTTTCATGCTCCACTTATTACAGCCAGTGATTGTGAAGGAGCAGGTGAGATGTTTCAAGTAACAACACTTGATTTAAATAAAATAGCTGAAAAAGGTACTGTAGATTATTCTAAAGATTTCTTTAATAAACAAGCAGCGCTTACAGTAAGCGGTCAACTTCAAGCAGAGACATTTGCTATGGCATATAAAAAAACTTATACTTTTGGTCCTACATTTAGAGCAGAAAATTCAAATACTAAAACTCATGCTTCTGAATTTTGGATGATAGAACCAGAAATTGCTTTTTGCGATTTGGATGATGATATGAATATTATGGAAGATATGCTTAAATATATAGTCAAATATGTGCTTGATAATTGTAAAGTTGAAATGGAATTCTTTGATAAGTTTGTAGAAAAAGGATTACTAAATAAACTAAATAAATTAGTAACTTCAAATTTTACAAGAATTGACCATAAAGATGTAATAACTATATTAAAGAAAGCTAATGTTAAATGGGAATTTGAACCTGAGTATGGATCAGATATAGCTAAAGAACATGAGAAATACATAACAGAATATTTTGATGGTCCTGTATTTATTAAAAATTGGCCAAAAGATATAAAAGCATTTTACATGAAACAAAATCCGGATGGAGAAACTGTTGCTGCAGTAGATCTTGAAGTGCCTGGTGCAGGAGAGTTAATGGGTGGATCTCAAAGAGAGGAAAATTATGAAAAACTTGTATCTCGTATGAATGAACTTAAGATGGACAAAAGCTCTCTTGATTGGTATTTGAATTTAAGAAAATTTGGTGGATGTACTCACTCTGGATTTGGTATGGGATTTGAAAGATTATTAATATATTTAACAGGAGTAGATAATATAAGAGATGTAATACCTTACTATAGAACTCCAGGAAATTGTGAATATTAAAAATAGGAATTAATATAAAAGAAAAAATTGGATTTGCCAATTTTTTTTAATATTCATTATTAAATACGGGTTCACATATTAAATTTATAAGTAAATTTCTAAGTGCCTCTAAATCATTTTTTTCAACGATGTATGTAGCGTATGCATCACAGTTATTTAATTTTTTTAAATTTTTTAAAGCTTTTTCAACTATAGGGTTTGTAACAGAACAAATAGAAAGAGCTATTAAAACATCATTTAAGTTTAGAGTAGTTTTATTATTAAATGCTTCTTTTTTCATTTTTAAAATAGGCTTTAAAACGCTAGGAGAAAGTAGATCAACATCATCTGGAATATTTGTTAAATGTTTAATACAGTTTATAATTAGACTACTAGCAGGTGATAAAAGATCAGTTTGTCTACCGGTTATAATTTCACCATTTTCAAGTTCCAACGCCATACTTTTTTTGCCTGATGTAAATTCCTTTTCATTTGCCATATATATTGTTCTCATAATTGATGTATCTATATTAAGTTCATTCATTAAAAGTTTAATTCTTTTTGGGATTTCTGGATCGCTATCATTAAGTTTCACATCTACAAGTGCTTTATAATATCTTCTTACAATTTCTTTTTTTGCTGCATCTTGAATTAATTTATCATTAACTATACATTTTCCTATTGAATTAACTCCCATATCAGTAGGGGATTTATATATATCTTCTCCAGTTATTTTATTAAGTATATTTTTTAAAACAGGGAATACTTCTAAATCTCTATTATAGTTAACTGCGCTTATGCCATAGGAATCTAGGTGAAATGAATCAATCATATTTTTATCGTTTAAATCAGCGGTAGCAGCTTCATAAGCCATATTTACTGGATGTTTTAAAGGAAGGTCCCATACAGGAAATGTCTCAAACTTTGCATAGCCTGCTTTTATGCCTTTTTTATATTCGTGATATAATTGAGAAAGACAGGTTGCAAGTTTACCACTACAAGGCCCAGGAGCATTAACAACAACTAAGGGTTTAGTTGTTTCAATATATGGATTAGCGCCATATCCTAGATCAGATACAATAACGTCCACATCTGTAGGATATCCCTTAGTAGGCGTGTGAAAATAAGTTTTTATACCTATTTCTTCAAGCTTGTTTTTAAATTTATCAGCACTTACCTGGCCTTGGTAGAGTGTTATAACAACACTATTAACTTTAATACCCATTTCTCTAAAAATATTAATTAGTCTTAATACTTCTAAATCATAACTAATACCATAATCAGCTCTTATTTTTTTCTTTTCAATATCATTTGCATTTATACAAAAAATAATTTCAGTGATATCTTTTAATTCTTTTAAAAGCCTAATTTTAGCATCTAATTCAAAACCTGGTAAAACTCTTTTCGCATGATAGTCATCAAAAAGTTTTCCCCCAAATTCTAAATATAATTTATTATCAAACATTTTTATTCTTTCTTTAATCTTTTCCGTTTGATATTTTACATATAATTCATTGTTAAATCCTATTTTTTTCATGTTACCTCCATAAAAAATCCTAGAGAACTTTCTCTAGGCTCTTTTTAATTATAACACTTTTACAAATATCAAGTAAATATTTTATATATATTTTTTAAAAATTCATATACTTAATTGGGAGGTTAAATATTGAAACGTGTTTTAAAAAATTATAAATTTCCAATAATACTTTTAACATCAATAATTATAGGATGTATTATTGGGGTTATATTTAAAGAGGATGCAATTAATTTAAAACCATTTGGAACAGTATTTATAAATATGCTTTATACAATAGTAATTCCACTAGTATTCTTTACAATATCATCTAGTATATCAAAAATAAAAAATTATAAAAAATTAGGTAAAATATTTTTATATATGTTTATTATTTTTATTATAACAAGCGCTATAGCAGCATTATTTATGTTAATTGGAGTAAAAATAGTAGATCCTGTTGGAAATATTAATATACTTTTAAGTGAAGGTGTTAAAGAATCAATAAATATAGGTGATAAGATAGTTGATATGTTAACAGTAAATGATTTTTATCTATTGCTTTCAAAAAGTAGTATGTTACCGCTTATAATATTTTCAATAATATTTGGTTTTGCTGTTAATAAAGTAAAAGATGAAAGAGTAGTTAGTATATTATCAAGTATGTCAAATATAATGATGAAAGTAATTAATATAATTATGTATTATGCACCAATAGGTTTATGTGCTTACTTTGCTTCATTAGTAGGTGAATATGGAACTGAGATAATAGGAAGTTATGCTAGAAGTATGATTTTATATTATGTTATGTCAATACTATTCTTTATCATATTTTATACAATATATATTTATATGGCTAGAGGAAGGAGTGGTTTAAAAGAATTTTTTAAACATATTTTTACTCCAACAGTAACTTCACTCGGAACTTGTTCATCCTTAGCTAGTTTACCATCAAATATAGAGTGCGCTTCTAATTTAGGTATTGATCCTGATATCGCTAATACTACACTTCCAATAGGCGCTACTATGCATATGGAAGGTTCATCTATGGCATCAATACTTAAAATAGCATTTTTATTTGGAATATTTGGTAAAAATTTTACTGGAATAGATACATATTTAATCGCAATATTAATAGCTGTTTTATCAGGAGTAGTAATGTCTGGAATACCAGGTGGAGGTTTAATTGGGGAAATGCTTATAGTATCCCTTTATGGATTCAATCTAGAAGCTTTTCCTATAATAGCTACAATAGGTTGGATAGTAGATCCACCTGCAACATGCCTTAATGTAGTAGGAGATATACCAAGTGCAATTTTAATAGAAGAATGTGTAAATAAAAATACTAAGCAAGTATAACAAATACTTGCTTTTATGTTAATTATTTGATACATTTTTTTTATAAACAAAATTTTAAAATAATGGTTTTAAGTGTTATAATAAATATATATGGATGTGATTTATGAACTTAAAAGAATTAATATTACAAAATGATATTCAAAGTTTTAGAAAAAAAATGATTAGCGATCAAAACTTTTTAGATTCCTTAATTCAAAATAATTTATTTTGGCCTAATATAGAATTAATATATAATAAATATGGTCAAAAACTATTTATTGAATTAATTAAGTTATTATATGATAGAGATTCTAATTATATTATTTCAAATATTCGTAATATTTTTAAATTAGACTTATATTATACATTTTATGATTTACTATTTGATTTTATTTTGGAAAAAAATAATAATGATTATGAATTTTTATTTAATTTATTAACTAATTCATTAATGTCAGCTTCAAATATAAGTTTTTCTATTATTTTATATTTATATAAAGATAATTATTTTAGAAATATTATAATAAATAATTTATATAAAATATTAGAAAATAGTGAAAATTGCTTGTTAAATATAAAGAAACTATTAGAAGATGATTATGTGTTAAGTAAAAAAGTTAATGATTATATAAATCAAAATTCTAATAGACTAATATATGAAATTATAAGTAATGGCTTTCGTATTAATAAAACTACTGTTAACAAAGAAAATATATTTGATACTATAAAAATTATAGTAGATGAAATTTTAAATTATGAAAATAAAAAGTATTCTGATATAGAGTTTTTGGATAGTGGTTTTTATTCTTGTGTGTATTTGATAGGGAATAAAGTTTTAAAAATAGGAATTAAAAGACCAAAATTTAAAATTGAGAATAATAAAAGATTTTTAAAACCACTTTTAAGATGTGAAATAAATAAGATAAATAGTAGTGATATACTTGGATGTATAGAAATAACAGAAAAAGTTGATACATTTAATATAACAAATGAAGATGTTTATACTATATATAAAGAATTAAGAGATTTGGGATATATTTGGATAGATGCTACAAAAGATAATATTGGTAGATTAATAAGAAAAAATAAAGTGTATTTTAATGATATAAATCCTACAAAAGAAGCTACAAGCTATACTACAGAGTCTACCTTAGAACTAGATAAAGGAGAGCTAGTTATATTAGATAATGATTTTATATTAAAAAAGAAAGATGCAAAAAAACATTTGTGCTATGACAATATATTAGAATATGAAGAAAGATATAAGCATGAGAAAAAGAAGAAATGACTATTAATTTAATAAAATTTATTATATAATACTTTAGATTGGATGTGATACTATGTTTATAGATGAGGTTGTAATTGAATTAAATGCTGGTCGTGGTGGTAATGGTTGTATGGCATTTAGAAGAGAAAAATATATAGAAATGGGTGGCCCATACGGTGGAAATGGTGGTCATGGTGGAAATATAGTTTTTGAAGTAGATGAAGGACTAAATACATTAATTGATTTAAGATATAAAAAAATATATAAATCAAACCCAGGATCTCACGGTGAAGGAAAAGGTAAAAATGGAAAAAATGCAGAAGATTTAATAATTAAAGTACCACCTGGAACAGTTATAACAGATACTGATACTAATTTAATTTTAGGCGATTTAATAAAAAAAGGTGATAAAGTTGTAGCAGCGCAAGGCGGTCGTGGTGGAAGAGGTAATATTGCTTTTGCAACCAGATCAAATCCAGCCCCTGCTTTTTGTGAAAATGGTGAACCTGGTGAGATTAAAAAAGTTAAGGTAGAACTTAAACTTTTAGCTGATGTAGGTCTAGTTGGACTTCCAAGTGTTGGAAAAAGTACATTTATAAGTAAGATAAGTGCAGCCAAACCTAAAATAGCTGCATACCATTTTACGACACTTACTCCAAATTTAGGCGTTGTAAAAACTAAAGATAATAGATCTTTTGTAGTAGCTGATTTACCTGGTTTAATAAAAGGAGCATCCTTAGGTGAAGGCTTAGGAGATAAATTTTTAAAACATATAGAACGTACTAGAGTAATTGCTCATATAATAGATATGTCTGCATCTGAAGGAAGAGATCCATATCAAGACTATTTAACTATTAATAAGGAATTAGAAAATTTTAATAAAAAAATATTAGATAAGCCTCAAATAGTAATAGCAAATAAGATGGATATTCCATCTAGCATTGAAAATTTAAAAAAATTTACTGAAAAAGTAAAGTGCAAGGTATATCCTGTAAGCGCATTAACATCATCTGGAATAGATGAAGTTTTAATTAGTCTTGCAGATATGCTAGATAAAATAGAAAAACAACCACTATATGAAGAAGAAAAATTTGAAAGTCATGTTTTATATAAATTTCATCGTGAACAACCATTTAAAATATATAAAGATAAAGACGTTTTTGTAGTTACTGGTGATGAAATAGAAAAAATTCTTAAAATGACTTGGTTTTCAAGTGATGAAGCGTTTGTTAGATTTTCAAAAAAATTAAGGCGCCTTGGAATAGATGATAAATTAAAAGAAATGGGAATAAAAGAAGGAGACACTATACGAATACTTGACTATGAATTTGAATACAAAGAATAAAATACTTGTAAAAGTATTTTATTTTTTATATAATATTGTTAGAAAGTAGATGATTGTATGAAAAATCGTGGATTTACACTAGTAGAACTTTTAGCTGTAATAATAATAATTTCTCTTTTAGCCCTTTTAACTGGTACTGCTGTAACTAAATTAGTTAAAGATTCAAAAAAAGATTTGAGTGGTGTTCAAATAGAATTAATAAAATCAGCTTCAGAAACTTGGGGAAGTGATAACCTAGATTTATTACCAGAAGAAGGAAGTTGTGCTTATTTAACTCTTCGTAATTTAAAAAACAGTGGATTAATTGGGGATTCTGTTATTGATCCTAAAGATACTACTGAGTTTTCTGATGATACTAAAATAAAAATATCAGCAGTAAGTAAAGGACTTGGAGTAAGCTATGAGTACGAAGTAAATCCTTCTACTATTGAAGGATGCACGCCTATTTATAATTTTATATGTGATTTTGTTGATAATACTTATGGAAATGCAAAACAGATGGGATCTAAATATAGTTGTAAGGTAAATGATACAGATAGATTAGATTTTTATTTATTAAAAGTAAATGATAATGATACAGTAAATTTGATTACTGCTTCTAATTTAGGTGGTACCGTTAGTTGGAGTACAGTTAACACCAATGAATATGAAGGTTCAATGCTTCAAAATACTATGAGGCAAAGAACAGAAGACTGGACTAATATAGGAGCTTCTAATATAGAAAATCCAACGGCAGATCAAATGATAGAAGCAGGATGCACTGTTAATACTTCTTGCCCTGAATTTTTAATCCAAAATTTAGATGATGTTCCAGCTCATGGATATTGGACTTCTACAGTAGCTAATTTGGATTTTAATAAGCCATACGCAGTTACAAGTAATAATGGACTTTTTAAAGATACACTATCTATGTTAGAAACTAATATGTATGGTATTCGTCCTGTAATAACTATTCCAATAGATAAATTAGGTTAAGACACATTATGTGTCTTTTTTTTTGTAATTTAATTTACTAATCTTTTATATACGTGATATAATATTTTTGGTGATTTTATGTTGTATACTTCTCTTGATAATAAAAAAATTAAAAATATAAAAAAATTAAGTCTAAAAAAATATAGGGATCAGTTTAGTCTTTTTATTGTAGAAGGATATCATTTAGTAGAAGAAGCTTATAAGGCAGGATTGCTTAAAGAGGTTCTAATAGAAGAGAATACTAACTTTGATTTAGATGTTATAGTTAATTATGTTACAAAAGATATATTAAAAAGTATAAGTAATCTAGATACTCCAACTAATATAATAGGAATATGTGAAAAAAAGAAAGAATCTGATATAAAAAATAGAATTTTAATATTAGATTCTATACAAGATCCAGGAAATCTTGGCACTATTATAAGAAGTAGTGTAGCTTTTAATATAGACACTATAGTTTTAAATAATTGTGTAGATCTTTATAACTCAAAAACATTAAGATCTACACAGGGAATGATTTTTCATATAAATATAATACAAAGACAGTTAGAAGAATTTATAAATAAATTAAAACTTGATAATTATAAAATATATGGCACAAAGGTAAATGGTGGAAAAAGCATAAAAAATGTTGAAAAAGTAGAAAAATTTGCTATAATAATGGGTAATGAAGGCGCTGGTGTAAGTAAAAAAATATTAGATTTATGTGATGAATATTTATATATAAATATGAATAAATCTTGCGAAAGCTTAAATGTTGGAATTGCAACTAGTATTATCTTATATGAATTAGATAAGAGGTAGTTTATGAATTTAATTTATTTTGGTAAAATAGTAAATACACATGGATTAAAAGGCGAAATTAGAATAATTAGTGATTTTAAGTATAAGGAAGATGTATTAAAAAGAAATAATAAAATATATATAAAAAATATGGAGTATATAATAAATTCATATAGACATCATAAAATTTATGATATGGTTACATTAAATAATATAAATACAATAGATGCAGCCTTAAATTTAAAAGGTGAAGAAGTATATATAAATAGACTTGATTATAAGTTTGAAGGCTACCTAAATGAAGAGTTGATAGGATTAGAAGTATATGATAAATCTAATTATAAAGGTAAGGTTGTAGATATATTAAAATCTAATTTATATGATATTTTAGTTATTGATGGAATAAAAAGACATATGGTTCCAAACATAGATAAATTTATAGATAAAGTAGATTTAGAAAATAAAAAAATTAATATAAAATATATAAGAGGTTTAGATAATGAAGATTGATGTTTTAACACTTTTTCCTGATATGTTTGAAGGCTTTATTAAAGAGTCAATAATAAAAAGAGCTATTGATAAAAAAATAGTAGAAATAAATTTAATTGATTTTAGAGCTTATTCGAAAGATCCCCACAAAAAAGTAGATGATTATCAGATAGGTGGAGGAGCTGGAATGGTTTTAATGCCACAACCTATATTTGATGCAGTTTCCGATTTAAAAGGTGATAATACTAAGGTTATATTATTAACTCCTCAAGGTGAAAAATATAATCAAAATATAGCTTATGATTTAAGTCGTGAGACTCATTTAATAATTATATGTGGTCATTATGAAGGCTTTGATGAAAGAATAAGAAGTCTTGCAGATATTGAACTTAGTATAGGAGATTTTGTTCTTACAGGTGGAGAAGTACCTGCTATGGCGATAGTAGATAGCATAGTAAGATTATTAGATGGAGTAATTACAAAAGAATCACATATTAATGATTCATTTAATAATAATTTACTTGATTATCCAGTCTACACGCATCCAATAGATTTTAAAGGTATGAAAGTCCCAGAAATTTTACTTTCAGGCCATCATGAAAATATAGCTAATTGGAGATATATGGAGCAGCTTAAAAGAACTAAAGAAAGAAGACCAGATTTATTAGAAAAGAGATGATTTTATGATGGAATTGAATTGGTGTATATATAAAAAAAATAATTTAACGCAAATAAAAAAAATAAATTATAAAAAATTAGAAGGTATTGATTTTACACCTAAAAATAAAATAAAAAATGGAATAAATGTAAATAAAATTTTAATTATAAAACCATCTATGGTAGAAAAAATTTTAAAGAAAAAAATTAATAGAAAATTAGATTTATATTTAAAGTTAATAGTTAAATTTATAGAAAGTGATGATTCTGGTAGTGATGATACACTAAGGGAAGCATTAAATGATCTATCAAGATATAAAAGCATAGTTGAATATAAATACAAAAAATATTTAGATCAAAAATATTTAAAATATTTATCAAAAAAAATTGCAATATTAGAATATGAATTAAATTCAAAACTTATAAATTTTGATGTATTAGAAGAACAATTTGAAGAAGAAAAGACTTCAAACAGAAGGAGATAATATGGTAAATTATTGGTTAACTTGCTTAGATAATAAACAATTAAAAATGATTGAATTGAATGATATAATTAATGATAAAAGAATCTCTACATTAGATGAATTTACTAGTAAGTTTAAAAGTAAAGAGGAATTAAAATCATTTTTAATTAAAAATAATTATATTGATTCATCATTTTTAAAAAGTGATATTTGTATAATTTATAAGGCAAATAAAAAAATAAATTACTTAGAAGTATTATATGGTAATATGAAAAAATATACTGAGTATGATTATTTGTTACATACTATGTATAGTTTAACCTCTGATGTAGATTTTTTAAATAAATTAATAGAACGTTATAGTATGGTAAACCAAAGATTTAATACACAGTTTTCAAATATTTTGTCTTTAAGATATTACGTAAATGTTTTAAAATCAGATCAGGTTAACGATGATTTAAGAGAAAATGTTTATTATATTATTGAGAATATAATAAAAAAAGCTACAACTAAATCTTCTGATTTAAAAATCGAAGGATATAAAGAAAATTATAGAGGATTAAGAGACTTAGGATTATTTGTTTATGGCTATATAAATAAAAAAGAAAAACAAATAAAAAAATATAATAACAAGGAAAAAACAGATAATGATTATAAAAATCATATGAATATGACTTTTGAATCTTTAGATAGTGAGTTATTATTTCCACCAAATTCTTCTGAAGAGGATATGTATTTAAAATATTTAGACGAGTTAGAATCTATAGCCGAAGAAGAAACAATTATTGATGATAAAGGGCATCCATATTGTAGATAAGAATTTCTTATCTTTTTATTTACAAATTTTTTAATTCATGTTACAATTAAGATGTATTCATAAGCGAGGTGTTATGATATGGATGATACTAAAGTATATGATTCAGATGAGTTTTCGAATGAATATGTTGCTTTAAAAATAAAAGAAGTTGCTGAAATTTTGAAGCAAAGAGGTTATAATCCTGTTAATCAAATTGTTGGTTATTTAATGAGTGGAGATCCAGGATATATTTCTAATCATAAAGAGGCTAGAAGTAAGATAACTGAATTTGATAGAACAAAAATATTAGAAACTATTGTAAAGGCATTTTTAGAAGATTAGTGAGATATTTAGGGTTAGATTTAGGCACAAAAACATTAGGAATTTCTATTAGTGATACAACTTATACTATAGCTACACCTCTTAAAATTATTAGATTTGAAGAAGATTGTTATGATTCTACATTTATAGAATTAGAAAAAATAATAAATGAATATAATATATCAAAATTTATACTTGGATATCCTAAAAATATGAATAACACAATAGGAGATAGATGTATAAAAACTTTAGAATATAAGAAAAAATTAGAGCAAAAATTTGGAATTGAAGTTATTTTACAAGACGAAAGACTAACAACAAAAGAGGCAACAACTTATATGTTAAAGGCAGATATTTCAAGAAAAAAAAGGAAGAAGAAAATAGATAGCTTAGCTGCAAATATAATTCTTCAAACATATTTGGATAAAACAAAAGGAGGAAATTATGAAGGAAGAACAAATGACATTTAAAGTAATTAATGATGAGGGTAAAGAGGTTGAGTGTGAAGCACTATTTACATTTGAATCAGATGAAACAAATAAAAATTATATAGTTTACACTGATAATACATTAGATGAAGAAGGTAATACTAAAGTATATGCATCAATATATAACCCAGATGAAGATGAGACTAAATTACTTCCAATACAAACTGATAAAGAATGGAAAATAATAGAAACAATTTTAGAAGAATTGCAAAATGAAGCTTTTAATAATATGAAAGGTGAAGAGTAATAGCTCTTTTCTTTTATGAAAAAAATAGTAGTAATTTTTTTAGGCATAATCGCTTTTTCGATTCTTGGATTGTGTCTAATTTATAATATGAATTTAAAAGCTGTTGATAAAAAAGATTTATCTAAAACAGAATTCATGGTAGATAGTGGGAGTACTTATTATAATGTTATATCTAAATTAAAAAAAGAAGACTTAATAAAAAGTGAATTATGCTTTAAATTATATGTCAAATTTAACAAAGTAAATAATGTAGAGGCTGGAACATATTTATTAAGTAAATCAATGTCTGTAAAAGATATTATAGATACATTTTCAAAAGGAAATACGTATAATCCTGATGCTGTAGTTATAACATTTAAAGAGGGTAAAAATATAAGAAGTGTAGCAAGCCTAATAGCTAAAAACACTTCTAACTCTGAAAATGATGTATATAATTTATTAAAAGATAAGGACTATTTAAATACTCTAAAAAGTAAATATTGGTTTATAGATGATAGTATATTAAATGATAAAATATATTATTCATTAGAAGGTTATTTATATCCAAATACATATGAGTTTAAAAATAAAGATGTTACTATCAAAGAAATATTTGAAACAATGTTAGATGAGACTGAAAAAAAATTAGCTGATTATAAATCTGATGTATTAAATTCTAAATATTCACTTCATCAAATATTAACATTAGCTTCAATAGTTGAGTTAGAAGGTGGAAATAGTTCTGATCGAGAGGGAATTGCTGGAGTATTTTATAATAGATTAAATAATAATATACCTTTAGGTAGTGATGTTACTACATATTATGCTTCTAGAATAGATTTAAATGAAAGAGATTTATATCAAACTGAGATAGATGATGTAAATGATTATAATACAAGAAGTAGTAGTATGGCAGGGCGCCTTCCAATAGGTCCTATTTGTAATCCTTCTATTGATTCAATAAAAGCTGTATTATATCCAACCGAGTCCGATTATTTTTACTTTATAGCGGATAAAACAGGAAAGACTTATTTTTCTAAAACATATTCGGAGCACAAACAAGCAAAGCAAGATTTAATTGAGGCAGGATTATGGTACAATTACGAATAGAAGATTTGGAAGAGTATGCTATAGTTAATAATATACCTATAATGCAAAAAGATGGTATTGAATTTTTAACTCAATATATAAAAGAAAATAATATAAAAAATATATTAGAAATAGGTACTGCTATAGGATATTCTGCAATAAAGATGGCAAGAGTTTCTAACGATATAAAAGTAACAACTATAGAAAGGGATTTAGAAAGATATAATTTAGCCATTAAAAATATAGAAAAATTTAATTTGTCTGATAGAATATCTGTTATATATAAAGATGCTTTGGATGTTGATGTTGAATCTAAATATGATTTAATATTTATAGATGCTGCTAAGGGTCAATATATTAAATTTTTTGAAAAATTTGATAAGAATTTAAATTTAAATGGTACTATTGTAAGTGATAATTTATCATTCCATGGACTTGTTTTAGATGATAGTAAAACTAATAATAGAAATACAAAGCAGCTAGTTAGAAAAATTAGAAATTATATTGAATTTTTAAAAGAAAATAAAAATTATAAAACTACATTTTATACTATAGGTGATGGAGTTTCTATTTCAATAAAATTAAAATAAAACTTGAAAAAAAAAATAATTATGTTATAATATATTTGTATTTGCAAGAATAAGTATATATAAATAATTTAAAGAGAGTTAGTATCAGGTGTAAACTAATAATTAAATATATAGAAAAGACAACTTGCGCTAAATAATCGGGTAACTGCGTTATAAGTATAAAGGTAGATTAATCTATGAATCAAGGTGGCACAGCCTACATTAGGCCCTTGAATTTATAGATTTTTTTTGTAGGAGGAATATTATGAATAAAAAATACGTAAATGAACTTAAAAATCATATAGGAGAAGAAATATCTTTTAGTGGATTTGTAGATACTATAAGAGATAAGAAATGGGTTATGTTTGTAATACTTAGAGATTCTACTGGTAAAGTTCAAATGACTATTGAAAAAAGTTTAGAAGAAAATAAAAAACTACTTGATATTATGTCTAATATATCAGTAGAAAGTACTGTAAAAGTAACTGGTAAATTAGTTAGTAATGAAGCTGTTAAATTAGGTGGTATGGAAATAATACCAAGTAATATAGAAATTACTAGTATTGCTGAAAACCTACCATTTGATTATAATAATTTAGATGGTGTAAATATTGATACTAGATTAGATTATAGATGGATAGATATAAGAAATGAAAAAAATATGTTAATAAGACAAATTGAATCTTGCATGGTTCAAACTATGAGAGACTATTTATATTCTAAAGATTTTATTGAAATTCATACACCTAAATTAATAGGTGCTGCATCAGAATCTGGTAGTGAAGTATTTGAAGTTAAATATTTTGATAGATCGGCATACTTAGCTCAATCTCCACAATTTTATAAACAAATGGCAATGAGTGGTGGATTATCTAAAATATTTGAAGTAGCTCCATCCTTTAGAGCTGAAAACTCAAATACTAATCGTCACACAACAGAATTTACATCTTTTGATTTAGAATTTTCTTATATAGATTCTTATTTAGATGTAATGGACTTAGAAGAAGATTTACTTATAGCAGGTCTTTCTAAAGTAAAAGAAAAGTATGGAGATGTAATAAAAGAAGTATTTAATACAGAAGTTGTAATACCAACTAAACCATTCCCTAGAATGGGATTAAAAGATTTATATCAGGAATTGCATGAAAGATATAACTTTGAAATACCAGAACACGATATTGGAGATATGAATGCTGAAGCGGAAAAATTAACATATAGATTAGCAAAAGAAAAATTTAATCACGAATTTATGTTTATAGATGATTATACTGCTACTAAAAGACCTTTCTATCATATGAGAGATGATGCTGGTCGCCTTCAAGGATATGATTTAATTTGGAGAGGTACTGAAATAACTAGTGGAGCACAAAGAGAGCATAGATATGAAGAATTAGTTAAAAATGCTAAAGAAAAAGGTTTAGGAAAAGATGTTGAATTTTATTTACAATTCTTTAAATATGGATGCCCTCCACATGGTGGGTTTGCTATTGGAGTAGATAGACTTACTATGTTACTTCTAGGTACAGGAAACCTAAAGGATACTATGTTTATATTTAGAGGCCCAAATAGATTAAATCCTTAATGAGTGAAAAAAGACAATTTGTTACTATTCGTAGACGTTTTTCAACGCAAATTTTTATACTAAATTCAGTTTTTTTATATACTAGGAAAGTGCATGGTAAACTAAAAAACAATAAAAATGAAAAAAGTGCGCAAAAAAAACTTGTGCACTTTTTGTATGAACTTAAACAAGCAAATAATTAATAATTGTAAATTAATCTTCATTATATTCGTATACTTTACCTTTGTAATTTTTATAATAAATTGGTGTCATAACTCCGTCACATTTTTCACAATCAAATCTTGGAGGGCAATTAGAATAACCATGATCATGTTTGTCCATCATATCAACAATATAGAATGGAATATTTTCTTTAACTTTACATTTAGGGCAAATGAAGGTTACAAAAGATATAAAAATCAATTAATTTATTGATAACAAATAAAGATGAACTTTATTTGTATAACTTATTATAATCAATAAGATTTAAAAATCAAGGGTTTCATAAACTCATTTCATTTGCAACTGATTTTAAAATCTTATAAACTATAATTAGACTTATTTCCGTTTTTATATCAAAAGCTGAAATCCAAATAAAAATTAGCGGTAGACGTTTTTCAAAGTTAAATTGCTTGACAATTATTAAAAAATATGTTAATCTGTAAATGATAAGGAGGATGATAAATGATGAACCAGAAAATTTTAAGTACACAGGAATTATATGATATGAAGTGCCATATAGCTGCTTTTTATGAGAATATTAGTGCATTTTATAGCGCATTTGATAAAGTGTTAAGATGCTTTGAAAATCAGGAAGTAGTTCAAAGCTTTTATGAATCTGGAATTTTAGGTAGTGAACAAAGGGAAAGATTAATTCTTCTAAGAAAAAGTGTAGGAAAATATATTCAAGAATTAGGGAATGGATCTAATAGTTTAGTAAATACTATGAAACACTTTATAGATGAACAAACTGGTTATTTAGAAAGAACATCTCATGTGAGAAAGGCAGGGGTTCAAGAATGAATACATCAGCAAATACTTTGTTAGAAGCTTGTGAACATTTTAGTTACGGTGAATCGGGTACTGATTTAAAATCTGCTTCAGTTTTTTTGGAAAAACTAGAGGAATCATTCAAAGGAGTAAACGATAATTTAAGCCAAGCTTGTGCGAATTCTAAAAGTTTTTTATATCAAATAGAAACTGAATTGGAAAAAATAATTCAGGACATAAAAAATAATATTAAGGCGTTTGCTGAATCTTCAAAGAGTAATGAAGATCAAACATTAAATGTATTAAATAATGTGAATGAACAAATAGAGGCAATAAGTGCTGAATTAGGTTATAAGTAATTATTATAACTAAATAGTAGAGAGGATGATAAATGATGAACCAGAAAATTTTAAGTACAAGTGATTTAGATAGTATGGAATGGAAGATATCTTACATTGATGCTCTTATATCTGGCTTTTTTACTGATTTAAATGGGGTTTTGAAATTTTTTGAAAATCAGGAAGTAGTTCAAAGTTTTTATAAATCTGGCATTTTAGGTGTTGAAGAAGCGGATAATTTGAGAACTTTAACAAATGCTATAGAAAGATACGTTAAAACATTGACAGATGGTCCAAACAGTTTAATAAATACTATAAAACGCTTTATAGCTGAACAAAGGGATTATGTCAATAGAGAAAGAACGTCTCATGTAAGAAAGGCAGGGATTCAAGAATGAATACATCAGCAGATGCTTTGCTAGAAGCTTGTAGAAAACTTAGCTATGAAGGTACTGCTTTAGAACAAGCTTCATATGTTTTGGAAGAAGTAGGTGAATCGTTCAAAGGAACAAATGGTAATTTATGCGAAGCTTGCGTGAATGCCAAAAATTTTATGCTTCGAATGAATAAAGATTTAGAAAAAATAATTTGGGGCATAGAAAATAATATTGAGGCGTTTGCTGAATCTTCAAAGAGTAATGAGAGTCAAACATTAAATGTATTAAATAATGTGAATGAACAAATAGAGGCAATAAGTGCTGAATTAGGTTATAAATAATTATAACTTAATTTTTAATTAAAATGTTAACCAATTGAACTATTAAAATATGAGGGCTTATTTTAGCCTTTTTTATAATGTATTAAAATAAACTCATATTTTTTTATTAACATAATTTTAGCTTTTAAGTGCTTAAAATTATAATAATATGTTTACTTAATTTAATTTGATTTAAATATTTTTATAATTATATATAGATTTTATATATTAAATATGTTATTATATATGTATAAAATAATATAGATAATAGGATTGCTGAGGGTAAGTATGAAAATAGTTTTATTTTTATTGGATAAAGTAGTTTATTATAAACTTCCTTCTATTGTATCAGGAAGTTATTCTTTTGATCCATATGGTGATGAAGAAAAACTAATAAATATAGATTCTATAAATGGTAATTGGATACTTCATTCAACTGCTTTTTGCAGTATAATTGAAAATCAAAAAGTAGTTGAAGAATCTATACTTATGCCTAATAATTTTTATGTTCTTTATAAGGACAAGAAAACATATTTGCTTTTTGTAAATAATTTAGAAATACCTAATATACTAAAATTTTCATATAATGAAAAAATAAATTTAATTATAGGAAAAGATGATAATTGTAATATAAAATATGACTGTGAATATTTAAAAGATAGTGTAGTAAAAATTAGCGTAAAAAATAATCAATTGTTACTTCAAAAGAATGATGATCAAATTATTTATATAAATAATTTGGCTTTAAAAAATAATTTTTATAATATTAATTTTGGCGATGAAATAAGAATTTTTGGACTAAATTTAAAAATATTAAAAGAATTAGTTTTGATTGAAAAAATAAATGATTTAATTATAAAACCAAATGAAAATTTTAAAGTTTTTATTTATAATGATAATAATAAATTAAAGGATATTGAAATAAAAGATGTTGATTTATATCAAAAAGAAGATTATTTTTATAAATCTCCTAGATTTAAAAGAGATATAAAAACTAAAGAAATAAAATTAACACCTCCACCAAATGTAAGTGAGAATGAAGAATTGCCTTTAATTTTGGTGGTGGGTCCAATGTTAACTATGGGAATTACTTCGGGTGTGACGGTTCTTAATACAATTATTAGAATAGATTCTGGGGAAACTAATCTTCAAAAATCATGGCCTTCTATTGTTATATCAGTAGTGATGGTTATTTCTACTGTTATGTGGCCTTTGATTACACAAATTTATAATAAAAAATTAAAAAGTAGAAAAAGAAAAAAAGCAATAAATAAATATACAGAATATTTAAATCAAAAAAAAGTTGAACTTGATTCAGAAAAGAATTTTCAAAAAGCTATTTTAATGGAAAATTTATTAACTATTAATGAGTGTATAAATTTTATTTACCATAGGAATATTTTGTTTTGGGATAAAAGAGTTGATCAAAGCGATTTTTTGAATTTTAGAATAGGATTTGGAAATGAAAAGTTAGATGTTTTAATTGATTATTCTGAAGAAGATTTTTCGCTTGAAAATAGTGAAATTAAAGAAAAAGCAGATTCTTTAAAAAAAGAATATGAGTATATAGAAAATGTTCCAATTGGTTATTCTTTTTTTGATAATCATATTACAGCAATAATGGGAAATGATAAAATTTATGATTTTACAAATAATATTTTAATTCAATTGTTTGCATATTATAGCTATGATGATGTAAAACTTGTTGTATTTACAAATGAAGAAAATTCTATAAATTGGGATTATATAAAATATACAAACTATAATTTTAATAATATGAAGAATTTTAGATTTTTTGCTTCAAATCCAAAATCAATTAAAAGAGTTAGTGAATATTTAGAATTCGAATTAAAAACTAGAATTTCACAAATGGAAGAAAAAAAATCGACAATTAAAAAGCCTTATTATGTAATTTTTGTTGATGATTATGCTAGCGTTAAAGATACTGAATTTATGAGTACTCTTGTTGAGATGGATGAGAATATAGGTTTTAGTTTAATAATATTAGAAAAGAAAATTAATAGTTTACCTAGTAAATGTAATAATTTTATTATGTTGGATGAAGCTGTATCTGGGGTTTTAAAACATTCATATGAAAATCAAGAATATTTTAAATTTAAAGATGAAATTGTTTATGGAATTGATATGAATTCAATTGCAAAAATAATATCGAATATTCCAATTGAATTTGAAGATAATGAAAGTATGGAATTACCTGAAATGTATACTTTTCTTGAAATGCAACAAGTCGGTAAAGTTGAACAATTAAATATATTAAATCGCTGGAATACTAATGATTCGATTTCTTCATTAAAAACTGAGGTTGGCATAGATGAACGTGGTAATATAATATTTTTAGACCTTCATGAGAAAAGTCATGGGCCACATGGACTTATTGCTGGTACAACGGGAAGTGGAAAATCAGAATTTATAATTACATATATATTGTCAATGTGTATAAATTATAGCCCTGATGATATATCTTTCATTCTTATAGATTATAAAGGTGGAGGACTTGCTGGAGCTTTTGAAAATAAGATTAATAATATTGTCTTACCACATCTTGCAGGTACAATAACGAATCTTGATAAGTCAGAGATGGATAGAACTTTAATTAGTATTAATAGTGAGTTAAAAAGAAGACAAGAAATATTTAATGATGCAAGAAATAAACTTAGAGAAAGCACTATAGATATTTATAAATATCAAAGTTTTTATAAAGAAGGAAAATTATCAGAACCAGTTCCACATTTATTTATAATATGTGATGAATTTGCTGAATTAAAAAGTCAACAACCAGATTTTATGGACAGTTTAATAAGTGCAGCACGTATTGGGCGTTCACTTGGAGTTCATCTTATATTAGCAACACAGAAACCAAGTGGGGTCGTAAATGATCAAATATGGTCTAATACAAAATTTAGAATATGTTTGAAGGTCCAAAGCGAAGCCGATAGTAAAGAAGTACTTAAAAGAACAGACGCAGCTTTTTTAAGACAAAGTGGTAGATTTTATTTACAAGTGGGAGAAGATGAAATTTTTGTACTTGGACAATCTGGATGGTGTGGAGCTAAATATTATCCTTCAGATAAAGTTTTAAAACAAATAGATAAAAACATAAATATAATTGATGAAAGTTGTACTTTCCTTAAAACTATACAATCAGATTCAAATGAGAAAAAGATAGCCCATAGTGATCAGATAACTTCAATATTAAATGAAATAATAAAAATTGCAAATATTGAGAATAAATCCGCAAGAAAACTATGGTTAGATAATATACCATCTATAATATTGGTAGATGATATAGAAAAAAAATATAATTTTAATAAATCGGAATATGGCGTATCAATTGTTATTGGTGAATATGATGCACCAGAAATGCAAAAACAGGATGTTCTTCTATTTGATTATTTGAAAAATGGGAATACTATTATATATGGTAGTGATATTATAGAAAGAGAAATGCTTATTAATGAAATTATATATGCATCATCAAAAAATTATACTAGTGAAAATATTAATTTTTATATAGTTGATTATGGTTCGCAAACAATGGGAAAATATTCCAAACTTCCACAAATGGGGGGAATTGTATTTCCAGATGATTCTGAAAAGTATAAAAAACTTTTTAAATATTTAGGTGATGAATTTCAAAGAAGAAAGAAATTGTTAATTGAAAGCGGTGGAGATTATTTAAATTATTTAAAACAGGGAGGTCAAAATCTTCCGATAATTGCCGTTATACTTAATAACTATTCTTCAATATTAGAAAGTAATAACAATTTATATGATGAATTACCTAAGTTATTGCGTGACTCTGAAAGATATGGAATAGTGTTTATATTATCTACAAATTCGTCAAATGGGATTCCAACAAAAATTACTCAAAATTTTCAAAATATTTATGTTTTAAGATTAAAGGATTCTAATGAGATGGATTTTATTTTTAATAAACATTTAAAAAAAGTTCCAAAAGAAATTATGGGAAGAGGATTTTTTAACAATGGAGAAATACTCGAATTTCAGGTAGCATCCATTTGCGATGAAAATACTTATAGTAATTTTATTAATAGTTTTATTGATGAACAAGAAAGAATTAATAGAACTCGTGCTAATCCAATACCGCAATTACCAGAACATGTTTCTTATGACTGTATAAAACAGTTTATTAATACATTAGAAAATGTCCCAATTGGTATAGACAATTATGAACTTAGTTTATGCACTTTTAATTTTAAATCAAGTGTAGGAAATGTTATAACATCAAGTAAATTATTAAATACTAAAAATTTTGTTTTAAGTCTAATTTCTGTATTAAGAACAATATCTAATAATTTTTTATTGATTTTTGATTCAAAAAAAGAATTGGGATTATCTCAAAATAATAATTATATTACTGAAGATATAGAAAACAAATTTATACAATTAACTGATTATATTGAAAAATGTATTAAAAATAATTCTAATATAGAAGGTACAATACTTATTTATGGATTTAGTAATGTTGTTTCATTAATATATAATAAGAAATTACTAGAAGATTTGTTTAATTTGATAAAAAAATATGAGAAAATTAATGTAATCATTGTAGATGAAGCTTCTAAAATAAAAGATTTTTCTTACGAGTTTTGGTTTAAAAATTTATTTAGTTTTGATAATTGCATTTGGGTAGGAAAAGGCTTAGGAGATCAGTCATTATTGCGTTTATCAAATTATTCAAAAGAAATATCATTGAATTATAATAATGATATGGGATTTTATATATCGGATGGTGAGTGCACTCTTATAAAATTACTTGATTTTATTTCAAAAGATGATAATCAATTAAAATAGGAAGTTGGTAGAGAAATGAAAAATAAAGTTTTGATTTCCTTGGAAATGCCTGAAATTGATGTAAAGTTTGATATGTTTATTCCAGTTAATGAAGTTGTTTGGAAAATAAAAGAATTGATTTTAAAAGGTATTTCTGATGTATTGAATTTTGAACTTGATTTGAATGATGAATTCATACTCATCAATAAAAAAAATTCGACAATATATTCTAATAATGATATTATAATTAATACTGATATTAGAAATTATACTGAGTTAATTTTAATTTCTAATTAAAAAAGAAAAATTTGAGAATTAGCAGAATAATTACAGTTATTTATGTATAATAAATATATATACAAGAAAACTCTATAGAAGGTGTTCTTTGGAGTGTAAGGGTGTATATACAATAAACTGGCTAGGTTAAGTGTAAATTGGATGTAATTAATAAAAAAGGTATTTAAAAAATACTTTTTTTTTGTTATAATTATATATGATAGAGTGTGATATTATGAGAAATAATAAGGGACAAGCATTAGTAGAATTTATAATAGTTTTACCACTTTTATTATTAATTATTATGTCTATAATAGATTTTGGTAATATTATTACTAAAAAATATTCTCTTCAAAATGAATTAGATGTAATATCTGATATGTATTTGGATCATAAAGATGTAGCGGGTTATGTTAGATCTGAAAATATTGATATTTCTATAACAAAAGAAGATGATATTACAACTATTAAGTTAGATAAAAACATATCTATAATATCTCCTATACTAAATATAGTATTTGGTAAGAATTATTTGATAGAAGTAGAAAAGAGTATTTATGTTTCGGAATAATAAAGGTCAAGTACTAGTTATATTTATAATAGTTTTACCAATAATTATATTACTTATGTCATATATATATGATGTTGGAATGATTAGTATAGATAAAAAAAGTCTAGATAGTACTGTTAAGGATGCAACTATCTATTATTTAAATAATATAGATGATCCTGATGTGTTAAAGAATACTGAAAAATTAATTAACAAAAATATATCTGATGGAATGATAGATATAAAAAAATTTGATAAATATATAAGTATAACTGTAGAAAAAGAGTACAAAAGTTTGTTCTTTAAAATTATTAATAATAAATACAAAGTAACTTATAAAGGTATAAAAGAAAATAAAAAGATTATAAAGGGTGATTAGTATGTCATTGAATAAAGCAAAAGTGTTTACAGTAACATCAGTAAAAGGTGGCGTAGGAAAAACTACTACTGTACTTAATTTAGCTGGAATATATTCTAACATGGGCAAAAATGTTTTGATACTTGATTTGGATTTATATTCTAGTGATATAGCTTCTATGCTAAATATAAATTATAAAAATGATTTATATAATTTATTTGAAGATTTAAACAATAATAGTTTTGATTCTATAGATGATTATATTACAAGTTATAATGAAAATATTAAAGTATTGTCTGGATTAAAAGATCCTAGGCTTTCTAGAAAAATAAACAGTAAAGTACTAGATTTAGTTCTTTATAAATCAAGTATGAAATATGACGTTATATTAATAGATACTAATCATATCTTAAGCGATATCAATCTTTTCGCACTTGATTATAGTGATTTTATTTTGTATGTAATTAATAATGATTC
>JAUNNO010000042.1 GCA_030531425.1 bacterium
TTATATATTTCTTTAATTTTTTTATATTAATACTTTTTCCTTTATTTGTTTTTCTTTTTTTCTTTTTAGAGAATATATTATTTGAACTAGATAAATTATTAGAATATATTGAATATAAATTAACAAAATTATTTTTATCAAAATAAGATATTAATTTATCATCTATACCTATTACTAACACATTTCCTTTTAAATTTTTTATAATACTTTCTAATTTTTTAAACATGATAATCACCTACTATACTATTAATTACATAACTTGCACAAATTAATCCTGCACTAGCGGGAACATATGAATTTGACGGTATTTTATCTTTTACTTTAACCTTGTTTACCTCAGTACTACAAACTACCATAACTTTTTTCTTTATTTTCTCATCTCTTATCATTTTTCTTATTATTCTAGCTATTGGATCATTTACAGTTTTTAATACATCTATAATTTGCAATTTAGTAGGATCCATTTTATTTCCTGTTGCCATACAAGATATTAAATTATATTTATATTTTTCTCTTAATCTTATTAATTCTAATTTTACAGATATAGTGTCACATGCATCAACAACGTAATCATATTTATCAAAAAATAAATCATTTATATTTTCTAGTGTTATAAACTGGTTTATTTTTTTTACATTAGCGTTAGGATTTATTAATTTTATTCTTTTTTCTATTTCATCTGTTTTATATAAACCTATATTATTATGATATGTCATAAGTTGTCTATTTAAATTAGTAATAGATATAATGTCACTATCTACTATAGTTATATTATGAATACCGCTTCTAACTAGAGCTTCTACACAATAACTTCCAACTCCACCTAATCCTATTACTAAAACATTTGCTTGTTTTATTAAATTTATTTTATCTTTAACAAGTAATTCTAATCTATCAAACTGACTCATAAGACTTTTCTCTTTCTTTTTTAGAATAAATACATCCGCAATAATCTTGTCTGTAAAGATTATATTCTCTAGATAATTCTAATGATCTTTTATAACCATTTTTCTTTTTAAAATCGGAATATAAGAATTTAACATTATATTTAGATTCTAATTTTTCTCCTATTTCATTTATCCAACTAGAATTTTTATAAGGGCTTATAGAGAGTGTTGTAGTAAAATAATCAAAATTATTTTCACTTGCATATTTAGCTGAAGCATCCATTCTAAAGTTATAGCAATTATAACATCTTTTACTTCTTTCTCCTAAACTTTCTAATCCATTAACTGCGTTATCATATTCTTTAGTATTATAATTACATTCTATAAGAGTAACTTTATTTTTTGTTTTAAATTTTTTTAAGAACATTTTTAACTCATTAAGTCTTCTTAAGTATTCAACTTCTGGATATATATTAGGATTATAATAAAGTATAGTTATTTCAAAATAATTACTTAGATATTCTAAAACATAAGAACTACATGGGCCACAGCACGCATGTAGTAATAATTTAGGTGTATATTCTTTAACGTCTATTTTACTTAGAATTTCTTCTAATTTTAATTGATAATTCATATTAACAAGAAGAACCTACCTTACAACTGTTTGAATAAAGTTTATTTATATAACCTTCATATATTGAATAAAGTTCATCATTCTCTTCATCAGTCAAACTTTTATATGGATCAGTTTGTGAATCAACTGTTGATACATGTATTCCTAAAACACGACCATCTTTTACAAATATAACAGATGGCGCGTATATCCTTTTTTCTCCTGTTTCATATAGCTCATCTTCATATCTAATTGTATAATCAGTAAGGTAATTATCTAGTACTTTTAAAAGCTTTTTATATCCAGTTGTTCCTTTTAACTCTTTACCTTTATCATCTTTTTCATATACAAGAGAACCATCTTCAACAACATATGAATCTCTATCATTTAAAATATTTAAATAGTATATTGTTTTAACCTTATTCTGTTTTGCAGCATCAAGTAATACTGGAATGGCATTTCTACACCATGGACATTCAGGAAATCCTAAATATATAATTCCAGTTTTATTTTCTATTACATCAATAACCTCATCATAATTTGAATATTTTATAGGATTATCACTTCTAACTTTTATATTTAAATATTTTTCACCATAACTAGTATCTTTTCCATTAAAGAATTCATACTCTTTTTTAAATTTAGATGAATCAGTCTCTACATTAACAAATTTTAAATATGCGACAACTGATAATAAAAGTAACAAAATTGGAGTTAATACTAACATTAATTTATTTTTCATAAAATCACATCCTAATTAATTATAACACTTATTTAATTTTTTTCAAAAAATTATTATTCAATTACAGCTTTAATTCTTCTAACACCTGCACTACTAGCTTCTTCTTTTATTATTTTAAATTTGCCTATTTCACTAGTATTTTTAACATGTGGACCACCACATAATTCTTTTGATACATCGCCTATAGAATAAACTGTTACAATGTCTGGATATTTCTCAATAAACATACATTCAGCACCACTATCAATTGCATCTTGTTTTTTCATTTCAGTAACTTTAACGTCAAGTGAATCTTTTATCCAATTATTTACCAACTCTTCTACCTTAGTTTTTTCTTCATCAGTTAGTTTATGATCACAAGAAAAATCAAATCTCATTCTCTCACTTGTAATATTAGAACCTTTTTGATGAACAAAAGTTCCAACTACCTCTTTTAAAGCGGCATTAAGTAAGTGGGTTGCAGTATGATATTTAGTTTCAACTTCACCGCTACTAGCAAGCCCACCTTTAAATTTGCCTTGAGAAGCTGTTCTAGATAGTTCTTGGTGTTTTTTAAATTTTTCTTTAAATCCTTCAATATCAACATCTAAGCCTTTTTCATTTGCAAGTTCTAAAGTAAGTTCTATTGGAAAACCATATGTATCATATAATTTAAAAGCTAAATCTTTATTTATTTTATTATTTTCTATATTATTTATAATTTTTTCAAATTCTTTCATACCTTTATCAAGAGTACGGTTAAATTTAATTTTTTCATTTTTTAATACTTCTAATACTACAAGTCTATTTTCTTTTATTTCACTATAGTATTTAGAATAATTATCCATAATAGAAGTAGCAATCATCTCTTCCCAATTAGAATTAATATCTATTTCTAACTTTCTAGCATGACGAATTGCCCTTCTTATCAATCTTCTAAGTATGTAACCTTGATCTGTATTAGATGGTTTTATTCCAGTAGGATCTGATGATATAAATACAGCAGTTCTAATATGATCTGCAATAATTCTCATACTTTTTTCATTTCCATCATAAGGTTTTCCTGATACTTCTTCAATCGTCTTTATTACATCTTTCCATACAGAAGACTTATAATTATCATTTACTCCTTCAAGAACAGCAATTACTCTTTCTAAGCCCATACCTGTATCAACATTTTTCTTTGGTAGCGGGCTTAAAGTCCCATCTTCATGTTTAAAATATTGCATAAATACATCATTCCATATTTCAACCCATCTTTCATCTTCTGGATCAAATATACTAGGAATTTCATCATCACTTCTAAAATAAAACATTTCAGTATCAGTTCCACATGGGCCTGTTTCTCCTGCAATCCAAAAATTATCTTTTTCAGTTTCAGCTATATGCCCTTCTTGAATACCTAAAATCCTCCATAATTCTTTGGATTCCATATCTTTATCTAAATAATCATTTCCAGCAAATATTGTAACACCAAGTCTTTCAACTGGTATATTTAATACTTTAGTTAAAAATTCAAAGCTCCAAGTAATTGCTTCTTTCTTAAAATAATCTCCTAAAGACCAATTACCTAACATTTCAAAAAATGTATGATGATAAGTATCACCTATAACATCTAAATCATTAGTTCTAATACATTTTTGATAATCTACTAATCTAGTTCCAAAAGGATGAGGTTTACCAGTTAAATAAGGAATTAATGGTTGCATTCCAGCTGTATTAAACAAAACTGATGGATCATTCTCAGGTACTACTGGAGCACTTGGAATTTGCTTATGTCCTTTACTTACAAAAAAATCAATATATAAATCTTTTAAATTCATATTTACACCTCTATATAACTTTTTATTTTTTCTACGACTTCTTCTATAGTCATATCAGTTGAATCTACGTAAATAGCATCATCCGTTTTCATTAACGATCCAACTTCTTTATGCATATCATTATAATCTCTTGCTTTTATATTTTCTTTTATAGCATCAAGTGATACATCCATACCTTTTTCTTTGTTTTCAATGTATCTTCTTTTGGCTCTTTCATCTAGTGTTGCATCTAGATAGAATTTATATTTAGCACTAGGAAATACTACTGTTGTTATATCTCTTCCTTCCATTACAACATTATTAGATTTTGCCATATTTCTTTGTTCTTCTACTAAAATTTCTCTTAATTTTACAATACTAGATATAGGAGATACTATACTGCTTACTTCCATTGATCTAATATCCTCACTAATATCATTACCATCTAAATATGTTTTATCACTTATAAATTCTATTTTTGAATTTTTAGCAAGTTCAACTATTTTATTTTCATCTTTTATATCAATATTATTTTTTAATGAGGCATAAGCAATAGCTCTATACATAGCACCTGTATCAATATATAAAAGATTACATTCGCTAGCTAGTATTTTAGCTACAGTACCTTTTCCAGCTCCTGCAGGCCCATCAATTGCTACTACGAAACTCATACATTCACCTCATCTAATATTTTAAATAAACTAATATTTAGATTATCATCATTAAAAATAGTATAATCAAAATTTTTATAATCATCTAAAGCTGTTTCTGTTATATGATTATTTTCATTAACAGTTAACCCATTATTATAATTATTTCTATTAACTCTAATAGAAGTTGAATTAGGATACATAGCCTTTAAAGTTTCAACTTCATCTATTAGTCTTGCGTCATTAACGATTATTATATCACAAAAATAAGAAAATACTAGAATATCTTGTAAAATTCTATTAATAAGTAACTTATTATCAATTTTGTTTTTTATTAATTCGATACCTAAATTTTGTAATAAAGCCCTAGGTTTAGTATCTTCAGATAAATCCCAATCAGATATCATACTAGCATAATATTTTAAATAATAACCAAATGATATTACTACAACTTTTTTATCTTTATAATATTCTTTAATTAACCTAGATACCTCACCTTTACCACTTCTAGCATGTCCTGATATTATAAATAATTTAATATCTTTTTTTATAAACTCCATAAATTCCTCCTACTTAAAATTAAGTAAATCATATTTTTCATCAAAATATTCAATAATAACTTTTAAAACACCTATTATTGGTGTTGAAAGAAGCATTCCAACTATACCAAAGAAGTAACCAAATACTAAAAGCCCTACTATTATTGTAACTGGATTTAGTTTAGTTGCTTTACTAATAATTAAAGCTTGAAGTATATTTCCTTCTATAGATTGTATTATTATAATAGCAATTAATACAGCAATGCCAACACCTGTTGATTGTGAGAATGCCACAACAACAGCTGGAGCTCCACCTATATAAGGTCCTGCATATGGTATAACATTCATAAGTCCACAAAATATACCAAAAATTACAGGAGATTTTAACCCAATTATTGCAAAAGCTACTGTAGATACTATAAATACAATTAATGCATCAACAAGTGCGCCATTAACATAATTTCTAAGTGATTTATTAATTTTTAAACATAAATTCTTAGTACTAGTTCTATATCTTTTAGGAAGTATTTCAAGAAGTGTCATAGCATAGTTATTACAACCTAAAAGAAGAAAGAACCCTATTACTAAACCTATTAAAAACATACCTATACTAGATATTGTAGATGATATAAAATTTATTATAAATGATGGTAAAGATTTAGAAAGTTCTATTGACGTATTATCTAATCTATCTATCATAGTTTTTTCTACTTTACTAATATTTATAGTTTTTGAATTAAAATTACTAAACAAATTAATAATCCATTCTTTTACATCATTAAATATTTTTGGAAAATTTTCAACTAATTCTAGCGTTTGATTATATACAATAGGAATTAGTGCTTTTATTAGTAAAAATAAAAATCCAATTAAAATGACATAAGCTAAAATACTGCCTAGTTTTCTATTAACTTTATTTTTTTCTAAAAATCTCACAAAAGGATTTAAAAGCCAAGCTACAATAATTCCAATAAAAAGCGGAGATAATAATTTTAATACTTTAATTATAATACTTAAAATGCCTAATTCTTTAATTATTCTAAGCAAAACATAAATCCCTACTACAATTAGTATCAAATAAAATAATTTTAATATTTTTTTAGTTATACTAATTACATCATTTAAATTATCTTTATTAATATTCTTCATATAATCACCATAATTATTATAACATAAAAATAAAAAGTTCAAAAGAACTTTTTACACTGTCATTAATTCATTTTCTTTAACTTTAAATTTTTCATCTACAATTTTATTATATTTATTGATTAATTCTTGAACCTCTTCTTGAGCAGATTTAAGTTCATCTTCTGGTAATTCAGATTTTTTCAAATCATTATTGGCATCTTGTCTTATATTTCTTAAATTAATTTTACAATCTTCTGCATATTCTTTTGCTTGTTTTACATAAGTTTTTCTAGTATCTTCAGTAAGTGCTGGAATATTTAAGATTATAACTTCTCCATTATTATTTGGAGTTATACCTATATTTGCTTCATATATACCTTTTTCTATTGCAGACAGGCTTGATCTATCAAATGGTTTAATCATAAGTTGTCTAGCTTCAGGAATAGATATTGTAGCAAGTTGCTTTAAAGGTGTTAAAGCTCCATAATAATTAACCATAACACCATCTAACATTGATGGATTAGCACGACCAGCTCTAATATTTAAAAATCTTTTTTCCATACTCTCAATTGCTGATTCCATACTCATTTCAGTTTCCATTAAAATTTCATCCATATTTATTCTCCTTTTATATTTTTAGTTTTAATTTTTATTTTTTCAATATCTAATGGTGGTTCAAATTCAAATGTGTATTTTTTCAAAAACAAATCATTATAATTTATGTTACTATTTTTTATTTTATTTTGATAATTAATATATTTTCCATCCCTATCGTATAATATTTTACCATTTAAAAATATTGCATCATCAAAAGTATCAGTAATATAATTAGACTTTATTATAAAATTTTTTTGTATATATGAAAAATCCATAATTTTATTTTTTTCAAAGTCTTCATTACCATTTAAATTTAAAAATACTTCTAAAACTAAAATAGGTATTGATGAATTAGCATCATATTCTTGATACAAAATTATACCATCAACAAATTCTATTTTAGAAATAAATCTAATTGTTGAAAATATTTTTTCTTCTATTTTTTTAGATTCATAGTTTTGAATATCAATTTTTCTTCTATTTCCTTGGTTTAATATATTAATATCTGAATATTTTTCCATAAATCCTCACTAATATTGAATTCCCCATATAACTGTATTTTTTGCATCACTACCACAACATACACACTTGCCTGTTAATGGTTTTTCATCTTCTAAAATACATCTTGATTTACAACCCTTTATTTCTTTAATTTTATTTTCACATTCTTCACTTCCACACCAATCAGCCTTTATAAATCCTGGTTGTGTATTTAGTATTTTAGCCACCTCATCAAGATTAGTTGCAGTAAAAGTTAATTTATCTCTTCTACTTTTTGCTTTTTCATACATATCTTTTTGAATAGTGTCAAGTAAGCTTAAAACATACTCACCAATATTTATATCTAAATTTTCAGTATATTTTAAACCGGTATCTCGCCTTGCAAAAGTTATTTTATTATTTTGTAAATCACGAAGTCCAACTTCTATACGAACTGGGATACCATTTACTTCAGCTTCAGCAAATTTAAATCCAGGTGATTTATCACTACGATCAACATAATATGTAATATTTAAATTTTTTAATTCATTTTCTATTTCTTTAACTTCAACATTTAACTCTTCACTATCTCCAATTGGTATAATAGCTACTTTTGTAGGTGCAATATATGGTGGTAATACAAGTCCATTATCATCACTATGTACCATTATTAATGCACCTATCATACGAGAAGATACTCCCCATGATGTTTGATACGCATATTCTAATTCATTATTTTTGTTCAAAAATTTTATATCATATGCTTTTGAAAATTTTTGGCCAAAATAATGTGATGTCCCAGATTGCAAGCAAACTCCATTATACATTAAAGCTTCAACAGTTAAAGTATAACAAGCACCTGCAAATTTTTCTTTTTCAGTTTTTCTACCAGCTACAACTGGAATAGCCAAATATTCTTCAAAGAATTTCTTATATATATTTAACATATCTTTAGTTTCTTCTTCTGCTTCAGCCTGCGTAGAATGAACTGTGTGACCCTCTTGCCACCAAAATTCACGGCTTCTAAGAAAAGGTCTAGTTTCTTTTTCCCATCTCATTACACTACACCATTGATTATACTTCATAGGTAAATCCCTATAAGATTTCACCTTAGAAGAATAATAATCACTGAATAAAGTTTCACTTGTTGGCCTTATACATAATCTTTCTTCTAACACTTTTTCTCCACCCATAGTTACCCAAGCAACTTCAGGAGCAAAACCATTTATTAAATCCCCTTCTTTTTTCATTAAGTTCTCAGGTATTAACATAGGCATTG
Source organism: bacterium (assembly GCA_030531425.1). Lineage (GTDB taxonomy): Bacteria > Bacillota_I > Bacilli_A > RF39 > UBA660 > UMGS1613. Next base: position 8,697 of record JAUNNO010000042.1, read on the forward strand.
CAATATTTTTATGGCCAGTTAATTTAAACATATTATCAAGGTTTTTCTGAATACTTTCCCATATAGCATATCCATTAGGTTCCATTACAATACAACCTTTTACATTAGAATAATCAGCTAAAGATGCAGCCATAACTACATCAGTATACCATTTTGCAAAATCTACATCACGACTTGTTATTTTATTATTTGCCATAATATCACTCCAGAATAATTATATCAAAAAAAATATTAAAAATAAACTAATTATTAATTTATTTAAAGAAAAAATCATATAGAAATCTATATGATAATTTTAATTAACCTAGCCAGTTTACTGTTGGTGGCTGAAGATTTGACATTATAGCTCCCCAAGGCGCTCCTGATATTGATCCCTCTGGTTTATTTATATTAATTTCTGTAATCTCGGAATATCCAAATGCACCATATTCTATACTTGTGACACTGGATGGGATTGTTACACTTGTTGCCTTTGCTGAACTGAATGCGCCAACGGCGATTCCTGTTACTCCATTAGGTATTACTACATCTCCTGTTGCGTCATTTCCATCGTAAAGTGTATTATTTATTATTACTAAGTTATTATTGTTTGAAAGCCATGGTGTCCCTGTAAATGTTCCAACAAAAACACTAGTTATACTTGATGGGATCGTTATATTACTTAAATTAGTACATCCCGAAAATGCACTACCACCTATGCTTGTAACGCTTGTTGGTATTATAACACTACTTAAACTTGTACAATTTTGGAATGCCCCATATCCTATGCTCATTACACCTTCTGGAATTGTTACACTTGTTATATTGGTATTGCTTGCAAATGCTTGACTATCTATATTTGTTACCCCACTTGGAATTACTACATCTCCTACTGCATTAATAGCTTTTATTAGCACGGGGCCTACTATCACCAAACCATTAGAAGCTGATTGTGATTGTAACGTTAACCATGGAGTATTAGCAAATGCATTTGACCCTATGCTTGTGACACTATCTGGTATTGTTATATTACTTAAACTTGTGCATCCTGAAAACGCTTCTCCTTCTATAGTTGTAACTCCATTTGAAATTATTACATTACTTAAATTTGTACAATCTTGAAATGCCCAATAATATATAGTCTTGACAGTTGATGGAATTATTACACTTGTTATATCTGTATTATAAACAAAAGCCGAATCTGCAATTGTTGTTACATTGTATACTTTACCATCTATTTTTACCTTAGGAGCTATCTCGACTTCTCCACTTGTTTGTGACATAGTAGAATATGGAAGCATTATATCATAATAATTAGCATCACCTCTATATCCAGAAACTACGGCTTCATCTGATCCTTCTGGTACATAATATACTAGTTGATTGTCTACACTTATTCCTTTCCCACTTGGTAATTTTGTTAATGGGGTTCCTGTTATTGGTTCAATTTCTTCTTCTATAATTAATTTGCCAGACTCATATGTTAAAGTTCCATTTTTATATATTAGTCTTGTTAATGAAGTTTTTACAATTGTTCCATCTTGTAATTTTATTGTTCCACTATCTGGTAGTTCTCCATCTACTTCTAACTTTAACTCTTTGCCATCGCAAGTCGTCTCTTTATTAGATATAGTACAACTTTTTGGATTAAACTCTTTAGTTAAGTTTTCTTTTGTTATAGCTAACTCTACTGCTTTTAAATAATTTTCTGCACTTCTTTTTAGCGCCTCTTTTTTTGAGTCTTCAATAATATCTATTATTATTGGAACTGCTATTAGAGCTATTATGGCTAGTATTACTATTACTGCTAAGAGCTCTATCAATGTAAAACCTTTTTCCTTCATATTTACCTCCTCTATCTTACATTATTATTTTATCGCAAAAAAAAAAAAAACAAGTCATTTTTTCATAAATC
>JAUNNO010000091.1 GCA_030531425.1 bacterium
ACTCCTTTATATCACTTATATCATGTATATAAAATATTATACATAATGATATAGTCTTAAATCAAAAACTACACTGTCTAAAAGCTTATCGGCACTGTAAAAATGTGTGGGGATATTTTTCAGTATGAATTTTAAAAGCTAAAGTATTATCATAGAATTCAATGTTAAAAAAGAGTTGAATGTTATATAATCGCCCCCTGTGGGCGTGCTTTAAAAAATAAGCAATAAAAAGGTTTATATAGTAAAAAGGAGTAATATATTATTATGAAAAGCAAAAATACTACTCCTAATATTAGTTTATTTGAAGATGCATATAAAGATTGCTATGATAATTATGATCAAGTTACTTCTGATGGGAATTCTTGTTTAAAAGGTGTTAAATCAGAAAAGTATACTGATCAATGTAAAGATTTTATTAACAACCAAAATACGTTGGATTTGTATTTTGGTGAAGATTTAAATTACTCTTATTCTACTGAATCTAATTTTGATAAGTTAAAATCAATGGAAAATAATTTGTCTTTTTTTATTAAGAAAGGAGAACTTTGTGTTAAACAGTTTAAGGTTTGTTGTCCTTCTTGTGATTCTAAACATATAATTGAAAATGGATATTATGATAGGGACCTAATAATTGATACCCCAGGTTTTGATAAGCTAAGAGTGAAAAGATATATTTGTAAACATTGTGGTAATGATTTTTCTGCTGATATTAGTTCTATAGTTCGTCCATACGCAACTGTTTCTAATAGTGTTAAAGATATTGTGTTCTATTTTTATTCTACTGCAGGAATTTCTGTTAGAGATATACAAGAACTCTTAAATCTATTAGTGGATGTTGAAATATCACACCAGGAAGTTCAAGATATTTTAGTAAGTTATAATGAAGGATATAAGTCTGAATTAAAAAAATATAGTGGATATTATATTTTTGACAGTTTATGGGTTAAAGTAGATGAATTAAAGAATAAATACTCCTTTTTATTAGTTCTTTTTGATTCTGAATATAATACTGTTGTATCATATAAATTAGTAGAAAATGAATCAGAAAAAGAAATATACGAATTCTTAAGATCAGCAACACGAAACCAGCCATGTAAAGCAATTACAACTGATTTAAAAAGAGAATACCGTAAACCCATCAACCAATTAGGATGTAAACATCAATTTTGTGAATTCCACTCAAAACAAAACATCAACAAATACATAGATGACTACAACACAGAAAATCAACTACCAGAAGAAAAAATTAAGGAATATAACGAATATAAAAAAGAATTAAATGAAATATTCAACTCAAATACAAGAACAGAAGTCAATAACACTATTGATAAACTAATTACAAAAGCCAAAGACTTCCCTGAAATAATACAAAAGGTATTATGGAAAAAAATAATACCATACTCCAAAAATCTCACACAATTTGTCGATGATGACAAAATAAAAAACACTAGCAACCTCATTGAAGGATTCTTTGGAAAAGTATTACCAAAATATATAAAAAACAATTATAAAACCCTAGATGGTTTATTAAAAAGGTTTAGTTTAAGATTAAAGCGATGGGATGAACGAAATGCTCTTTTTTAAAATTGATGCATAACCCCACACATTTTGACACACACAAAAATCCATTAAATTTATTAATTATTAAATAAATAAAGTATATTATAAATGATTGAAATTTAAGTTGATACTATGAATGTTACTAGAATTAATCCTATTATTTTTATAATTTATTACTTAATTCTTATGGTATTTGCATTTATTTTTAACAATCCATATTATATGATAACTTTTGGAGTACTTATAGGAATTCTAATAATTTTACAAGGAGCTATAAATGAACTTAAAACTTCAATTAAAGCATTTATTCCAATATGTATATTCATTACACTTATTAATACATTATTTGTGAAAATAGGTGATACACATATAAATTTAATAGGATCTT
>JAUNNO010000003.1 GCA_030531425.1 bacterium
ATGTAGTAATTCCAAATGGAAAGATAAAATTAAATAAAATATCAAACGTATTATTAAAATGATTAAATAAAATTACATATAAAACACTTATAAAAACAGAACAAATATATGTAATTGGAAATTTATAAATTATATTTTTTAATCTTTGAACATTATTTTTCATAATATCACCCACTATATTGTATCGCTACTTAACAATATAATTATTTTTTATATAGTTTTCAACTAAAGGGATCCTTAATTTATCCTTTTCTCTTGTACTTGATTTTAAATAATCTAAATAATTATTAATATCTTGCAAATAATAATCTCCAAATTTTTCTTTTTTTAATTCCATATCATCTAATATACATTCTACTTTATCATTTACAGTATACCAGCCGTTTTCCTTACGCTTTAAATTATAATTATCATTTAACTGTTTTAAACCTTTTTTTGTAACAGCAATATCTAAATCTCCAGCTGATTCATAAATACCTCTTAAAACTAATGCACCTGATGATAATATAACAAATTCATTAGTATCTATTTTTAATGTATTTATTAATTTAAGTAGTTCTTCTTTATTCATCCTATTCATATATCCTCCTTTAAATATTTAATATTTTTATTATATACAATCTATATAAAATAATTTTTCGCCATCATTTAATGTTTCAATATAAATAGCTCCAAATTTTTCATAATAGTTTATTAAATTGCTTTTTAAATATACTTTTTTATAATTTAATTCTTTTGCTTGTTTTAAAATTGCATTATTTAGTATTTTTGAATATCCTTTACCCCTATATTCTTTTTTTACATACATGGTAGCATACCAAGGTGTTAAATCTCTTCTCTCATCGCCATCATATTTAAACAATGATATAAAACCAACTAACTTATCATCTTCTTCTATTCCAAGTATACTAATTACTTTATCTCCGTTTAATATTTTTTTAGACTTTTCTTCCACATATTTTTCCATTTCAATTATAGATTTAGGCGTACCCCACTCTAAACTACACAATTTAATATACTCTTTTAAGTATTTAATATTTCTTTTTATATTAATAATTTTCATAACATCACTATATTAATTATAATAAAAATTCATTATACTTGTTACCTTTCAAATTTTATATATACATATTTGAATTATATCTTCAATATTTATTAATAATTCTTATATTGTTATTTAAATAACAATGGGCATACACTTTCTTTACCATCAAATAACCCCATCTTTATATTATATTTATCTATTACTTTTTCAATCTCTTTTTTTTCAATCATACACGTACTTGTTACATAACCATCTTTATCATAATAAATATCCTTTATATAACTTATGAAAGGAAAACGGTCATATATAAAGGCAATATCATTAATAAAACCCACATTTTTATAATATGTACCATCTTCATACGTCTTTTCAACATTTTTAACTAAATACCCCAAATCTCCACAGTCAAAATAACTACCATCACTCTTTTTTAAAAATCCATTATCATTATATTTAACTTCAACACCAAATAAATATTCTGTATTCCCTAGCCTAATTCTTTCCTCTAATATCATAATATCTCCTTTTAAAATCGATTCTATATTCATAAATAAATAAAACTTAACGATTACATCCATATTTTAACATAAAAACTTCAATATTTCTATCCCATTATAATTATTCATAACCACCTTAGCCATTAAAAGCAGATTATTCATCTGCTTTCTTACTAGATAAAAATGTAACTTTCTCCGCTATTACTTCTACATATCTTTTATGAGTTTCATCTTCTAGTTCTACATCTCTTATTTGAATTCTAACTTTAATACCTATTAATGGTTTTTGATAATACATTATTTTAAAATATTTTTAAATTTATTTTCTAAAAAATATTTATAATCTAAAGTTATATTTGGATCATTATATTCTCTTTTTATAACTTTATATAACCATTCTTTCTTTGTTTTAACAAATTCAACATATCTAACAATTCGTATATTTCCTTTTTTTTCTTCTTCTAAAATAGCCTCATAAGCGTCTTTTATATATTCGCACCCATCAACCTTTACACTATCAGAAGTTGTATATGCAAAAGGAATATCTTCTTGTTTATTTATATTTTCTATTATTTCTACGCTATAAATATATCCACTTACCCCTTTATAAGTTTCCTCTAATGCATTTGGATAATATTCTTCAATACGCTCAATTCCATCTTTATCAAATCCATATGAAGCCCATTTATTCCACCCCTCGTCCCATTTGAAATTGTTTTCCTTGCAAAATTTTTCTACTGCATTACTTAAATATACTAAAACATTCTCTCTTTTTTCTGAAAAATAAATTAAGGGCTTTTTATGATTTGAAATGTGTGGAACTAATTCTTTTATATCTTTAACTTGGGATGCATGATAATACATAGCTTTCACCTCTACGTTAATTATATCACAATATTTCATATTCTCTCTAGCAATTATTCCAATTTTTTATTATATTTATAGTTTAAATTATTATTTTTACTTATTATATGTTAGTGCTAATATAAAAATGTAAGAAAATGATTAAATAAAAATGTAGGAAAAACGACATAATTATTTAAGCGAAAAACGACATTTTTATATTAGCACTAACAACTTGCAGTCATTCCAGACCATTCTTTATATATTTCATTTGTAAGTATAGCAAATTCAACATTATCCTTGATTCCATTATCATGCCATACTTGTGTTAATTTTTTCTATTTATAATAGCTTTAATTCTATGTTCAATCCATTCAAATGTATAACCTTTAGCTAAATAAAAATTTATCATCTCGTCTATACCTTTTGATGGATCAAATACTTCATCTATCTTTTGATGTCCTAATTTAGCTAACCATAGTTTAAATGGTTCAGCTTTAGGGCTTGGAACCGATTCTATTAGTCTAAATATTCCTTTTGTATCTAGTGTGTCAGTTTCGCGTAGTTTTCCATCTTGAGCTTTCATTTTCAAACGTACGATATTTTCGTACAGTTGACTTCCTTCATCAATAAGTTTCCTTTTTAAATCAGTCCAATATCTTTTTGGTATTGCACTATCAGTTAATGCATATATTACGTCAACAACACTAAAATAATAATCTTCTTTTTCACTATCCCATATACTTCTTATTTCATAGCCTTCAAATATATTTTTTATTGTATCTAATTTATTCATAATCACCTCAACTATTAAAAGCAGATATTATTCTGCTTTCTTACTAGATAAAAATGTAACTTTTTCTGCTATCACTTCTGTTGTATATTTTTTATTTCCTTCAGCATTTTCATATACGCTTGTTTGAATTCTTCCTTTAATGCCAACAAGATCACCTTTCTTGCAATATTCAACTGTACTTTCTGCAACTCCTTTCCAAAGAACACAAGAAATAAAGTCAGTATCGTATTCACCATTCATATTTTTAAATGATCTTGGGACTGCTAAAGTTATGTTTGCTAGCTTACCTTTATCCGTTTTTTTTAATTCAGGCTCTTGAACAATTCTTCCAACCAAAACTGCTTGATTAAGCACAATTTCCCTCCTTTCAGTTAAAGAATATCATATCAAACATACATTAGCAAAAGTATGAAATTGATATATAGATTTTAAAAAATATATATTTTTTCTTTTTTACAATATAAAACCTAAATACTTAAAATTATATATTGCAATTATTTAAATTTAATATTTTATAAAAAAAAATACAAATTTGATAATTTGTACTCCATTAAAAATAATTTTTTAAAAGCGCATTTAATTCAACTGCATACTCCATTGGAAGCTCTTCTCTAAATCTATCAATAAATCCCATTATTAACAACTCTTTCGCTTTTTCTAAAGTAAGTCCCCTACTCATAAGATAAAATAGTTTTTCCTTGCTTATTTTTGATACTGTTGCCTCGTGATTGATATTTGAAGAATCATTACAAACCTCATTTATGGGTATGGTATCACTTCTAGATATTTCATCTATTATTATAGTATCACATTTAACTGTACTTTTAGAATTAATTGCATCCTTACTAATCTTCACTTTACCTCTATAAGTAGCATCGCCACCATTTAAAGCTATTGATTTACTTATTATTTCGCTTGTTGTATTTGGAGCAAGATGTATCATACGAGCTCCAGCATCTTGTATTTGATCTTTCGCAGCAACAGCTATTGATATACACCTGCCTTTAGAATATTTACCATTTAATATACAAGATGGATACTTCATATTGATTTTAGAGCCAATATTCCCATCAATCCACTCCATTAATCCAGAATCTTCTACTATTGCCCTTTTTGTTACTAAATTATAAACATTATTAGACCAATTTTGAATAGTAGTGTATCTACATTTAGAGTTCTTACCAACATAAATTTCAACTACAGCTGCATGCAGCGAATCAGAAGAATATATAGGGGCTGTACAACCTTCCATATAATGCAACTGTGAATTATCATCAACAATAATAATTGTTCTTTCAAATTGTCCCATATTTACACTATTTATTCTAAAATAACTTTGAAGTGGTCTATCCAATTTTGTATTAGGAGGTATATATATAAATGTTCCACCACTCCATACAGCTCCATTTAAAGCAGTATATTTATTTTCATCATAACTAACTAATTTATTAAAATATTTTTTAAATATTTTAGGATATCTTTTTAAAGCTGTATCTGTATCACAAAAAATAACATTTTTATCTAGCAATTCTTTTAACATATTATGATATATAGATTCACTTTCTACTTGAGCACCTACACCAGCTAAATATTTTTGTTCTGCTTCTATTATTCCAAGCTTATCAAATGTGTTTTTTATATCTTGTGGAACATCATCCCAACTTTTAGATGACTCACCCACTTTTTTATAATATGTTATATCATCAAAATTAATCTTTAATTCTGGCCCAAAAGATGGATTAGGTAATTCTTTGAATTTTTCATAGGATTTTAATCTAAAATCTAACATCCATTTTGGCTCTTTCTTAATTTTTGATATTTCAATAATTTTTTGTCTATCAATACCCTTATGCATAAAATTCACCTAACTACATTATACTAAATATTAAAAAAAATAAAAAGCAAAATTAACTATTTTAGTTTTTTTTGCTTAACATTATCTTCTATTTCCTCTTTACTAATTAATTTTAAATAATCTTCATTACTTATTAAATTTCCATCTATAAATTTTTCGCCATTTTGGAGCCTTTTTATTATTTTTTTTGATTTTTCTATTTCATCTAGTGTGAAAGTTTTGGAAGGCATTCCTTTTACTCCCACTCTTTTACCATCTTTTATTTTATCTTTAAATTTAGTTAAAACAAAAAGTCTACTAACAGTTGGCAAAAAATCATATTGTTGCTCTGTTTCTATATCAATTACAATATTTTTTTCTTTATCAATAACACAATTTCTAACTGGATAATCTGAAAAATTAGGTAAAACATTTATTTCATTTACAAAAATGAAAGGACATATGTATATGCAAACAATTTCAAACCTATTTTCTTTCATTTATATCACTTACCTCCAAAAAATCTTTTATACCATTCCAAGTTAATGTCGCACAATTTTTCCTATTAGGTTGTTTTGATATACCATTATATACAAAAGCTTCACCCAATAAATCTTTATTATATTCCTTTTCATCAATCATATTATTAAAATTATTAATTATCTCTATTGCATCATTCAATGTTGTTCCAATTAATTTTTTTATCATTATTGAAGTAGAACTAGTACATATTGCACAAGCTTCACCATCAAAATGTATATCCTCTATTTTACCATTTACTAATTTTATTTCAAGATCTATTTGATCTATACAACTTTTACTATTAGTATTTATTTTACAATAAGTATTATCATTAACTAATCCCCTGTTAACAGGATTTTGATAATTTTCTAATATTATTGCTCTTTTCAATTCATCATCCATACAAATCACATAGTTATTATATTATATTTGAAATAAAATTGCAAATATGAATTTTTATTTTTTTCTTGAATATAATTTTAATATAGAAAGGATGAAATAAATATGGAAACACTTAAAGTAGGAACTAAGTCAAACCCTAATTCAGTAGCTGGAGCACTAGCTAATGTATTTAGAGAAAAAGGAAGTGTAGAAATACAAGCAATAGGTGCTGGAGCATTAAATCAAGCTATTAAAGCAATTGCTATAGCAAGAGGGTTTGTTGCTCCTAGTGGGAAAAACTTAGTATGTATACCAGCTTTCACAGATATTGTAATTGATGGTGATGAAAGAACAGCTATAAAATTAATAGTAGAAGCAAAATAGCTTCTTTTTTTGATTTTTTCAGTATTTTTATAATTTAAGTATTGACAAAAGAATATATATACTATATAATTTTAATTGTCTACGAATTGCGGGTGTAGTTCAATGGTAGAACTCCAGCCTTCCAAGCTGATAACGTGGGTCCGATTCCCATCACCCGCTCCATTAAAGATTTGAAAAGAGTGTCAATGCCAGAGATACTCTTTTTAATGCAAATATACATCTACAGTCATAGATACAGTACTATGTCCCATTGACTTAGAAACAACATCAATTGGAGTTTTTTTATGTATCATGCGTGTTGCATAGCTATGTCTAAATTCATGTTGAGTTATTGGTTTTAAATTTGCTTTATTACAAGCTTTTAATTTATATCTATCAATGGTTGTTGGTGATAATGGCTTTACTCCACCAAAAATATAATAATCAAAACAATAGCCATATTTATTTATATACATATTTTTTAATATTTTAAACCTAAAAAGAGTTAGTAAACTAATTTTAATAGTTCTAATACTAGATTGATTTTTTGGAGTGTCAAGTTCTCTTCTTCCTTTTCTTTGAATACTATGATTTATATGTACTAAATTGTTTTCTAAATCACTAAATCGTAAAGCCATAGCCTCACTAGGTCTAGTACCATAAAAAAACATAAAATTAAAATATTGTTTAATAATATAATTATCTAAATTATTCCTAAATTTCAAGAACTCATTTAAAGTATAAATATTATGTTTTTTATTTTCAATTTTCTTTTTAAATTTAGGAACTTGCAAAACAATATTTTCATTTACAAAATCACAATATTTACAATATCTAAAAAATGCACTAAATTCATAATATAAATTTTTATTAAAATTATTACTAAAATTAAATTGTAAGATATTATTTTGCCAGTTAATAATATCAAGTTTAGTAATAGAATTTAATTTTCTATTTTTAAAATAAGGTAAAATATGCAAATTAAAATTTTTAACTATTGTTTCAAACCCTTGTTTTTTATGCCGACTTGAAGCATATTCTAAATAATTATTGTAAGCTTCTTCAAAGCTCATTTTATCGCCTCCGGGCGAATATTATAACTAAAAATTATTTTTTGTCAAATCACCACCTAAGTTGATTATAACATAATATTAAAATAAAAAACAATAAAATATAGAAAGGAAATAATAATGAATACGATTTTGGAAGAAATTAAAAAAATATTTGGAAGAGTTATTGGAAAAATACTATTAGCAATAATAATTATTATTATTTTTGCTATTATATCATCTTGCTCAAAATAATTAGGACTAATGGTCTTTTTTATTTTGTTATTTCACCTAATTCAATATCTTTTATTTTATGTCTAATACTTGTAATAAAAGTATTAAAAAATATTGTATGACTAGCAGCAACACTCCACATCTGATTTAAATCATTTTCTAATAAAATTATAAGTAAATCAGAGTATTCTAATATATTATTTGCAATTATAAATTGTTGTATTTCTTTTTTATATTTATCTATTTCAGTACGAGTTAATTCATTAACTTGATTAGTATCAAATCCATTAATTAAAATCCTATCCCTATCATCATATTGATATTTTTCAGGATTATCTAAATGTATATGATATCTATACATACCTCGCAAGCTTTCAAGTTTAATAGGTATTGTCATATTAAGACTATCACAAAATTCTTTAACATGATTATAAGTAGTTGGTCCGTCATAATTAAATATAATATGATAATGCGATTTTTTTTCAGTGCCATCTGGATTAATATCATTATCATGTAATGGACTTACAGCTATCTGTAAGCCGGTGTCTTGAAGTTTATCAAGCCAATCAGTAGGAAGACTTTCGGGATATCCTACACTAGCCCAAATACGACCTTTTTTCATAAAAAACTCCTTTCGATTGTCACAATTCACAATGCACCCATTGGGGGGTGTCGTAGTAACCCCCCAAAAAATGATGTATTGATAGGTGGCATAAATGCCACACTATCAATATTTTTGAAATTCTTTTGATGGTAATTCTTTATAAGAATAGCTGTCAAATAATTTCCACAATTTAGGGCAATAAATATATTTAGTACCAAAAATAACGAATTGATATTGATCTATAAGTTGCTTACTAATTGAATCAATTCCTATTTTTTTAGAAACCTGTTTTCTCTTAACAAAACCAGGAAATATTGATTTATTAACTATAAATATTCGGGTAGCTAATTTACGAAGTTTTAAATCAATATCAAAATCTTGAGAAAACATGGCAATATCTACATTATAGTGTCTATGAAATTTATAAAAATAAGTTTCATCGTGACTAAAAGATTTAAAATTTCTATTATTATAATCAATTCCAGCCTCGTCCATTATTAATAAACAATCTTTAATCATATAAGTGCCAATATCACTTTTAACAACTTTATAACTACCTTTTATAGGTACGTTAGAAAGAACAACTCCAAATTTTTTATTTTTTTTACCCTTTTTAAATCTTTTCTTAGCTAAATAAGCGGCGAAAGTTGTTTTTCCACTTCCAGGTACACCAATATACATATCAAATCTATTTGATTTATGTGAACGCAAATTTCCGATGAAAATCCAAAGAAAAAAACAACTTCCTAAAAAAATTATAAATTTCATAAAAATTTCTCCTTTTGGTTAGTAACATTAAAATGATAAAGTATTATCATTTTAATACAAAACCATTATAATTAAATATTAGCGTCAATAATTTTCTCGGCATAAAAGCAACAAGTTGCATTTATTCCAATTGCTTATTGACTCTATCTAAAAATTAAGTTTTTACCTAATAAGACAACAAATTTTACAATTTTTAAAACAATAAATAATATAAATATAAATGCTAAATTTAATATTATAAATCCTATAAATTTAATATCATCGGTTAAATTTAAAAATCCAAAATTTGTTTGTAAAAATTCAAGATAAGTATTCCAATATATGTAAAATGGTATATTATTTATATTCATTATCTCACAACCTTTTTAAATATAATGCTAATTGGTATTATAAAAACGCAAAATGTAGTAATAACTAAAAACAAAGTAGTTAAATCATAAAGCCAAGTTAAGGTAATAGGTAACTCACCTAATATTCTAACTGACATATTATAAAATGAAATATCCATTTTTTATTCGTCTCCTTTCTTACTAGAGCCACCAAAAGAAAAATCGCTAAAATTTAAAAGAAAATATAATATTAAAGCTAGTGTAAAAAAGCCTAATAAGAACATTCCTAATGAAATATCAGGATTTTCGTTTATTTTTAAGTCAAAAATCCAAGAAAAACATCTTGAAATTATATTAATCCAAAAATTAAATACATTAACCAACAATCAAACGCACCACCTTAAAAATTAAAACTATAAGTAAAAATGATATAAAAGATAAAATAACAATATCAAAAGGGGACGGTATTAAATCAATTAAATTATAAAATAATGAAGGTAAATCAATTATAAATTTAACAAAAGAAGATATACCTTGATTTAATACCGAAATTAAATCAGCAATAGAGTTTAAAAAATCCATTATTTAATCACCAACCTTAATATTAAAATAATAACAAAAATAGTTAAAGCAAATAAAATAAACATTCTAATAGGTGTAGGCAAAGCCAAATAAAGTGAAGTGATATTTTGATTTATAAAAATTATAGTATTTCTAATATAAGTAATAAAATTATCTATATTAGTAATAGAACCAGATGGAGTTGAAACAGAAAACTCATTTTTATGCGTTTGGTCGTCAAGAATAACACCATCTAAAACTTCAACTGTCCCGTAAACATCGCCAAAAGAATTATGTTTCAATATATTAACATCATATTCCTTATTAATATAAAAACATATATAAGAAGTAGATAAGTAATCTGATGTTATTGGTGAATAATGGTCAGTAGGAGTTTCAATTTTTAAATCTCTAAACCAAAAAATAGGATAAAAATAAGAAGAGTTAGAAAAAGCCATCTCAAAAGGATAAAAAGTATAATTAAAATATCCATTTCTATTATTAATATCTAAATAAGGATAATTTTTCATAGTTAAAAATGCACCTGGATTAGTCCTATCAAAAAATTTAGTTATTTCTTCAGCATCATTTAAATAATACCACCAGCCATTAAATGAATTAGGGTCTTCATCAAATATTTGAACTTTATCAATAACGGCAGAATTATAGCGATAAGTAGACAATCCAGTAACTTTATTTTTAAACCATATAAAATCATAATTATGATAAAAAGGAGAATTAGTAGAAGGGTCAATTGATTGAACTCCTTTTGCTGTTATACTAAAAGTGTCATTTTTATTAACACATACCTGTTTAAAATTTTGATTACTATCAAATAAGGTATCATAAAATTTATGAAAATTTAATTTTTTATCATAATATTGCCTACTAATAGCAGGGAAAGGTGTGTTGGCACTGAGTTTATAATAATCAGAAATATTATGAAATATTACGGGACCATAACCGTCGCCAACAGTATTTGTATAATAAGTAACATTAACACCAACAGAATTAAAATCTAAATATAAAAAATTACCTCTATAATTTGGGGCAACATAGAAATTAAAAATACTAGTAGGATAAGTAATCCAATTGTTGCCACTTAAATAATTAGAAAAAAAATATTGAGCGTTATAATCAGTACCAGAATTATGGCTTGTTTTAAATAAAGAAACAAAATCTTCAATATTTGTGTAATCAAAATTTAAATTTAATTGTGTGTTAATATAATTAAAAAGAGAATTAATAGTATTATAATCATTATAATTTGAAGAAGTAGGTTTTTGAAAATTAGAGTTATATCTTAATTGTGGATAATTAGTATAACTGTATGTATAAGTTGAGGCACTAGCTTTATTTAAAGTAAAACCAGCAATAAAACCAACTACAAAAAAAATTAAATGAAATATATATTTAATATAAACATGTAATTTCCTTTCATATTTTAAAATATTCATAATTAACCTACTTTCTAAATAAAAAATTATCAAATTCTTGATTTTTATCACTAAAGAATGTCTTATCAACCATATCATTTAATTTTTTTTGATTAGAGAATTTTATTTTATAATAAAATATTAAAAATAAAATTAAAATTAAATTAAAAGATAAAGATAAACCTAATAAAAAATAAATCATTGTATCATCTCCTAAATAAAAATAGCAGGATATTGAGCCTGCTATCTGTGGATTACTCTACGTAGTACTGAGAATCCAACGAATGCTAAACTAATACCTATGTATAATAATGCTAATGGATTAGAAATTAGAAAATCATAGATAGTACTAGCAGCAGATATTAACCAAGTTAATACTGATGTTGCTGATGTTGTAATTGCACTCATATCATCGGCCATTGTTAAAAACATAGCCAACCCTCCTTTCATTAATAAAAATGAGATTCAGAAGAAACATTCAAAAGTTCAAGTTCGGCTTTATCAAGAAAAACAAGCTTTTCATAAGTGTCTGTAAGTTTAATTACGACAACTTGATATTCATTACCAGATTTACTTGTACGAGTTTCTAATGTAGCAATAATTTTTTTTGCTTCCATTTTTTACCCTCCTCTCTTTATTTAATAATAACACGGAAAAATTTTATCTCCGTAAAATTTAAAAAAAAATTAGCGAAAAGTTGCTAATTTATATTTTTTATTATCAATTTTAACATTAATAATATAAGTATTTCTTCTATTATATTCATGTACTAAATCACTAAGTTTATAATTTAGATAATTACAAACTTCATTAAAATTATCTAAATAGCATATAACTTCATCATTTTCATCATATAATACAAAAGTATTATTTTTAAAAGTTTTAGATTTGAAATACATTAATTCCTTTCTAGATTATTTATAATTGGGTCAGATTCCCATCACCCGCTCCATTTGAGAATTTTCTAGTACTTTTTGTACTAGTTTTTTTATGTTAAAATAATATTTTTTGTATTATTATTTGTAGGTTTATTTGAGACTCATTTTATATATAACACTAAAATATTCTCTAACACGTTTCTTCATAGAAGTAATCGTAAATAATTCATTTTCACCAACTATAATAAACAAATTATAATTCATATGATAGTCATCATAATGTAATACTAATAAATTATAACCATACTTACTAAATATTATCTTTGTATACTAATAGCATGTATATTTGTTTTATCAAAACCTACAATATAACCATAATAATATGTAAGTTCTATTCTATTTGTTTTTGCAAACTTATTTAACTCTTCGATAGTATATGTATTAAAGTGTATCTTATTTAACTTAATTATAGTTAGTCACCTCACTTCATACAAACAATACCGCATATTTTTAAGAATATCCAGCAAATTATTGAAATTATAATAAAAACCCATAATTAATTTTAAATTATGAGTTTTTTTACTATTATTTTTTTAAAACTTTTATATATGCCTGTTCTCCTTTTTCATCACAGACTCTATTATCTCTAGATATAATATGATTTACTTCACAATATCTATTTTTGAATTCTTCTTCATGTTTTAAAAGTTCTCTCATATCTTGTATAAACACTTTATAAGTTTGATCTTCGTAAAACATATTTTCTGGATTTTGCTCATCATATTTTTGGGATAATCTTTTTATTGTATAATCTAAATATTCTTCTATATTAGTTTCAGGCATTCTCTCATGAGCTACAAAGAAACTTCTTATAAATACTATTTCAATTCTAGTATTTCTATCTGCTGAAGAAATAAGTTTTCCATATACACTTCTTGGCTCATCTTCTTTTGAAGAACGATGATCTTCTATTGCTTCTTTGATTGTTTTCATTTCTTCATCATTAAAAAATTGTTTCATACCTTTATCATTCATAAAATTTCTAGCTGCAATTATGTGATGCGTAGCATGATCTTCATATTTTCCCCAATCATGACAAGATGCAATAGCATACATCATATTATCATCTAACCCTAATTTAAAAGTGTCATTTAAAGCAAAACTTCTTCTAATAACTTCTAAAATGTGAGCAATATTATGACCACCATCATTTTTATCATATTCAGGAAATATATGTTCAGTAATATAATCCTTTAAGTCTTGTCTAACATTTTTTGTATAATATTCTAATTCATCAATACCATTTTCTTCTAATATCACATTTCTTAATACATCAAATGACTTATTATAATCATCTTTGACTTGATCATACACTGCATATAATATCTCATCTAATGACATATTTGGATTATGTCTTTTTACTTCATCAAAAGTTAACTTTAATTTATTGTTTAATCCATTTACTTCCATAAATCTTCTCCTAAATTCTTCTTTATTTTCTGCTAATACTGCAATATCTTCTAAAAATTTTTTATAATCTAAATCTTCAAAGTACATTTTTTCGGTTGCATATCCTTTTTTACCAAATTTATTTATAATATGTTGTCTTGATTCTTCAATTATTTCATCAAGAGTATCATTTGAATTATGTTTAACTCTATAAGCATAAGTTCTTTTAAGTGGGACATCTACTAATGTATTTCTATCAGCAGAAGAAACTATCTTTCCATAAATACTTCTTGGCTCTCCTTCTAAACTTGCTCTATGATCATATACTGCTTCTGACATAATTTTAATTTCATCATTAGTAAAAAATATTTTTAAATTCTTATCAGCGAGTAGCATTTCAGCAGACACTTTTTCATGATTTTTTGCATCTATATAATGTCCAATATCATGATAAGCGGCTATCGCATAAACCATATTATAATTAATGCCATCAGTTTCCTTAGCAAAATTAAAACTTCTCTTAATGACATATTTAATATGATCTAAATTATGCCCTAAATCATTATTTTTATAAATAGAAAAAATATTTTTCTCAATATACAGTTGTAATTCTTCGTTCAATAGCATCTTCACACCTCATACTAATTATAGCATATTTTTATATGCTTCTTAATTAAATATAGGATTTTATGTGAATAATTTTTATCTAATGTGAGATTTCCATTAAATGTTTTGTGGTTTTGTTGTAGATTTATTGTCAAACTAAATGAAATTCATTTAATTTGAGTAAAACCAAATAATTTAAATATATTTTTTTTTAATTTTTTCTTTATTTATTAACTACTATTTTATAAATATGCCTTAAAAATAAACTAATTTTTTGGGCTTTAAACTATTAAAGCCCTTTATTTTATTTATATATAACATGAAAGGGGTTTGGATAACTTCCCCCAGTCGCTCCATAAGTAAATACGCTCGAGCTTTTCGAGCCTTTTTAATACAACTAACTCATTTGGGTTAGTTTTTTTTGTGTTTCGAACTCCTATGTTATCAGCTTGGAAGAAAACAAAAACTACCCTACTTTATAAAGAAAGGATGGAACTATGGTAAATATTATTATAGATGACTATCATTAGAAAAATCATTAAGAAAGAAAATTGAATTTATCTTTGTTTTTTATAATACTAAACCAAAGATAATTAATGGAAATATTAGAAATATAGAACATACTAATCTATCTTATATTGAACCACATAGAGTTATTATTAAGTGAATAACTTTTCTAGTATTCAATTATTTTAAAATATTATATATAAATAATCTATCAAACTCTATTGAGATAAAAGATTTAGAAAATTATATAAAAAAGATTGTTACTATTCACAGCCGTTTTCAATAAATTATCAAAAAATTCAATATTTATAAGGCTTTTCATAGATTTTATAGATTTTTCATAAAAAATTGTTTTTTTTAATGTGGGGATCTATTGTTAATTTTATAGCCATTTTACGATAATAGTAATTGAAATAACAACATTTTATATATTAATGTGGGGATTTTAGATTTTACAAATTTGGCTGTGAATAGTAACAAAAGATTAAATAGTTATTTAAATGTCAACTTCAAATAATACTACCTACATATAATAATATAAAATGATTGAAAAAAGAAGAAATTTATGTTATATTAAATATATCAAGGAAACTTGCATATAATAAAAAAAGGAACATTCAATATTGCAGTGTTGAGTGTTGCCAATAATCTTTGGTATCACCTAATTCAATGCTGAGTTAGGTGATTTTCTTTTCATATCAAAACTATAAATAGTAATAATACTAGTAGGAAGATAAGTATGATTAATGAAAAGATTAATAAATCTTTCTTAAACATAATATCGCCTCCTTCCTTTTATGGAATTTGGCAATCACCCAACTATTAAATGTTCCATACATATTATACCAAACATATATTCATATATCAATAGTATATGTTTTTTTTATATATTAAATTATAGTATTAAAAACAGTATCATCAATATTTAATATAACCATAAACGTTTTACTTTACAAGGATTATTGATACTTTAAACTATATCCATCTATCACTACATTCGAAATTTTTCTAGTACTTTTTGTTCTAGTTTTTTTGTGTTAAAATAATATTTTTTGTATTATTATTTGTAGGTCTATTTGAGACTCATTTTATATATAACACTAAAATATTCTCTAACACGTTTCTTCATAGAAGTAATCGTAAATAATTCATTTTCACCAACTATAATAAACAAATTATAATTCATATGATAGTCATCATAATGTAATACTAATAAATTATAACCATACTTACTAAATATTATCTTTGTATACTAATAGCATGTATATTTGTTTTATCAAAACCTACAATATAACCATAATAATATGTAAGTTCTATTCTATTTGTTTTTGCAAACTTATTTAACTCTTCGATAGTATATGTATTATTTAACTTATTTATAGTATTATTCACCTTGCTTAATGTAAACAATATCACAAGATTTATAAGCACCAATTCCTCCAGTAATTCCTACAACAATATTTAAATTTTCAAACATATAAACTCCTTCCTTCTAATTTTTTAAAGTTCTAATTTTTTTACTTTCAATCTATTATTTTCAATATTACATTTCAAATTATAATAAGCTAATTTATTTATTGAACCATTCATTATTTTTTTTGTGATCAAGTAATCTAATTCATTATCATTAAATAAGCTAAATTCTAAAAATTCACTGTTATTTTGTGATACTTCGCAAATCTTTTTACAATTGTTAGCAAAAACTATATATGTTATTGAATTATCAATTCCAGGTGATGTATATACTTCATCAACTATAAATAAATCATCAGTAGAATAGCCAGTTTCCTCATTTAATTCTCTTTTGGCTGTTTTTAATACATCCTCATTTGATTCAATATACCCAGATGGAAACTCTGCAATTAATTTATCTTCAATTCTATTTTGGAATGTAATTATATATTCTTGATCTTTTGTTTTAGCAATTACTATTACAGCATTTTTACCCTTATTTTTAATAACTTTTTCTTTTTCTACAATTTCATTATTAGGAAGTTTATAAACTTCTTTTATTAAACTAATAAAATTCCCATTATATAATAATTTATCAGTTATTTTTTCACCTTTAACTTTGCTATATAAATTATTTATTTTTTCTAATAATATTTTTTCTTTATATTCTGGACTCCTAATATAATTTAACGCATCAATTCTATTTTGGGTTTCTATAACACAATCATTTAATGAATTATTTTTATCATTTAATAATTCTTCTTCAAATATTTGTTTAACTTCATAAGAAGATATATATTTTTGGGAATAAATAATAACCTTATCTTTTTCAAAATCATTTATTTTCTTTTTAGGAATCTCTTCACTATGGCTATCATATTTATCACGTATATCTACATAAATTCCATAAATATAATCTTCAGGATTACCAAAACAAGGCCCTAAACAATCTTCAGATGAATCATAATAACAATCAAAAATATATATTGTATTGTCTATTAATCTTTGATTAACTAAAATTTCATCGCAGTCTATTCCCCAATATTCTCCCCATATTATACTACGAATGTTTAATTTGAATTTCAAAGTTTTTTTATCTATTTTTAATTCATCTAATATTCGTCCTTTATTGTATTCATCAAAACAAGATAAACAATTTGTATTTATATCAAATTCAATTATTACGCTATAAGGATTTTCTAAAAGTTCTTTTTCATTTTCAAATATTTCTTTTCGAAGCCTTTTTAACATTTCGTCTAATTTAACTGTGTAGTTATTTAAAGTTCTATATATTTCTAATTTTTCATATTCTGATAATATTTTATTACTGCTAGTTTTATATACATTATCAATATATTCTAATTCCTCTTTCTTTAATTTTACAAATTCTTCTTTTAATCTTTCTAAATTCATAGTATTATTCCTTCCTTTCACTTTAATTTTATTATAAATATATTGATAAGCAAAATATATTTGTGTTATAATATCGATAAGGAGAACTTATAATGAATATAGATTTAGAATTATATAGAGTTTTTTACACAGTTGCTAAGCATAAACACATGACAAAAGCAAGTGAGGAATTACATATATCTCAACCAGCTATTTCTCAGTCAATAAAAAAATTAGAGGATCAATTAGGTGGTACCCTATTTTTAAGAAGTAATAAAGGTATGGAACTAACTATGGAAGGGAAAATGTTTTATGAATATGTTAAAGGAGCACTAGAACTTATTAATAATGCAGAAAATGAATTTACTTCATTTAAAGATTTATCTAAAGGTGAAATTAAAATAGGTTGTTCTACTACATTAACTAAACTAGTTTTAATAGATTCTTTAAAAAAATTTCATCTAGATTATCCAAACATAAATATTAATATAATAAATGATTTAACTAGTAATTTAATAAATGATTTAAAACTAGGTAAATTAGATTTTGTTATTTTTAATGAAAGTAATATTAAAGAAACCAATTTAAATCTAGAAAAAATAAAAGAACTACCCCAAGGTTTTATTTATAACCCAGAATTTTATTATGATAGTGTTAATAGTTTTGAAGATTTAAATAGTATTCCTCTTATTTTACAAAAAGAAGAAGCAAATAGCAGAAAACTATTAGATTATATCGCTCTAAACAATAATGTTAAATTAACTCCTAAAATGGAAGTTGTAAGTCAAGATTTAATTACAGAATTTGTTAATATTGGTTTAGGGGTTGGTTTTAGTATAATAGATTTAGCTAAACGAAACTATAAAAACTTAAAAGAATTAAAAATAAACAAAAAAATACCAAATATAAATATATATTTGGCAACCAACAAATATGTTTCATTAACATTTGCTAGTAAAACATTTATAAACTATTTAAAAACTAACAATTAATTATATTTTTTAACAAGTCTTTTTGAAAGACTTGTTTCATATGGCTCAAATGGAAAATCAAAGTATGTATAATATCCACCTTTTGGTAAATTTAAAAATTTATCTATTTTTTTATTTGCTTTATCAGATATTTTATTTATTCTAAAAGTTCCCAAGTTAGTTTTAACCAGTGGTACAACATACCTGGTTTTGGATTTAACATTAACACAATATTTTTCATTAATTGGCACTAAACTTTTATAAACAGTATCCGTTTTTTGAAATAATTTAAAACAAGTTGATAAATATTTATCTTCACAATTTAAAATTTTATTAATTACTTCTTGTTCTGAAAGAGTATATAACTCTTCAACATTTAAAAATCCAGCATTACTCATTGACTTACATATATCCGCTAAAAATTGCATTACTGTTCTATCTTTATCACTTACCCATTCAGGCCATAATTTTGAAATAGTATCTATATATTCTTCACAAACAGATTTATCCTTAAAAGTAAGCTCTATAACTCCGGTTTCATTTTTATCTACTATAATATTATTATAAATTTTTCTAATTCTATCTAGTTCCCAAACTCTAAAAAAGGTTAATCCACTTGAAAATGTATATTCAAATCTATCTGCTGAGAGTTTTGGTGTATCATTATCAGCAATAGGATAAATTTTATAATCACTAACTTCCTCTAGTTTTATTCCATCTCTTTTTAACAAACTCATAATTCTTTTTGAGTTTTTAATAATATCAGAGGTTCTTTCTTCAGTAGATTCTTGATTTTCCGAATCCCCATTCATAAAATCTATACAATGTTTAAATACTGGTGTTGCAATATCATGAAATAAACCCGCTAATGTTTGTTTTTTGTCGTGTGTGAAATTCCATATAATAAGAGCAACTCCAACACTGTGATCTAAATTAGAATACCAATATCTTACATTAAAACATTTTGAATAATCTGTTCCACAACTCATACTAATTTTACTTATACGCTCCATCTCTGGTGTATCAATATATTCTAATAACCATTCTGGAAATTCTTCTGATAAAATACTAAAATACTCTTTTACTTCATCATTTAAACTTTCATAATATTTATTCATATACTAATCCCCCATACAAAGTTTTATATTTTTTAAGACTTTGTTAAATATTATATCACAAATTTACTAAGCAAACTATAGTTTTATTAAAACATTAAAAATCATGCACACGCAATCTATTAAATAAAAGTAATATCAAAAAAACTCATTTGTTTTTTATATAAATGAGTTTTTTTAATTTTTTTATTTTACGTCTTTCAAATAATATTCATAATAATTATTATAATCTTCTTGAATAGTTATTCTTAACTTCCTATTTTTTATATCATATGTAGAATTATGTGTAGTATGCCAAAAAAGTATATTATCTTGACTTCTTAAATTATCTGCAATAGTAATCCAATAATTATTTTTTATCTGATTTAGTTGATTTAACATATTTTTCCACTCATTAGAATTTTGATTTTTAATTAAAGATTGAGTAGCCATTTCAGAATAAAATTCTTGTTTATTATCATATCTATATACATTTGAAAATCTTACTCGTTTTAACAAGTTCCACATACCATCAAATGTAGATGCTTCATCATAATAATTTTTTAATATATTATATCTTTCAATACCAGAAGAATGTTCTGTATAATCTTCAATATTATTATAATAATTTGTCATTATTTGTTCATTGCCTTTTTTTTCTTTTGCTACAACCTTATTATTAATAAACTCTACTATATAAGTTTTATTTTCATCTGCAATCATTGCATGTAAATAATACTTTCCTTTTAAATCTCCATATATATTTTTACTCTTCAATAATTCTATAGCTTCATCTGCACTTGATGCATTATCTAATACAAATCTAGGAATAAATAACATATGAAGATTTTCACCATTTGGATTTGTTCCAGTTACAGGTTCTACATCTTCTAAAGGAACTACATTAATAGAACATATAACACCACTATCATTAATACCATCTAGTGTTGCATTAGGAATTAGTTCTAATTGTTTGTCATATTCTCCACTATCAATTTTACTTTCTCTTAATCCCATATGATTAGCTACTCCTATTGAAGCATGTCTTGTTTTTGTGGCTTTTACTTTCACTATAAACTCTGGCACATCATTAAATATATAGTCAAAATTACGGCCATAGAAATTACCATTTCTAACAGATGAACAACCAAATGCTTCTTGATCGTTTATAGTTTCTAAAGCATCATCTTTAGTATAATCATTATATGTTATCTCGTATAAATAAGGTGCGACTTTTTTCAAATTACTATATTTTTGCTTAGCTTTAACAAAATTCAAGATAAATAATATAGCTATTATAAATATTAATAATAAAATTATACTTATAAACAATAATTTAGATTTTTTCATATTATCAAACTCCTGTACTATAAATAGTATAACATAAATAAAATATCTTGTGTATTAAATAAATAAAATTATTTATATTTATAGAATATAATTGTTTTAATTAAATACAATTAATTAGAATTGAAAAAGGAGAAAAAGATGAAAAGATTTAAGAAATTGTTATTTACATTTTTATTGTTGGCATTACCTAGTATTGCTTTTGGAGCAACGCTAAATTATGAAGCAGCTATTGATGATACACTTTATACAACGCTAGAAGAAGCTGTCTTAAAAGCTTCAGACGGCGATACAATCAAACTTTTAGCTAACGTTACATTAGAAGATACACTTACTATAGATAAAGATATAACTATAGATATGAATGATTTTAATATTGAAGCCAAGCAAAAGGTTTTAAAAATAGAAAACGGAAATTTAGTATTAACCGGTAAAGGTACTATAAGAGAAACTGTGCCAGACTATTATGCAATAGTATTAAAAGGCTCTAGAAATGAAGATGATATAGACTACTCTACACTTACTATTGGTGAAGATATTACAGTTGAAGGATGGTCTGCTATATTAATTGATAGATTAGGAGAAGTTAGTGTTAATGCAATTACTACAATTTATGAGGATACCACAACATATGATACAGCATACGGAATTAAAGTAGATGTATATGGTAAATTAATATCAAAAAATGATACATCAGATGATGGTGGATTTGGTATTTATATCAATGGTAATATAAAACATATGACAAATTATCCTGAAGTACATATATATGATGGTGCTTCTATCGACAGTACTAACGCTGGTATATATATGGCAGGATATGGTGAAGTAACTATAGATGAAGCTAGCATAAATGGTATAGGTTCTGGTATCGCTATGAAATCTGGAGTTTTAAATCTTAATAAAACTAATGTTACAAGTACTGGAGAAAAGCAAAATCCTATAAGCTATGCTGATAGAATAGGTCCTACTGGAGCTGCCATTTTAATCGAATCAAATAATGATTACGCAGGTAATATGATTATTAATATATCAGACAGTGATTTATACAGCGAAAATAATTCAGCAATTCTAGAATATATTGGAAATACCACTACAAGAGATACATCAATAACAGAAATCAGTATCAATGGTAATGGTACATATACATCTAATAAAGATGTGGCTACATTAAAACTTTCAGATTACTTTTCTGGTAAATTTATAACAGGTGGATACTTTTCTAAAGATCCTACTAAATACGTAGCATCTGGATATAAAGCAACAAAAGATGGAGATATGTATAAAGTTACTAAAAAGTTTTTTCTAAGTACTATGGCTGAAGCAGACAGTGAAGAAAAAAGTAAATTTCCTGTTATATTAATTATAATTGGTGGTGCAATACTAGTATTTGTTGCATACAAACTAATCAATAAATATAAAAACAAATAATATCTAAAAAAAGAATAATTAAAAGTTAAATAATTATTCTTTTTTATATATAATAAATATTTATCATTATCAATTATTTGTATTTTTCATAATATAAATTGTAAGGGGGAATCCCATGATTTTAGAAATTAAGAATTTAAAAAAAACATATCATACAAAAGATAGCGAAACTTTAGCTGTTAAAGATTTTTCCTTTGATATAAATGAAGGAGATTTTATAGCAATCGTAGGACCTTCTGGTTGTGGAAAAAGTACTATATTATCTATATTATGTAATTTAGAAAATAAATCAGCCGGAGAAATACTATTTAAAGATAAAATCAATTTAGGTTATATGCCACAACAAGATTGTTTATTTGAATGGAGAAATATATTAGACAATTGCCTACTTGGCTTAGAATTAAACAAAACCTTAAATGAAAATACAAAAAACAATGTTATTAACTTATTAAAAACATATGGGCTTAGTGATTTTATATATAGTTATCCAGATAATTTATCTGGAGGCATGAGACAAAGAGCTGGATGAATATGATGAAGACACAGGTAATAATTAAGAAAAGTTGCTTATAGCCCATAAAATAAGGGGAAAATCAACATTTGAGATTTTTGATTTTCCTAAAAATTGAAAAAAATTTTAAAAAATAATTTCAAAAAATTATGTATTTTTATAAGAAAAGAGGTAAAAAATGTTATTAGATAATAATACTGATAAAGTAATTGATTTATTAGATATGTATGATAATTTAAGTAATATTGATAAAATAAGATTAGCAATATATCTATTAGAAAACAAAAATTTTGATATTAATTTTAATATTAAAGATATGATTATATTATTAAAAGAAGTTTTAAATAAGCTTGATCCAAGTTATAGTAAAACTATTGTTAATTTTGCTAAATACAAGAATTTATTATTTCTTTCAGCCAAGTATTTAGAACTAACTGAAAAAGAAAAGAAAAACTTTTCAATAGAAATGTTATTTAATATCTTTGAAACTGATTTTAAAGATAAAGTTATCAATAGAGAGATAAATAAGCACTTATATGTGTATGATTATTGTTATTCTATATTGAATAAGTAAAAAAATACCCTAGTAGTCATTTGACTATTAGAGTATTTTTTTATTTTCGCAATATCTTAATAGTGCGAACAGATTATTAATTAGATTTTGCTTCAACCATCTCATAAATAATACATGTTTTACCACTTAATTTAGAATTCTCTTGCTCACAATAATATCCATTTTCTTTATTAACAGTTTTGTTATAGTTTAAGCATCTACTACCATCATCTATTGATGTATATCCACTAGGACAAGTTCTTTCTTTTTGTGGTTTTTGAGTATATTTAACTTCGCATTTTGTTCCATTTAATATGCCATCTCTCTCGCAATAATACGATGTTGGTTTAGTTTTTACTTCTTTATAACATTTATTGTCGTTTCCAAGATCTCCAGTCTTACATCTATAATCAGATTCATAATAAGAACTCATATCTACACAACCACCATTAATTAATCTATCACCATTTAAACAACTACCATTTATAGTTGGTTTAGGTCCATAACATTTATGATTCATTAAAATATCTGTTGCTGGAGTTAATCTACAATATTCTTCTGCCTCACCAATTAGTTCTTTTTTTATACAATATCCACTTACTGGATCATAATCTCCAGAATCACATTTTCCACGAGCATCATCAATCTCTTCACTTACACAATTATTGTTAATTAATTTAAATCCATCGTTACATACATAATTATTAGTTTCAATAGCTCCAACTTCTTCATAACATTTGCCTTCATATTCCAAGTAATTTCTAGGACATACTTCACCTTTACTAGCAGATACTCTTTTAATTTCTTTTAAGCAGAAATCCCCTTCAAGAGTATAACCTTCATCACAATACTTGCCAGTTTCTTTTGTTTCTTTAAGCTCTGACACTGAATCATTTACTATATTCTCTAAAGTAATATTGTCATTATCTTGAATGATCGACTTTACATATGCTATTTTAGCTGGACTTACATTATATTTTTTAGCAAGTTCTTCATCTTCTTTAGTTACACTTTCAATAATTACTATCTCGGTATGAATTCCTTTTTTACCAAATTCATACTCAATCTGCTCCGAAACCATTTTATTTGTAATTTTACCATCAACATGTAAAATAACATCTAGATTGTTTTCATTATCAACATATCCTTTTTCAATTAAATTAGATATTAGTATTTCAAATGAATCATCTAATGATTTTCCTTTATAATTATCATCTAATATATCTTTGGCATCATCATTTAATGCAACTACGCTTTTGACTTTTTCACGTTTATATAAATTAATTTCAACGCTTGGATTTATGTCTAATGTAATAGTTGATACTGTTCTATTATTCCAAATAATAAATCCTATAATTCCTATTACGATTACCAAGCAAACTATAATGGGTATAATTATTTTCTTTTTCATAGATTTTCCTCCTAATCATTAATCAATTTAGCATGAAGTACAACTCGTTTAGTACCATCACCAATACAACTTGATAGTGTTAGTATTTTATCTTCTCCAGATACTTCCACTTTATAATCATAAATTGATCTTGATTTTAATTTCTTAATAAATTTATCAAATTCATCATTATCTTTAAATTCAGTATTAATATAATAATCTTCAGGTTTAATCGAATAAGTAGAAAACACTTGATAGTAATAAATTCCTTTTTCAGTTACTAATACTATCTTTTGATTATCTTCATTTTCATACCAAACTTCATTAAGAGTATTTTTTAATGTTCCAAACATTGATCCATCTCTTGTATTATGACCAAAGATAATTATATTTTTATCTGAATCATCAAACTTGTTATGGTAATCTGCAAATATCCATCCTGAAACATTCCATTTCTTTTTAAAGTTATGCTTTAAATAATAACTATTATCATTACCCCTAACAACTATATAATCTATATTTGTATTATTTACCTTAACATAAGCGACAGTATCCTTATTTGTTTCTTTCAAAGTTTTAAAATCTATATCGTATTTTATTTTTTGATTTTCTTCAATAGATTCAATAATAGTAATTGAATCTTTAATAATTGTTTCTTGTATTTTTTTGTTATCCTTATTATTTTCTAAATAAGAAATGATTTTTATTAAAGATAAAAGAAACATAAAGAAAAATACTAACATGATTACAAATAATAATAATTTTTTCTTATTTAATTTCCTTTTCTTCTTCACAATAACACCTACTTTTTAATAAAAGTAAAAGTACCATTTTCATTCTTTAAAATTAATTTTTTTTCTTTAAATGAATATGAATACTTAGAATCTTCAGATTTTTCATTTTCAAAATCAATATATAAATAATTATCTTTTAATTTATAATTAAATTCATACTCATGAAGCGACACTATCAATTTACCAGTATTATTTTTATAAAATTCATAAATTGTTACATTATCGTTAGTCCAAGTTCCAACTAATTTTAATTTATCTGAAAAAACTACTTTTATTACTAATATAATTATAACAAGAAAACATAAAAGTATTGCTAAGTTTTTAAGTTTTAATTTTCTTTTTTTCTTCAAAATAATCACTTCCTAATTTTAAAGGCGATAATATTACTACTATCGCCTAAATACTATCTCTATGATTTTTTATATTTATTTAACTTTAGATTTTTTTGATTTTGTAGCAGTAATCATTCCAACAGATAAACCAAAAACTGATATTAATAACATCCCAAACCACATATAAATATTATCCCCAGTTTGCGGATTATTTGTAGTTGAATTATTAGAAGGTACTACATAACTACCAGTTAAGGCATAGTTACTTAAATGTTCCAAAGTCCCAACTAAATAATCACCTTCTACTTTAAGATTAATAGGATTTTCAGTACTTATATTTCCTTGATCATCCATATCTACATTTATAATCTTAAATGTATTATATTTTTTCATCTCATCTGTCATTTTAATTTTGATATTAAATTTTGATTGACTTTCATGAACCTGGAATCCATCATCATTTATAACCTCTATTTCGTAGAAAGCTAAAAGTGTACCATAGTCTTTTGTTACATTCTTTAACGTTTCAAGAACTTGATTATACATTTCTTTTGGTATACCAGCTTCTTCTAATTGTTCATCTGTAAATGATAAATAATTAATTATAGTAAAAGTAAACTCTCTATCTTTTTCTTCAGTAAATGATATACTATTTCCATTCTCATCTGGTACAGTATATTTTTCTGTTTCAGCATTATTATTTTCTTCTTTTTCAACCCATTTAGCATATAATGTTACATTATTAGTTATTGGTGTATTAAAATCAAATCTTGTAGATGAAGTTACATCTTCATACCAACCATCAAATGTATACCCCTCTTTAGTAGGAGCAGTTGGTTCAGATACAGATGTTCCAGATGTTACTTCTTTACTTTCAACTGCACTTCCACCATTTGAATTAAATGTGACTGTATATTTTGTAGTATCTGTTAAAGTTTTAGATACAACTGCATAGTTTGAAAAACTATTTGTTTCAAATGTTATTGTATTATTTTCTTCATTATATGTTGCATCAATTAATTCATATCCAGTTATTTCATCTCCATTATGTGTTTCATGAACTATAGCTAAGTTTTTACCACTCATATCATTTTCTAGTTCTAAAGTAATAGTGGCTTTATTATCAATATTTTCAACTGGTGTATCCCAAGATTCATAGTTTCCACTAGAATCTTTTTTACCACCTTTATAAATTGAATTATAAAGAGATATATCTAAGTAATTTTCTATATCATAACCTTCATCTGTTGCTTTACTTTCAAAACCTTCCATTCTATTAGGAGACATACTAATAACGTCATTAACTTCTAATTTGGCAGTACCATTTTCAAAATTTGTATCGGTTTCTATATTACCAGATTTAACGTTCACAGAATTAGGAATTACTTCATCACTAACTTCTTCAAATATTGCTCCTAAATGAAAATTATCGGCACCGTTTCCCATATTTTCTTCATTAAATACTATTTTATACACTCCAACTTCATCAGTAGTAGTAAATCCAGCACTACTATTTGTAAGCCCTACTAATTGATATCCAGGATCTGGTACAACTCTTATTGTTAATTCTGCTCCATAAGGAACAAGTGCTTCACCCCAAGCATCTCTTCTATCTGTATAAGCTTTATTACCATCGTGCCACTCATAAATTTCACCAGTTCCATGAAACTTTGCACTATTATAATCATTAACATTATCAAACGTATAACTAACATTATCTAAATCTGTATATTTTACTTCTACAAATTCAAGGCTGCCATGAGTGAATAATGAATCCTCATTTGGATCATAATCTGGTTCAGTATCTTTTTTATAATTCCATCCAAAACTTCCAACTAATTTTTCATTAGAAAGTTTACTACCTTCAACTACGATATTGTATCCATCTTCATTATATGGTACATCATTAATCCAAAATTGTAATGCTCTTCCTATATGATGTTCGTATATTTCATCTTTTGTATGTGGTGTTTGATTAGCATAATTAACACCATTTATTTCCAATTTTGAATATTCAATATTTGTCGCACCTACAAAGAAAAAGTCTACTGTTCCACTGCCATCATAATTATATTCATATTCAATTGGATTAGTTGTGCTTACACCGGTTGCATTAGGTGGCATTACTCCATTTTTAAAAGTTGCGTTACCAAAAGTGAATGGTACTCCTTCTTCCTCTATATGATCTGCATTAATTGCAAATTTAAATCTAACTACATCAGGATTATTAGGTTCACTTTCTACATAATGGTATTCAATATCACTACCACTAATATTAATTGAAATATTTCCAGTTGTTCTAACAGTGTTATCAATTGGAGGTCCATCTACTATCTCAACATCTAAGTTATTTTGAGGTGGATTTGTAACTACTAAAGTAAATATATAATTATTTCCATCAACTCTAGCATTTTTTTCAATGTAATTACTTAAGTTCCCACCATAAGAAATGTCAGGATAAGAATCTCCTTTTTTAGATGTACTAATTTCTATCGTGTATTCATTTGTAGCAGAATGATATTCATCACTACTATTTGTCCAATTGGAACCGTTTATAGATACACTATTTACAGGATAACCATTATCATCAAGATTAAATGTAATAAAACTTTCTCCTGTTCCAATACTTTCTGCAAATACATTTATTATTGGTGCAAAATAACTAAATATCATTGCAAAAATCATTGTAAATGCCATAAATTTCTTTGGCATTTTTTTAATTGTTCTTTTAATTTTTTTTGTCATAAAATCCTCTACCTTTCTATTCAAAAATAACATAATATTTTTAAATAAAAAAGCACTAAAAAAAGACTAGTTAGTCTTATAGAAGCATTTTTCTTTTAATTCTTTCTTTTTCATACCAGTCTTTTTATAAATATTTGCAACATGATTTCTAATTGTATTTACAGAAACAAATAATTCATCAGCTATTTCTTGATTGCTTAATCCTTGTATTAATAAATTTAAAACTTTTTCTTCTTGAGTTCCTAACTTATACTTTACTGCTATATTTTTTACAGCATCATTTTCTGACATTTTATTACTTTGAAAATATAATAAGAAGTATAAAACTATAACTAGTGACAAAAAGAATGTAATTACAACTACTAATAATGTATAATGTTCGATTAATTTATCTTCAAATAATACCATTAGTCCTTCCATAATTCTAGAATACATCAACCCAAAAGCTGCAACCCATACCATATTCTTTTTATTATCAACTAAATTAACAAATGTCATTGTTCTAAAAAGCACAAAGAATGCTACAAACGAATAAGATAATCCTGCAATTAAATTAATTGAATAACCTTCTTTTAATAAAATTATTGAAAGTAGTGAAACAACAAAACTTGCTATTGTTAATATTTCAAACAAACTATTTTTCTTATCCACTAAAAATCCTGCAACAAGTAATCCTAAACAATAATATAATCTTGTCGCACCATATCCACCAGCTATATCAATTGTATTAATTGCGATAACATCAGTTGATAAAGCAGAAAGTAATGACATAGCTAAAACAATTATTGATATTCTTATAAAATAATTTCTAAAACTTGATGTTTGTTTTTCTTCTTTGACTTGTATTAGATTAGTTTTATTTATAACTAAATATAAATTTAATAATAGCATTGGTACATATATTATCAGAGCTTTAATAGACGAATAAAAGCTTTCTGGAAATAAAATCATTAAATATGTTCCAATTGATCCCAAACCATATCCAATAGCAAAAACTCTTCCACGATACTCTTTTTCTACATTGCTACCTAGTAATGAAAAATGATATCCTGCTCCAAATCCTGCAGTTCCAAAAAAGCATGATAAACACAAACACACACTCATAAAATATTTATTTTCTGTTGCAAAAAAAGATATCATACTAACAAGAGATAGTAACATAAATATAATAAATATATTCTTCACATTTTTATTCTTTCTATATAGCAATCCAAAAGTTAGTATTCCCAAAGCCATAGATAAGCTTCCAAATAATAACTCTACAATATTAACAAATTCAACACTAGCATAATTAGTTAAATGTTGTTCCTGTGTTAAATATAATGAACTACACCAAAAGAATCCAATTGCTAAAATTAAAATATATTTTAAATTATTTTTACTAAACATAGTAAACCACCCAGATATTATTATATCATGAATTTATATTATTTTTTCACTAAATAACTATATAGTCTTTTTTGTTTAATAAGTAGTATTTCTTAATATTTATGATCATCGGAATATTACTATTTTATGATTATTTAATTGAATTAAAGTAAGTTTAGGGTACTGCTATTTTACTACTTAATTACTACTATTTTCTAATGCTTTATTATTTTCATATTTTTTTAGCCAATTATTCCAAGAAATACATCTTGAAATTGCCACATATCGTAATACAATCCATATTAAAGCATCATAAAATTGTTCTTCTTTTAATTCAGTTGAAAAACAATATTTTTTGATAATAGAAATATCTATTGGCAAAGATAGTTTTCTACCATTCTTTCCGATTACCTTAAAAAGAATATCATTTGCAACAGTATCTCCTTCTTCAATTACTGCATCAAATTCTTCTTTTTTACTAGCATAATAATCTGTTATTTCATCAACATCTCTTGAAACTTCTTTAAATTGTTCCATAGTTAATGATTTTAATTTTCCTAATTCTTGATTAATTAGAATACTACAAACTTGATCTCGTTCAGATTTATCTAATCTATTTACAATTTGTATTAATTCATCTAAATCTAGATCTAATACTTCTTGAACTTTTGTTAAATCCCTTTCCATTGTATTAGAGATAACTCTTGCTACTTCTTTTACATCTTTCTTTTCTTTAATAATATTTTTCATAAATTTTAGCTCCTTCTTAATAAACCTAAACTTACTACAATTTACATTATATCACATTTTGGCTTGATATCCCGATAATTTACAATTTTCTCAAATATTAATGGGACAATTATATCGGTGATATATATGATTGGTAATAACTTAAAATATGCAAGAGAAGAACTTGAAATGACGCAAAAAGAACTAGGTTATGTTTTTGGTGTTAGTCAAAGCACTGTAGCTGGATGGGAAAATGCTATTGATGTAATTCCATTTAATAAATTAATTAGATTTTGTAATTTATATAATTATTCGTTAGATTTTATTTGCGGATTTACTAGAAAAAATACTGAATATGGTACTTTTAAAATTGACAAAGTTAAAATTGGAAAGAAATTAAAGGAATTAAGAACTGAACTTAAATTATCACAACAACAAATTGCTGCTGATTGTGGATTTTTCAAATCAACTTATGGCAATTATGAAGTGGGAAGATATTTAATTAATACCATGAATATTTATAGTATTTGTAAAACTTATAATATATCAATGGATTGGATTGTCGGAAGGACAAACAAAAAAAGTATGAATCAATAATAATTTGAAACATACTTTTTTATTTTTTATGACTAGTGACGGCATGACGGCAAATTTTGGGTGGGTACCACCTAATTTTTCCTGTCATTGCTGTCATTATTTTTTATATTTATACATTTTTTCAGCAAGTTCTTTATTTTCTCTATTAGCACTATTTACTGCCATTAGATTACACAAAATTGAAATAGTAAATAGTATATAAACAATTACTATTACATAAGGATTGGTCTTAATACTTTTATTAAACATTTCTAAAGCCATAACTACTAAATATAAAAGACCGCTTAATACTAATGTCCCAGTTGTTAAACCGTCAAATGAATATCTAATAGCTTTAGAATCTTTTTTATCAACATTCCATTCACCAACTTTAGTCCATTTATATAGATAATATGTTTCACATACTAGCATTACAGGAACTATAATCCAATAAATAGCATAATAATTATCTTTGTTAGTTGTCAGACACAATATCATAAATATAAGTAATATAACATTTATAATTATTCTTAATATATCAAATATCTTTTTAGTTTTTCTTTGCATTCTCTATATTCTCCTTTCTTCTAGCACTATTTAAAACATTAACTATTTCTTTGGCTGTTCTAATTTGATATTCTGTATCTTCAATAGTTTGTTCTATTTGCTCTCTTTGAGTTTCATTGTAATCTTTTTCTTCTAGGTCTTTTTTAAATTGTTCTACCATTTCCTCCCAGTTCTTAATAACTGATGAAGTATTAAGGATAGCATCAACAATTTGATCCCCCTTTAATCCAGAATAATAATTAATTAAGAATGGATTTAAAGGTGTAACTTGAAATCCTAGCCCAGCAGCATACATTAAATCATTATAGTTTAAACCAATTACTTTACTAATCTTTCTTAATGTTTTAGGATTAGGTATTTCTCTTTCTCCTGATTCAATACGAGCAAGTTCAGTATCACTTATTTTAGCAATTCTTGATAATTCTCTTTTAGATAAATGCTTTTCTTCTCTTGCTCTGGCAATCATTTGCCCAACAGTTTCTTCATTATTAATCATACGAATTAACTCCTTTCGCAATATAAATATAACATATTTTTAATACATTTGCAACCTTTTTAAAGAAATTTACATAAATTTGCAACTTAATAGTTGACAAATTATTTTTTATAGTATATACTCAACTTATAAGTTGCATTTTTAATTAAAATTCAACTTAAATACTGTTCTTTGAAAATTAAATAGAGTTGGAAATCGCCGATATCTGCCGACTCGTTAAACAAATGCAAGGCAAACATCCTATTGGCACGGAAGTTGTGGATTAACTAATATCCTCGTTACATATATGGCTAATAACTATATATACATCCTTAAAGGGAGTTGTTGGTAACACTAAAACCATCAGAAAGGAAAGGAAGGTAATAAATGAATGCAGAAGAAACACTAAAATTAATTTCTACTAAAACTTGGTGCAATATTAATGATTTAATGAAGCTTACAGGATTAAGTAGAAGTTCAGCATTAAAGATTAGAAATAAAATCAAAGACACACTAAATTATGAAATTCATACAAGAGATTTACCAATGAATGTTGTAATTGATTATCTAAATATTGATGTTGAATATTTAAAAAATGTCGCAACTAGAAAGGAGGTGCAAGATGAAAACAATAAGTGAAATGAGAAAAGAAAACATTAAAAAAGATTTCATAGTTGAGAACTTTATGAAATCTAATGGGTTATATTGTCTTGTTGCTAGACCAAAGGTTGGCAAGTCGTTACTCGCACTACAACTTGCTAACTCGATAGCAACAGGAACAAACTTTTTAGGATTTAGAACAAGTCCTTCTCCTGTCTTATATATTAGCACAGAAATGAATTTTTCACAAATTTTAGATAGAATCGACAAGATGAAACTTGAATTTACTGATGATAATTTTAGATTAAAAGAACAGGAAATTAATGAAAGAAAATTAAATTTAATGGACTTACAACTAGAGTTTCAAGAGTTTGCAAATGACCTTAAAGGTAAATTTGTAATTATAGATATGTTTAGTGGAATTGATTTAAACAATGGTTATGATTTAAATAATTATCAAGATATGGGACAATATGTTATTCCAAAATTTAGAGAATTATGTAAAAGATATAACTTTACAATTTTATTAATTCATCATCTAAATAAGAATAATAAATCACTTGGCTCTACTGCTATTGATGGCTCAGTTGATGGAATTATCACTTTAAAAAGAGATCAAAATCTTAAAGATAAAATACTATTAAGTTATGAAAGTAGAGATTATGAAAGTATTGATTTAGTTTTAAAAAGAAATAAAGATTTAACATTTGAAGTATCAGAAACTGATAGTAATGATTTAAATCTTAACCTTATAATTTTTCTAAATTATGCTATTAAACAAAAAGATTTTTCATTCACAATTTCTGATATAATTAGTGATTTAAAATTACAAATTACACCATCAGTATTTGGAAAATTATTAAAGCAAAATTTAGATAATTTAGAAAAAGAAGGTCTTCATATTGAATCAAAAAGAACTGGTCCTGATAGATTATATCATGCAAAATATGAAGAACCTATCTTTGAAGATTTAGAATAATCTTCAAAATTTTTGATAACTTTTTTCTAAAAAGTTAGTAAAAAATGAACGAGGCACGTTTTGTTTTTCGTAAGAAAAATGAAAGTGGCGATAGTGAATATTTTTACAATTATTAAAATGATTTTTAAATCAGTTTTAATAATTCATTAAATAATAAGTATCTGATAGATAGTTATTATTTAATCTTGTTTATAAGCATTTGCCTTTGCTACTGCTTAGGCATTTGCGAATAAACAAGCAAAGGGGTTTTTAGGGAACTCCCTAAACTCACGGTGGGCTATGCCCTAGTGAGATAGGTCAATAAATGACCTTTCTACTAAAGAAGTACAGCAAGGAGGTGTAAAAATGTACGATGGAAATCAAGTTTTGAGATTTGAAAGCAAATATAAAGCAAAAGATTTAGGTGGACTTGGTGTAGAACTTACTCAAAGAAAAGGTACAGGAAATTATGATAAAGATAGAACTGAGTTTAATCATAGTTTCGTACCACTTACTAAACCAACTTTGCAAGAGCAGGTCTATTCTAAATTAAAAGAAAATAAAATATATTATAATGATGGCAAGAATACCAATTTATTAAATGGTGCTATCGTTACAAGTGGAAAAGAATTTTTTCAAAGTTTGGGAATGAAGTTTAAAGCAAGTGATAGGATTCAACAAGTAGGAAAAAATAAAGGAAAACCTATCTATATTCCTGATATAAAAAGTGATGAAGATATTCCAGAAAAAGTTAAAAATTTTTTCAAAGATAGTTACAACTTTTTAGAAGAACTTGTTGGTAAAGATAATATAGTTTATGCAGAAGTTCATTACGATGAAGATACTCCACACATGCACTTTTATTTTATGCCAATCGTAAATGAAGTAAGAAGAAAAGTTTTTGAAACAGATTTAAACGGAAATATAATTTATCGAGAAGGTATAGATAAAAAAGGTAATAAAAAAATGTATCCTGTCCAAAAGAAAGATGAGAATGGTAAAAATATTTTTAAAGTAGAACAAGGTAAATTTCTAAATTGTGATCAGTTTTGGAAAGCATTAGGTGGTAAAGTATCTTATGCAAAAATACAAGATGATTATAATAAATATATTACTGAAAAAGGATACAAGTTATTCAGAGGCAATATTGGAGATAATAAACATCATATAACTAAAGCTCAAAAAGAAATTGAGGATTTAAATGAACAAATTGAAGAAATGAAAATTGAGTTTGAAAGAAATAAAAAATTAAATGATATTGAAATAGAAACTGCTAAAGAAATTTCTGAAATAGATTCAAAAGAAGTTTTAAATCCAGTAAAAAGAAAAGTAATCGGTTATAAAGATGAAGATATCAACAATTTAATTGATTATTCGAAAAAGATACAAAAGCAAAATTCTAATAGTAAAAATGTCATTAAACAAAAAGATGTATTAATTGATGAACTTACTACTAAAGTAGGACATCTACAAAGTGAGAACAATAAATTAAAAGATGGTCGTGCTATTAAAGAACGAGATACTAGAATTTATGAACAACAACAAACTATATCCAAGCAAAAAACAATCATTAAGGAAAAGGAATCTATTATTAAAAAGTTAGAAGATAAAGTTACTGAAATACAAGAAACATTTAATAACTTTAAAGAAAAGATGTTTAACTTTTGTGATAAGATTTGCAGAGCTTTAGGTCATAAAATTGGTCTTCACTTCTCTAAAAATTATGATATCGACTATAATGAAATGGAATATTATGCTCAGGAAGTAAATCGCAAGTATGAAAAGTCTTATGAAAGACCAGAAAAAGATAAATCAGATGATTTTGAAATAGGAATGTAAGTATTTAACTCTTAATATTTAAAAAAAGACTTTTGTAACCAAAAAAATATGTGTTGTATAAATGTGATAATAAAATTAATAATAACCTTTTTATAAAAAATGTACCAAAAATAAAAATTTAAATTTAGTAATGATTGGAGGATTGATATTATGGAGAAAAATTTACAAAAAAGTTATTACAATAGTCTTTTTATCTCTCAAACTTGAGTATGAAAGGAGTTTAACAATGACATACAATATTATTGATATTGTAGATAAAGATTTAACTGATACTAAACTAAAAGAAATAGTTAATAAAAAGTTGTATAAAATCATTGAATTGTTGGAGTTTAATGTTAATTATTCTGAATAGATGTTATAATAGTATTGGTTATAAGTTTAACTTTAAACTTAATTAT
Source organism: bacterium (assembly GCA_030531425.1). GTDB lineage: Bacteria > Bacillota_I > Bacilli_A > RF39 > UBA660 > UMGS1613. The sequence goes on from JAUNNO010000003.1 coordinate 36,225, forward strand.
TACCTTAGAATTGGAGGTAATAGTTATGAATGAAATGGAGAGTGTTGAGAGTAAGAAAGTATTAAGAGTTGGTATTTATTTAAGATTATCTAATGAAGACAGAGATAAAGCAAATAAAGAAGATGATAGTGAATCTATTAAGAATCAAAGAAATATGCTTATTGACTATGTTAATAAGCATCCCGAATTTGCCTTAATAGATGAGTATTGTGATGAAGATTTATCTGGTGCTGGAACTTATAGACCTGAATTTGAAAGATTAATTAGAGATTGTGAAAACAGAAAACTTGATATTGTATTATGTAAAAGTCAATCAAGATTTTCAAGAGATATGGAAATTGTTGAGAAATATATCAATAACAAGTTTAAAGAATGGAATATTAGATTTATCGGTTTATCTGATAATGCTGATACTGAAATTCTAGGTAATAAGAAATCAAGACAAATAAATGGTCTAGTTAATGAATGGTACTTGGAAGATGTTTCAAACAATATAAGAAGTGCTTTTAATTCCAAAATGAAGCAAGGAGAATTCATTTCTCCTTTTGCCTCATTTGGTTATGAAATTGATCCGAATGATAATAACAAATTAATAGTCGATCCAGTCGCTTCTGAAATTGTAAAAAACATCTATAATCTATATCTAACAGGTTTAGGGTTTACAGGTATAGCTAAATACTTAAATAGTAAAGAAATACCTTGTCCTTCCCTTTATAAATACCGAAAAGGCATTAAATTAAATGTAATTAGTAATAGACCTCGTGAAGAAATAAAATGGACTACAAATGCTATTAAAACAATTCTAACAAATGAAGTTTATCTAGGACATTTAATACAAGGCAAAAGAACTACTGTTAGTTATAAAAATCACAAGATTAGAAATAAAGATAAAAGCGAATGGATAAGAATTGAAAATACACACGAAGCTATCATTGATGAAGAAACATTTAGTAAAGTACAAATTGCTATGAAAGAAAGAACTAAACCTATGAGTACAACGGGTGCAGTTCATATCTTCTCTGGTAAAGTATTTTGTTTAGAATGTGAACATTATATGAGAAAAAAGAATACTAAAAAGCATGAATATTTAGTCTGTTCTAATAATCGTGATGGTTATGATGATTGCGAAAACAAAGCTTCAATTAGATATGATGAACTTGCAAATCTAGTATTAGATGCAATTAATAAGAAAATTCAAAAGTTTTATGATGAAGAAGAATTAGAAAATTTAGATTCAAAAAAAGTTGATAGTAGATTCAAGAAAAAAATAAAAGCCTTAGAAAAACAAAAAACTGATATTCAAAATAGAATTTCTAAAACAAGAAATTATTTACAAAATCTTTATGAAGATAAAGTCAATGGTGTTGTAACATCAGAACAATTTAAAGATTTAATGGCAAATTATAATAAAGATGAAGATACTTTCAATGACCAAATTAAATCTATTACTAATGAAATTGCTTATTACAAAATGAAAGAAGAATCTTCAAAGAATAATAAAGAGATATTTAACAAATATCAAAAATTAGAAGAATTAAACAGAGTTATTGTTGATGAATTTATAGATAAAATCTATATTGGAAAGTTAAATGAAGAAACCAAAAGTAGAGATATACAAATTAAATGGAATTTTGAATAGAGATTTTATTCTCTATTCTAATTCCAAATACATAGTAAAGGAGCAATGTGCAAAAAATGCACTTTGCAAATTTGGATAACCATGTATCACTTTATAACCTAGATGTTATTATTAGTGTTGGTTATCGAATTAAAAATTCAACTTGTCAATTTTTCTGACAAGTTGAAATAATCTTAAAAATATAGAGAAAGGATGTGAAAAAAATGGGACAAAACAAGTTAGAAACAATTACTAATCTATTTGAAGGTAAAGAAATTAGAAGTATTTGGGATAGCGAAAAAGAAGAATATTATTTTAGTGTAGTTGATGTTATTGCTGTCTTAACTGATAGTAAAGATTCTAGTGATTATTGGACAACCCTTAAAAGAAGATTAATTAAAGATGAAGGAAGTGAACTTCCGACAAATTGTCGGAGTTTGAAACTAAAAGCTAAAGATGGCAAAATGAGAAATACTGATACATTAAATACCAAATGGATTTTTAGACTTATAGAATCAGTTCCTAGCCCTAAAGCAGAGCCATTTAAAGTTTGGTTAGCTAATTTAGGTAGTGAAAGAATCGATGAAGTGTTTGACCCAGAAATAGCTGCTAATAGAATTGTAAACTATTATCGTAATAAAGGTTATACTGATGAATGGATAAAGAAAAGATTAACAGGTATTGTTGATAGATTTAAACTAACTGATATATGGAAAGATGGTGGCATTGAAAAACCAGTTGAATATGCTCTACTTACAAATGAAATATATAAAGGTTGGTCTGGAATGAAAGCAAGTGAATACAAATCATATAAAGGTTTAAGAAAAGAATCTTTAAGAGATAATATGACAGATATTGAAATTGCTTTAACTAACATTGGTGAAATCGCTGCTCGTGATATTGCTAAAACTGAACATCCACAAGGATTAGGCGAAAATATGAAAGTTGCCGCTCGTGGTGGAAGAGTTGCTAAAGGTGCTAGAGATTTATATGAAGAAGAAACAAAAACATCAGCTATTTCAAAAGAAAATGCACTAAATTATCAATATAAAGATGATAATAAATTAATTGAAAATAAATAATATAAATCTCAACATTGATAATTAAGTGAATCGGTCACAAATTGTGACCAATTGAGCATAAAATTAACAAACAATAACTTAAAAATGAAAAAAATATAGGTTGTATCAGGACACACTTTGCAAACCTATATAAAATAAGACTTTCTTAAAATAAATTTAAAACTTGTAAAACTAAAAAGTTAAACTTTTATGAAATATTTATCCTTTAGGTTAAAAAAAAGGCTTGAATCAGGTAGCCAGCAAACCCTTATAAATAAAGGAAATAATGAAAAAATGTCTTCACTGCATTCAAAGAGTCTCTTTAATAAGAACACTTGCTACAAATCCAGATTTATTATTATTAGATGAGCCATTCTCTGCATTGGATTATCAAAGTAGACTTGCAATTTCTGATGATATTTATAATATCCTAAAAAAAGAAAAGAAAACTATGATTATGGTAACTCATGATATTGCAGAAGCAATTAGCATTTGTAATAAAGTTATAGTATTAACTAAAAGGCCAGCCATTATAAAAAATGTTTATAATATAGAGCTTGAAAATAAATCTACCCCTATTAAAAATAGAACTGATAAAAAATTTAATTATTATTATGATTTAATATGGAAGGATATTGATTTTCATGTATAGTATAGAGCATAAAAAATATTTAAAAAAAAGAAAAAAAGAAAATTTTTTTATTATAATATGTCAAATATCTATAATATTAATTTTTATATTACTATGGCAAATACTTGCTAATATGAACCTTATTAATACTTTTATATTTTCGAGTCCTAAAAAAATATTAAATACAATTATAAACCTATACAAACAAAAAAAATTATTTAATAATATTTGGGTAACAGTATATGAAACATTTTTGAGTTTTAGTATTGCAACTATACTAGGTATTATAATTGCTACAATTTTGTGGTGGAACAAAAAAGTACAAAAAATAATTGAACCCTATTTAACTATATTAAATAGTTTACCTAAAGTAGCATTAGGTCCCATTATTATTATTTGGTTTGGCTCTGGAATTAAATCCATTATATTCATGGCTCTTTTAATATCATTAATAATAACTATTATAAATATATTTGATGGTTTTAATAATACCAATATAAATAAAATTAATTTAATGAAAACAATGGGAGCAAAAAAATACCAAATATATTTTAAACTTATTTTACCTAATAGTTTAAAAAACATAATAAGTACACTAAAAATAAATGTAAGTATGTCTTTAATTGGAGTTATTATGGGAGAATTTTTAGTATCTAAAAAAGGAATTGGATATTTAATATTATATGGATCACAAGTATTCAATTTAAGTCTTGTTATAAGTGGTATTTTTATTCTTTGTATTGTAGCAGCAATTATGTATTACTTAGTATCCTTATTAGAAAAATATATTATAAAATAATAATGCCCTTAACTAGGGCATTATTTAATATGTCTCATGATTTAATTTTTTATATTCTTCAAAAAGTTCAAGGCAAGCTTCTCTATCTATATTTATTAAATAATCTTTTAATTTTTCTCTACCCTCAAATATTTTGTCAAATTTATAATCTCTAAAACCTATACCAGAATTATCAAGTATAGTAGCGCCATAATATATTTTATCTATATTAGCCCACATACAAGCACAAAGACACATGTCACATGGCTCTCCTGTTGTATATAAAATACATCCCTCTAAATTATAAGTGTTTAGAGTTTTGCAGGCATCTTTTATTGCCATTATTTCCCCATGGCAAGTAGGATCCTTTTTTAATAGGACCTCATTATGTCCTTTTCCAACTATTAGCCCATTATTTACTACAATAGCTCCAAATGGACCACCTTCATTATTATTTATACCAATTCTAGCTTCTTCTATTGCTTGATGCATATATCTATTAACCATAAAATAATCTCCTTTATTATATATTTTTATTATAACAAAAAAAAGCAAACTTTAAAAGTGAAGTTGCTTTTTTTAAGTTAAATTAATCCTGCATCTTTTAAAACATGCCATATACAAGAATAACTTCTTTTTGCATAAAACTTACAAAATTTTCTTATTGAAGTGTTATTTCTTTTGTAAAGATTAATTATATACTCTCTTTCCTCATCTGATATTGAATTTTTAGGTTTCCTATTTGTGTTTCCATGAACAAAACTAAGAGTACCTGCTTCTAAATCTTTTTTTAGCTTTAATAAGTATTTTTCATGGTATCCTGTTACTTTAGCTATCTCTTTATAAGTCAAAAAACTCTCCCCTGTTTGAACCTTTTTCATCAAATTTACAGCTTCTTCTTTTCTGCTCATACTATCACCACTTCCAATATATCACAAAAGTAATTATATTACAAGATAAAATATCATTTTTTTTCTAAACAATGAATATATTCTATTGTATAATCCTTTTTATAATCTCTATCACAATCAGATTTAAATCTTTTATGCCTTTTTTCATATCTTTTATAGTTTCCAAATTTTTTCATTATTCTTTCAATTTCTTCTATTGGAATTATACCCTCATCATTATAACTTAATAATATATATTTAAAATCCGCATTTTCTATTAAATCTTCTAACTCATTTAATGCCTTACTTTTTATACAATAATTTGATTTTTTTGAATTCTCATCTCTTATTCCTGTTACTCCCTTTATTTTGGGATTATCATAAAGCGCTATAGTTTCTAACATATGATAATTTGTATCATATTTTCTAGTATTATAAGGCGGATCTAAATATAGAATATCTCCTTTTATTTTTCTTATAAGATTTTTACTATCTTCATTATATATTTCATAATTTTTATTTTTAAATATAAGTTCTAATGGTTTTATTTCAATTACCTTCTCAGCACTTCTTTTTGTATTTTTTAAGAATGCTTCATAAACAGAAGCTGTATTAGCTACTTTATCAGAAGCTTCTATTAGACAGGCCAAAAGATAAAAATATTCTTGTTCAGTGATAGTTTTTCTTTTTTTCCATTTTTCAATTTTTATTCTCATTGCATCAATTTTAAGAGCATTTATAGAAGTAAAATAATTTCTTCTATATTCCCTTTTCATAGTACCTTCTAAAGTATAATTTTTATATATAAATCCTTTTTTACCATTAAGACCATTTAAGCAAGAGAATGGATCAATATGTTTCTTATATAACTTTTCAAATTTTAATTCATCACTATTTTCTATTAAACCTTTTAATGTAACATAACTAAAATACTGTATATCATTAGCTATTATATTATATCCTTTTTCTTTAAAATATTTAGAAACTACACCAGTACCTGCAAATATATCACAAAATATAGTGTTTTTTTTAGGTTTAGTAAAATCTTCTATTACCTCATCTATATAACTTAAAATAGAATATTTAGATCCTATGTAATTCATTTCAATCACCCAGTTATATTTTAACATAAAAAAGACTATTTTTTCTAGTCTTTTAAAGATTTTATAATTTCAACTTTATCAAGAACTTCCCAGGGAAGCCCATTTTTTCCAAAATGTCCAAAACCAGTAGTTAAATGATATATAGGCTTTTTTAAATCTAATTCTTTTATAATGTTACTTGGTTCAAAATTAAATACTTTATTTATTATATTTAATATTTTATCTTCAGCTATTTTGTTAGTTTCAAAAGTATTTATATAAATTGAAAGCGGTTTTGACATTCCAATAGCATATGAAACTTGTATTTCAATCCTGTCACATAATTTAGCTGCTACTATATTTTTTGCTACATATCTAGCATAATATGATGCGCTTCTATCTACTTTGGTATAATCTTTACCAGAAAAAGCTCCACCACCGTGACCACAAACACCCCCATAAGTATCTACAATTATTTTTCTACCAGTAAGCCCACTATCACCTACTGGTCCTCCAATCACAAATCTACCAGTAGGATTAATATAAATTTTAGTATTTTTATTAATCATATTTTTGGGAACTACAGCATCAATTACTTGTTTTTTTATATCTTTTTTTAATACGTCCAAATCTATCTCATCGTGTTGTGCCGAGATTAAAATTGTATCTATATATTTTGGTTTACCATCTTCATATAAAACTGTTACTTGTGTTTTTCCATCTGGTCTTAAATAATCTATTACTTTATCTTTAAAAACTTGCATTAATCTTTTAGAAAGAAGGCTTGCCATATATATTGGATATGGCATAAATTCATTTGTCTCATTAGTTGCATATCCAAACATCATACCTTGATCTCCAGCTCCTATGCTATTTAAATCAATTGAATTATCAACTCCCATGGCTATATCACTTGATTGAGTATTTATATTTATATCTATTTTTACCTTTTTCCCATTAAATCCCAATTTGTCATCATCATATCCAATATCTATAATAGTTTTTCTAACAATTGCTTCAATATCAATATTTGCTTTACTACTAACCTCACCCATTACTACAACCCCATTATAATATGCGCATACCTCAACTGCAACTCTAGAATCTGAATCTAAAGTTAAATATGCATCCAATATATTATCTGCTATTTGATCACATAACTTATCTGGATGCCCTAAAGTTACTGATTCTGATGTAAATAATTTTTTCATAAATACCTCCTTTTTTACCTCAAAAAGAAAAGTACATAGATAACCTATGTACTATTGATTATCCTCATCTTCCGATATTAATATCGCAGGAATTAGCACCTAACTTAAATAGGTTGCTGGATTTCATAGGGCCTGATCCCTCCATCACTCTTAATAAGGTAAATTTTTATTTACAATATAATTTTAATACCACTTATTTAATTTGTCAAATTTTCTTTCTCAAACAAATACGAATAGTGTAAAATAAGAAAAACACCATTATACCAATATATAACCATAATAATATATCGTAAAATATTCCATTAGTATATTTTGCTATAATAGCAGGAAATGAATCTGGAAATACTCTATTAACGAAATGCTTAAATTCTTTTATTCCTATATGATTAGCTATATAATCTATTAATCTTAAAAAAATATCAATACTTGCTATAGAATATACTATTTTTGAAAATCTTCTAAACCAGCAGAAGCAAAATATAACAAGAGCAATAACAATAATAGCATCTATATACATAAAACCACCTCTATCATACTAATTAAGTATATCATAAATATATAGCAAATTCAATTAATTTTAAATGATTTATCATTTAGACTACTTAAAAAATCGTGATATGAATCTAATCTATTATTTAGATAATAAAGTTGCTCTCCAATCATCATAATAATATATTTAATCCAAGCATTTATTGCTTCATTATTATCTATATCATTTTTAAATCTAATTGCATTTTGTTTATCAAAATAAGTTAATCTAGTTAAATCAAAACTTTTAGATAAATTAATTATTGGATACTTAAAATTTTTATCATATTTGATATTTATGGCTGTTTTTAAATATTTATTTAATAATATTCTGGCACATCTTCCATTACCATTAGAAAAAGGATGAATTTTAATAAATAATACATGTATTAAAGCACTTTTTACTATAGGATCATCTAATTCATTACCTTGTAAATTATTATAATACTCTACAAATTCTTTCATATAAGTTTCGATTTCCTCAGGAGCTGGTGGAATATGAACTGCATAATTAATTCCATTTGAATCTCCAATCCATACTGGTATCATTCTATAATTTCCACTTAAATTACTTTTTTCTTCTTTTACATATTCTTGATATGTTATATCCTTATTTTTTTCTTCTCTAATTTTCTCAAACGTTTCTCTATCCAATATTTTATCGTTACATCTAACTGAAGCATTTAATAATTTTATCAATTCTTCATTTATTTTAGTTTCATTCATGGCTCCTTCGTCATATAAAACTTCAACTGCCGGTGAATATAAAGTTCTTTCTAACTTGCTTGAATCTACATTTTCTTTAAAAAGATAATCTCTTAAAAATATTTCTTGGGCTGTTTTGTTATAATGCGATAATTTTTCTATATATTGTTCTATATCTTCCCATACAAAGCTTAACCTTTTTTTTACTGAATCATCTAATTTAACATTTTGTAAAAATTCTTTTATTTTCATTTTATCACCAGTTATATATTATCATTAATTAAAAAATTAGTCAAAAAAATAATCCAATTAGGATTATTTTAAAGCATCTAATAATTCTGCTTTTTTCATAGTAGTATAACCATCTATGTTTTTATCTTTAGCTAATTTTTTTAATTCAGCTACAGTTAATTTAGATAAGTCTTCACTAACTTCTTTTTTTTCTACTTTTTTAGTTTCAGTTTTAGTAGTTTTTACTTCTTGCTTAATAGTTTTTCCTTCTAAAGCATCTTTAGCAACATTAACTAAATTTGAGAAAGCTTTTTCATCAGCTATAGCTATTTCACTTAACATTTTTCTATTTATTTCAATATTAGCTTTATTTAATCCTGAAATAAATTTAGAATAACTAATATCATTCATACGACATGCTGCATTTATTCTAGTTATCCATAATTTACGCATCTCTCTTTTATTTTGTTTTCTATCTCTATATGCATATTTTAAAGAATGCATAACTTGTTCTTTAGCTGTTTTATAAAGTTTATGTTTTGATCCAAAATAACCTCTAGCTAATTTTAAAACTTTTTTTCTTCTATTCTTATGAATATTACTTCCTTTTACTCTTGCCATCTTGTTTCCTCCTTCTTAAATTAAAATTGAACTTTTTTAAATCTATTTGCATCTGCTTTATTTAATTCTGATGCTTTTCTACCACATCTATTTGATGCCGCATTTTTCTTTCCTGTATTATGTCTTGTTCCAGGATGTCCTATACTAATAGAACCACTTTCTCTTACATTTAAAACTTTCTTAGTTCCTTTATGTGATTTAATTTTGTTTTTTGGCATATTATTCCTCCTATTTTTCTTTTTTTGGCATAAGTATCATTGTCATATTTCTACCTTCCAAAATCGGCTTTTGCTCTATATCTGCAACATTCGATAATGAATCTGCAAATTTTAATAAAACATCCCTGCCTAATTCAGTATGAGCCATTTCTCTACCTTTAAAACGAATTGACGCTTTTACTTTGTGTCCTTTTTCTAAATATTTACTAGAATTTTTTACACGTGTATCAAAGTCATGTATATCGATTGCAACGGAAAGTCTGTACTCTTTCATTTCTAAGTTCGCTTCTCTTTGCTTTTTTATATTTTCTTTTTGTTTCTTTTTATTTTGATATTTAAATTTATTGTAATCCATTATTTTGCATACTGGTGGATTACCGTTTGGATTAATCATAACTAAATCAAATCCTGCATAGGTTGACAAAGTAAGCGCATCCTTAATTGATTTAATACCTAACTGTTCTCCATTTGGACCGATAACCATAACCTCTTTGGCTCTAATTTGTTCATTAATAAACAAATCTTTTTCTCTGTTTGCTATAACAAACACCTCCTAATATCTTATACCATGAAAAAAGTGCATACAAATAGTATCCACTTAACAATAAACACAACATTCATTGGCATTTACCCATCACTTAAGCAATCGGGTGGATGTGGATACATCACTTTCCGCTTTCCGGCTTTCCGCTTTCCTTTTTCATACAACAACGATTATACAATTAAAATTGTATTTTGTCAACACTTTATTCAAATAAACTAGTATTTGCACACGCTTTTAAGTCATATCCACTAATAATTTTCTTTTTATAAGCAAAATATCCAGCTGAAGCAATCATAGCTGCATTATCAGTACAATACTTTATATTCGGTATTGTTAAATTTATTCCATTTGCCTCACAAAGACTAGTAAATTTATCTCTTATTCCACTATTAGCAGATACTCCTCCAGCAATTATCAAATTTTTAACATTATATTCTTTTAATGCTTTCATAGTTTTTTTAGATAATACTTCTACCACTCTATTTTGAAAAGAACAAGCAATATCTTCTTTTCTAATTTCATTTCCTCTTTGAAGTTCATTATGAACCAAATTAATAACCGCACTCTTTATTCCACTAAATGAGAAATTATATGTATTATCATCAAGTGGTAGTGGTAGTGGATAGGTATCTTTTCCTTTATAAGATAACCTATCTACCATAGGCCCACCAGGATAAGGAACACCTATAACCCTGGCTACTTTATCATAACATTCACCCACTGCATCATCCAATGTGCCTCCAATTTTTTTAAAAGAATAATGATCGCTCATATATATAAGTTCGGTATGTCCTCCTGATATTACAAGCGCTATTAAAGGAAACTTCATTTCTGATACTAAGTTATTTGCATATATATGACCTGCTATATGATGAACGGGAATTAATGGTTTATTATATATATATGAAAGTGTCGTTGCAGCTAGAACACCTATCAAAAGACATCCTATTAATCCTGGCCCATATGTAACTGAAATTGCATCTATATCATCCATAGTAAGTGATGACTTTTCTAAACATTCTTCTATAACCATTGTAATATTTTCAACATGCATCCTACTTGCAATCTCTGGTACTACTCCTCCATAATTTGAATGTGTATCCATCTGCGATAAAACAACAGTAGTAATCTCATCGCACCCATTTTTTACAATTGACACACTAGTTTCATCACAACTTGTTTCTATTCCTAATATATATATATCCTTCATCTAATCACCCAAATTCTTAATCATCAAAAATCCATCCTCTGATCCATAATAATTTTTTCTTATTGTAGATATTTTATAACCATTTTTTTGATAAAATTTTATAGCTATTTTATTACTTTCTTTAACTTCTAATGTTATATTTTTTAAATTAGAATAATTTTCTAAATATTTTAATAAATTTGATCCTATAAAATTATTTCTATATTCATCTAAAACAAAAATATATTCAATCTCAATTCTATCATATATATAATCAAACAATAATACTCCACAAATACTATTTTCCTCATATACAATACATTTTAAAAATTGATTTGTTTTAAAAGAATCTAATGTTAAAGTATAATTAAAATTTTTAAGCAACTCATTTACTTCTTTTAAATCTGTATTTTTAAATTTTCTAATCATTTTTCAAATTCTCTTCTGCTTCTGTTAATTTTAAATAATTGGGATTTAAATTATGTGGATTAACACCTAAATCAGTTAAATGTTTTCCTACTATTTTTAATATATCCACCTTTGGTTTAATAATATTTTCAATATCAAATTCATCATTTGATACAAAACTGTAATCAGAATTTAAATCTTTAATTAACAATTCTAAATTAATTAAACTATCTTTTTTTATTACATTAAGATTATTATCATATATTCCAGCAAATACATTTCCTCTTCTAGCATCTATTAATGGAACTATATACTTTTTAGAAGTTTGTGTGGTTGCTAAAAATTCTAAACTAGATATAGGAATTATTTTCTTTTTTAAAGCCCAAGCTATAGTCTTTCCAACTGTAACACCTATTCTAATCCCAGTAAAAGAACCTGGTCCATTAACAACAAAAATATTATCTATATCGTTAATAGTAAAATTTATTTTATTAAATCCTTCATATATTATAGGCATAATTTTAGATGATGCGTCATTTATTATTTTATCTTCATAATTATATAAAATATTATTATCCTCTAAAATTGCTATATTAACAAAAGAAGAAGTTGTATTTAAAAATAAACTTCTCATAATACTGCCTCACATAACTCCTCATATTTTTCACCATATGGTGTTATTATCAAAACTCTTTTATTTTCATCTATTACTTTAAACTTAATTTCTAATCTTTCATCTGGCAATATATCCTTAATTGTTTTAGCCCATTCTATTACAACAATTCCACCTTTAGTATAATATTCTTCTATATTAACGCCTGTTGTATTACCATCTAATCTATAAACATCCATGTGATATAGAGGCATTTCTCCATCTAAATATTCTTTAATAATTGTAAATGTTGGAGAAGTTATACTTTCTTCTATTCCAAGACCATTTGCAAGACCTTTTGTGAAAACAGTTTTTCCACTTCCAAGTTCTCCATCTAGACAAATAACCATATTTTCAAACTTTTCTGCTTCTATATTTTGAGCTAATTCTATAGTTTCTAATTCACTATGAGTTGTAATTTTATATTCCATTTAAATCACCATTATTATTATAGCATTAATAATTATATTATTACAATATAAATTTTATTTTTATAAAAAAAAGACCGAAGTCTTTTATATACATTCTACATATGTATCAGGTAAACATCTAAGTACACAGCAGCAATTTAAATTCATTGTAAAAAATGAATTAGTTGCTACATAAGGATAAATAGATGTTGTATCAGGATTTTCTTGAAGTACTCTAAATGTTGCACAACATCCATCTATTTTTTCTACTCTAAATACATTAGAACAAACTACACCATCATCACCACATACTACATTTTCTCTTGTTGTTGGCATACTCCAAGGTACTCCATTTCCACAGCAAGTGTATAATATAACTGGTCTAGTGTTACAACCTAAAGTTGTAGTCCCACAGCCTAAAAATCCTCTATCGCAAGTTTCTAAACAAGTGTCTCCACAGCAATTTGCATTTTGTTGTAATACATTTATTACTGTAAGGATTTCAGCTATGCAACGGCAGTTATCGTTATCTGTATTATTATTACACATATATAATCCACCCTTTCATTATTTCTATAATAATGTATTCGCAAATTAATAAAAGGTGTAAATTATTACCCATTTTTAAATAATTAGTTTTAATTATTGATTAATTTCTATTTTTTTTGTAAAATTAATTTAGGAGTGTATTATGGAAAATAATAATGATTGTATAAAAGATCGAGAAGATTATGTTATATGTGAAAAAAACGGGATAAAAATAACTGCAAGACAACTTCAATTAGAAGGATTAACTATAATGGATGAAATTCATAGAGTATGTGAAAAAAATAATATAAAATATGCTCTTATTGCGGGAAGTGCGTTAGGGATTGTAAACTATAAGGGTTTTATTCCTTGGGATGATGACATTGATCTTTGTATTCTAAGGAAAGATTGGAATAGATTTATTGATGCTTTGAATAAAGATTTATCTGATAATTTCTATTTTCAATGCTTTGAAAATGACAAAAATTTTAATACAATAAATGGCCCTACGATGAAAATAAGAAAAAAAAATACTTATATTAAAGAATCAAATTTTCTCTTAAAAAACAGATGCAAATCTGGCGATGGTATTTTTGTAGATGTAATAATATATGATAATGTAAATGAAAATAAATTTATTGATGAATTATGTAGAACAGTTATCAAAATAATTATGCCTTTTATTGTATTTTTGGATAATTTACACATAAATCCAATTCATTTAAAAAAATTTGTTGTATGGTTTTCCAATATTTATTCTAGAAAATGTGAAAATAGTAAACTCATGAGTCAACCAATTTCAGTTCCATGGGAAAAATTTTTACACGAGCCAGTATTCTTAAAAGAAGATATACTTCCATTTAAACTATATGATTTTGAAGGTAGAAAATATTATTCCTATAATAACATTGAAAAAATATTAAAAGAGTGGTATGGCCCTAATTGCCTAAAAAAATGGGATGGCGAAAAATGGATTGAACCATATCCTATCGAAAAGAGAAAGCCAAAGCACACCGTTGATTTGAATTTGAATGGAAGTGATGCCATTGAAAAATAAAATAATCAATTACTGTCTATTATTAAGTCTACTATTCATATTTCTTTCTATTATATTATTTGAACAAATAAGTTTTTGGTTTCTTGGAATAGGAATATCAATAATAGGAATTATAATTTTATATATAATCAATCATTAAACATATGATTGATTTTTTTTGTTATTATGATACCACTTATTAATAAAAACATTCCTATAATTAAATCATATATATCATAATTACAATTAAATGTCTTTAATCCCATTATGATTATAGATGATATACTAAATCCTAATATAGCACTATAAGTTTTAGATTTATAATTATTAAACAAATAATTAATTAATTTTGATGTTAAAATTATCCCTATAAATACTCCAATAAAAAAAGGAAATAATACAATGATATTTTTATATAACAAATTAATATTTAATATACTTGCAAAAGACTCTAAGACTTTTCCATAACAGCCTAACATCATTAGTATAGCAGTACCACTTATACCAGGCACTATCATCGTAAATGCATCTATAACCCCTACAATTATATAATAAATAAAATTTATAATTTTACTATCAAATTCTATATTATTATTAATATTTAATAATGAAAGCAAAAACAATACAATAATTATTATTAAAGATATATACCTATCTTTTTTTTCTATTTTTTTATCTAT
>JAUNNO010000043.1 GCA_030531425.1 bacterium
CACCAGTTAAGTTTTCCTTGGCGATCGCTAGTTCTACTGCTTTTAAATAATTTTCGGCACTCCTTTTTAATGCCTCTTTTTTTGAGTCTTCAATAATATCTATTATTATTGGGACTGCTATTAGAGCTATTATTGCTAATATTACTATTACTGCAAGTAGCTCTATTAATGTAAAACCTTTTTCCTTCATAATTACCTCCTCGTATTTTACATTATTATTTTATCGCAAAAAAAAAAAAAAAAAACAAGTCATTTTTTCAGAAATCATGAAAATTGCTTGTTCTTTACAGTTTTATAAATTTATTTTAACAATTTCAATTTCAAATAATTTATTAAGATATTTATAAGGCAAAACTTTAAGGCCAGATGTAATTATAATATTTGTATTATCTATACATATATTTCCATATGCGTTTTTTGGAAAAAGTTTTTTCTTTGGGGCTATTAATCCATTATTTTTAAATATTGGTCTAAACAAATCTAATACTACTCCGCCATGCATATGACCACATAATATAAGATCAACACCAATTTTTTTTATTAGCTTTTCATTTGTTATATTTATTGGTGAATGTATAAGTAAAATATTATAACCATCTTCTTTTTTTATATTATTGCATACATAATCTATTACTTTTTCTTTATTTTTTTCTTCATTATCATAATATTCTATAGGTAAAGTAACACCTATAAAATTAATATTATCAAACTTGTAATTTTTATTATCTAATAAATATAAATTATTAATTTTAGTTAATTTTTCAAAAAAATTCTTATTTAATTTATATGTTTTTTTATTTTTTTTAAAATAAAATTCATGATTACCTAGACATATAATTACTTTAGAAATACTTGCTAAATTCTTATACCAAGCTATATAAATATCTTCATCAAGTAAGTTATAATTATCTGTTATATCTCCAGTAATACATATAAAATCTGGTTTTATTTTTCTAATACTTTCTAAAACATTATTTAATTTTTTTATATCAGATTTATCTTTATAATGAATATCTGATATAAGTGTTATAATTTTATTTAAATTACTACTAATATCATATATTTTAGTTTTTATTTTCATTACAATAATCCCTCATAAAATCATCTTTATACTCTAGTATATTATTTTCTTTTATAGCTATTCTTAAATCTTCTGTAAGTCTAGTTAAAAATCTTATGTTGTGTATAGAAAGTAGTCTAGCTCCAAATGTTTCATTAGCTACTATTAAATGTCTTATATAAGCTTTTGTATAATGTTTACAACTATAACAATCACAATTATTCTCTATTGGAGTAAAATCTTCTTTATATTTAGCATTTTTTATATTTATTTTCCCATATTTAGTAAATGCATTCCCATGTCGAGCTATTCTTGTTGGTAGTACGCAATCAAACATATCTACTCCTCTTATTACACCTTCAATTATATCAATAGGATCACCTACCCCCATTAAATATCTAGGTTTATCAACTGGTAAATATTTAATTGCATAATCTATCATTTTATACATAGTAGTTTTGTCTTCACCAACGCTAGTTCCACCTATAGAATAACCATCAAAATCCATTTTAACAGTTTCTATAGCGCTAAAGCGCCTTAAATCTTCATATTCTCCACCCTGGACTATTCCAAATAAAGATTGATTATCATTATTAAATACATCTTTACCTCTTTTTGCCCATCTAAGTGTTCTTTCAGTAGAGGCTTTAGCATATTCATAACTTGCTGGATAAGGTATACATTCATCAAAACTCATAGCTATATCACTATCAAGTTTATTTTGAACTTCTATAGATAATTCTGGAGTTAAAAATAGGTTAGATCCATCTATATGACTTTTAAAATGAACTCCATCTTCAGTTATATCTTTTTTCTTGTTTTTTGCTAGACTAAAGACTTGAAATCCACCGCTATCAGTTAAAATAGCCCCATCATAATTCATAAATTTATGAAGTCCACCTGCTTTTTTTACTACATCAGCTCCTGGTCTTAACCATAAATGATATGTATTAGATAAAATTACTCCACTACCTATTTCTTTTATTTCTTCTGGTGATAAAGTTTTAATGGTAGCTTGTGTTCCTACAGGCATAAACATAGGTGTTTCAAATGTACCATAATTGGTATGTAACAGTCCATATCTAGCTAAAGTATTTTTTTCATTATTTAATAATTCATATTTTATTTTCATGAAAATCACCTAAATAATTATAACAAAACACTTATAATAAGTAAATACTATAAAAAACACATATAACCAAAGTTAATATGTGTTTTTTATTTTTAATATTTAATTTATAACTTTATTTTACTAAGAATAACTAATCATTTTTTTTACTCAATATATAAGATAAACTATCAACAATATCAACTTGATCATTTACAAACTTTATTGATTCTATAGAATTTGAATCAGTATAACTTATTAATGATACTGTAGCTGAATCTGATACAAAATTTCTAACTTCTGTTATTGGAACTAGATTATTTTCTTCTAATTTATATACAATATTTAATACTACATTATTATTATTTATCATATAATTACCTAGTTTTACAACACCATTATTATTATAATTAAATGTTCCATCTTGATATAATTGTAATTTAGTATTCTCATTAACAAATACAGCATTCATTGCTTGTTTGTTAGTCTGTTCTGCTTTAACTTCTTTATTATCTGTTTTTTTATCATTTAATGACTTTATACCTACTATACCTAGTATAATTATTAATATGATTACTAATATAATTGTTACTTTTTTATTCATATCATTCTTCCTATCCTATAGTACAAGTTGTACCACCATCATATGCGCTAACATTAAAGAAAGCTTCAGGTAGACTATACATCATTTGAGCAATTGATGTATTCATAAAATAGCCATAACCATTGTCACAATATATTGGGATACTATCTGCATCACTAATTCCTAATTCTGATAACATTATATATTCATTAAATCCATAAAATTCTGTTTTTTGAAGTGAATACACATCAGACTTTAAAGTTATTTTAGGAGCTTTTTCAAATGTTACTGTACATACTGTATCTGAATTTATATTATATAAATAAATATAATTATTGACACCAGTACCACTTATATATCCATTAACTCCATTTGTACAAGTCACGCTAGACATAGGGTTTATGGCATAGCCTTCATTTGGATGAGACTCAAAATTTAAATATGCATTTTCTATTGCATAATACTTATTAGGCGTTACTGTTCCATTTACTCCCTCAAGTGTTATTTCATAACCCTTTTCATAATGTATTGTACATACTGCATCTGAATAGACATTTGATAAGCTAACATATAAAGAGCCTGACATCATAGGCATTACTGTAACGCCATTGGTACAAGTCACACTAGACATATTATTAGAGTTTATGGCATATCCTTCATTTGGAGATGGGGTTAAAGTAGCCGAAACTGAACCTATTCCATAATATTTTTCACTAGGGGCTGTACCATTTTCTGCTAGAAATGTTATTTCATGCCCCTTTACATAATGTATTGTACATACTGCATCTGAATAAACATTCTCTATATACGGAGTTGCATAATTAGTTCCTGGTGATGTAGTAACATTTGCTGTTACTCCATTTGTACAAGTCGTACTACCTATAACATATCCTTCTTGACTTGGAAATGTTTCAATCACTCCTCCAAGATAAGCTGGAGAATTTACAACAAGCTCTTTACTAGATTCTGCTACTGTTCCATTTTCTGCTGTAAATGTTATTTTATGAGGTTCACCCATTTTTGATATTCTCAACTTATCATTACCATTTTTTACTACTACATAATCAGGATTCATATATAGCATTGCATTTGTTATTGTTCCATTTTGAAAATATATATGTGCACTTTCTGGAATTTCTCCATCTACTTCTACTGGTAGTGGTGTTCCATCACAATATAAAGTTTGAAACATTATATCGCAATTTATTGGGTTAAACTCTCTATTTAAGTTTTCTTTTGCTATTGCTAGTTCTACTTCTTTTAAGTAGTTTTCTGCACTTCTAACTTTTGCCTCACGCTTTGAGTCTTCAATAATATCTATTACTATTGGGACTGCTATTAGAGCTATTATGGCTAGTATTACTATTACGGCAAGTAGCTCTATTAATGTAAAACCTTTTTCTTTCATAATTACCTCCTCGTATTTTACATTATTATTTTATCGCAAAAAAAAAAAAAAAAACAAGTAATTTTTTCATAAATCATGAAAATTGCTTGTTTTTTACAATTTTATTCCCCTCTTAATTTTCTTGCTTGATCTTCAGTAATCAAAGCATTTATAATATCATCTAATTCACCATTCATAACTCTCTCAAGTTGCATAGTAGAAAATCCAATTCTATGATCAGTTACTCTATTTTGTGGATAGTTATATGTACGTATTTTTTCTGATCTATCTCCTGTTCCTATTTTATTTCTTCTTTCACTACCTAATTCATTTTCTTGTTTCTCTAATTCCATTTGATAAAGTCTAGATTTTAATACTTCCATAGCTTCAGCTTTGTTTTGAATTTGACTTCTTTGATTTTGACAAGTAACAACCGTATTAGTAGGAAGATGTGTTATTCTTACCGCTGAAGGTGTTGTATTTACTCCTTGACCACCATGCCCTGATGCACAGTATGTATCTATTCTAAGATCTGAATCTTTAATTTCTATATCTATATCATCAACCTCAGGCATAACAAGTACTGTAGCTGTTGAAGTTTGAATTCTACCGTTTGACTCAGTAACAGGTACTCTTTGTACTCTATGTGAACCACTTTCATACTTTAAAAATGAATATACATTATCGCCTTTTATTTTAAACTCTACTTGAGAGTATCCACCAGCAGTACCAAGCTCTGCAGATAATTCTTCTACTTTCCAGTTATTTTTTTCTGCATAATATGTATACATTCTATAAAGATCACCAGCAAAAATATTAGCTTCATCTCCACCTGCTGCGCCTCTTATTTCTACAATAACATCTTTTCCATCATTAGGATCTTTGGGTAGTAGCATAATTTCAAAATCAGCTTCCATTTTTTTCTTTTTTTCTTCATTAATAGAAAGTTCTTCTTTTGCAAACTCCATCATTTCAGAATCTTTAATAAGTTCTTTTGCTGCTTTAATATTTTCTAAAACTTTCTTATATTCTTGATATGCTTCATAATTTTCTTTTAATGAAGATTGTTCTTTTGATAAAGATGTAGCTTTTTTTATATCACTTAATACATCTGGATTAGTTAATTCTTCCATTATTTCATTATATCTTTTTTCTATATTTTCTAATCTTTCAATCACTAATATTCCACCAAACATTTAAATTATACTATAAATATATTACATTTACAATATTTTATTAAAAGAAAAAGATAGTAATACTATCTAAATATCATCTCTATCTAATTCATCATCATCAACTATATTAAGATCTTCCATATCATCATCAGTATCATCTAAATCCACTTCATCATCTGTAATATCTATACTTTCATCCATATCATCTATATTATCAGATTCAGTTTCATTATCAGAATCTAACTCCTCTTCATATTCTTCTTCATATTCATCAGAATCATCTTCATCTAAATCTATTTGAACTTTATGCTTATCTTTTAAATCCCAATTAGAATTTTCTAACAAAATAAACCTTTTATCTGTTGTAAGTGATGTATAATAATCACCAATTTTATTAGAATAATCGCTATCAGATAATTCTAATAAATCACATATTATTTTGAAAATATCTGCTGTTTTCATAGATTTTTTATTTTCTTCTAGTATTTTTTCTGTTAAATCTGCATAAGAAAGAACTTCTAATTCTTCTTTTTTCATATTTTTTAATTTCATAACATCCCTCCATCTACATTTCTGTAGGTATTTCTATAATAAGTAAATTTAACATTTCTTTTATTATGTCATTAGCAAGTTTTATAATGCATAACCAATCATTTAATTTAGTTTTATCCTCTAGGTTATCTATATGATTATTTTGATAAAATGAATTCATATTAACGCATAAATTATATATATATTCAGCAATATAATTTGGCTTAAATTCATTATAAGAATACTCAATACTATTTTGATATTCTAATATACTCATTCTTAGATTCCTATCACAATTATTATATATTATATTACTAAATTTATTTACATTAATATCATATTTTTTAATTATTTTATTCATTCTTAAATAAGTATATAGTATATATGGTCCAGTTTTACCTGTTGTTTCACTAAATTTATTTATATCAAATATATAATCTTTATCACGACTATTTTGCAAATCAGCAAATTTAATTATTGCATTTACTATTTTATCTATATCAGAATCACTCATATTTTTATTAGATTCTTTTTTTGATATAAATATTTCTTTTACTTCATTAAATACAGTATCAAGTTTTGGTGTTTCACCACTTCTTGTTTTATATGGCCTACCATCTAATCCATTTATAGTACCATTTGGTAAGTGAATTAGTTTTGTATTAGGTGTTAAACCACTAATTTCACATACTCTAAATACTTGTTCGAAATGCATGGCTTGCCTTGCATCAGTAAAATATAAAATATTATCTGGATTAAAATCTTCCATTCTTTGATATATTGTAGCCAAATCAGAACTTTGATAAATATAACCTCCATTACTTTTTTGAAATATTAATGGTGGATATTCTACTTTATCTGTATCTTTATTAATATATACTACTTTAGCGCCTTCGCTATCCTTAAGTAATCCTTTACTTTCTAAAAAGCTTTGCATCTTAGGAATATAATTATATGCATCAGATTCACCATTCCAATAATCAAATGATACATCTAAGTATTTATATAATCTTTTTATATCACTTACCGATATTTCGCATATTAATCTCCAATAATCTAAATAATTCTTTTTATCTTGTACATCCTTAATAATAGAATCACATTTTTCTTTTACAACCTTATCTTCTTTTATTAAGGCACTCATCAAAGGATATACTTTATTCAAATATTCAAGAGTTATTTCATTTGGTTTTACATTATCACGCAAACATGCATATATAACTTCTCCTATTGGAAGTCCAATATCACCTAAATGAACATCGGAAATTGTTTTATGACCCATATAATTAATTATTCTTTTTACTGATTCACCTATTATAGCTGGTCTTAAATGTCCAACATGAAGTGGTTTAGCTACATTAGGGCCTCCATAATCAAGTACAAATACTTCTTCATTATTTATTTTTTTTAAATTAAATTTAGGTTTTTCCATCATTAACTTTAACGAATCATTAATTAATGTATCACTTATTATTATATTTATAAAACCAGGTTTGCAAAATTCTACCTTTTTAAAATAAACTTGAAAATCTTCTAGATTATTTATACTATTTACAATATCCTCACCTAGCACTATAGGTGATTTATGATATATCTTAGCTAGCTTGAAAACTTCATTACACTGATAATCACATAAATCTAATCTATTAGATTTTACAACTTTTAACTCTTCACTATATTCTAAATTATTACATACTTTATTTATAATATTACTTAATATATCTTCAATCATAAATCCTCCATTTCTAATACATAAGAAAATTCATCATCTTCTATTAAATAATCTATTTTTATTAAATTATTATTTATATCTATTTTTTTTGTATAAGTATTTAAATTAAATGTTTTTAAAATACTATTTAATGTGTATAAAGACTTAGTTTTTTTATTTAACTCAAATAAAAACTCTATTTTATATTCATCACAATATCTTTTCATTTTTATTTTATTATTATAAATTAAAATAGTTACAAATATATTATTTTCTTTATATGTTATTTTATTTTTTGATTTTATACCAAGTGTTTCAATAGTATTTTTATCATTATTTGAAATAATAGTAGATTTTAATTTAATTTTTGCCATACACATCCCAAACATTATAGCATACTTTTTTTTATTTTGCACTCATATTTTTATATTTTTTTCCAATACTAAATTTAGAACTAGGTGATAATTATGAAAAAGGCTAAAAAACTTACAAAAATAATAGTTATTTCTTTATTAATTTTTATGTTTACATATCTTGGTATATATATGCTTGCTAAAGCAACTAAAAAGCTTGATATAGATAGTTCTAATGGATATTATTTATATGATAATCAAAATAATTTAATAAATGGTACAAGTGACCAATGGATAAAATTAGAAGAAATATCACCTAGCCTTATAAACGCTACAATATCAATAGAAGATAAAAATTTTTATAAACATCAAGGATTTGATTACTTTAGAATAATGAAATCAGCATTTATAAATATTACTAATAGAAAAACACTACAAGGAGCTTCTACTATAACTCAACAATATGCGAAAAACTTATTTTTGGAATTTGATAAAACTTGGGAAAGAAAACTTAAAGAAGCTTGGCTTACTATAAAACTTGAAAGCCAATATAGCAAAGATGAAATACTTGAAGGATATTTAAACACTATTAATTATGGTGGAATATATGGTATAGAAAATGCAAGTTATTATTATTTTAATAAAAGTGCGAAAGACTTAAATCTTGCTGAAGCAACAATTCTTGCTGGGATTCCTAAATCTCCTTCTAATTATTCACCTATTTTAAACTATGAAAATTCAAAAGAAAGACAATATTTAGTATTAAAATCAATGGTAAATAATAAATATATAACAGAAAGTGAAATGAATGAAGCTTATAATAAAAAATTAACTTTTTATGGTTATCTAGAAAATAATAAACTTAAAACACTAAGATATTTTGAAGATGCTGTAATGGATGAATTAGATACATTAGATCTTCCTACATCATTTCTAGATACGGGTGGCATAAAAATATATACTACACTAGATATAGAAGCTCAAACAAAGTTAGAAAAATCTTTAAATGATAATTTTTCTAATAATCCATTACAAATAGCTAGTATAGCCCAAAATCCTAATAATGGAGAAATACTAGCATTAATAGGTGGAAAAGATTATAGCATAAGTCAATTTAATAGAGCAACAAAATCAAAAAGACAAGTAGGATCTACTTTAAAACCATTTCTATATTATGCTGCTTTAGAAAATGGCTTTACAGAATCAACGACTTTCACTAGTGAACAAACAACATTTGTATTTTCTGATGATAAAACATATAGTCCCGCAAATTATAATGATAAATACGGAAATAAAGATATTACACTAGCTACAGCAGTATCATATTCTGAAAATGTATTTGCAGTTAAAACTCATCTTTTCCTAGGAGAGGAAACATTAGTTCAAATGTTAAAAAGAGTTGGTATAACATCCGAGGTTCAAGCTATTCCGTCACTTGCTTTAGGTAGTGAAGAAATATCTTTAATAGATATGACTTCTGCATACTCTACTCTAGCAAATCTTGGATACAAAGTAAAACCCCACTTTATAAAAAAAATAGAAGATTCTAATGGAAATATATTATATGAATATAAAGGAAAAAAAGAACAAGTATTAAATTCTAGTATATCTTTTATTATGAACGAAATATTAACAAGTACATATAATTATAACTTTATTGATTATAATTATCCAACGTGTTATGATATAGCGAATAAACTTACTAACAAATATTCAATAAAAACAGGAACAACTGATACAGATCACCTAATTTTTGGATATAATAATGATATTGTTGTTGGAATATGGAGTGGTATGGACGATAACAGTCCAACAGATATTTCAAATGGAAAATTTTTAAGATATATGTGGGCTGATTTTGTAGAAGAATATATGAAAGATAAAGAAGTTAATTGGTATGATATTCCTAGTAATGTTGTTGGTGTGTTAGTAAATCCAATAAATGGTGATATTGCAGATGAAACAATTAAAAATGCTACTATGTTTTATTATATAAAAGGTACAGAACCAACATATACTGACAAGAATTTAGAAGAGTTAATTCCTACAATAAAATTAGAAAATTAAAAGAAGAAAATTTAATTTTCTTCTTTTGGTTCTATAATAAATAGTGTTGGTGAATAAATTTACCTCGCTATTTTTCTTTA
>JAUNNO010000092.1 GCA_030531425.1 bacterium
CATTGAAAAAAATATTAAGTTCCCGATTTTTTATTAGCGGGAATTAAGTCGTTGAATATTTAAATCAAGGGCGAAACGAAGTTGAGTTCATTTTAACCCTTGATTTTTATATTCAACATATATAATATCATTTTCAAATAAAGTTTATCTTTATTTGTTATCAATTTGATTATTTCTTTGTTTTATTTTATTATACAACTTATTGGTTTGTTTGTCATTATAATTGAAAGTGAGGTTATTTATAATGATAAATTATAATCATTTAAATAAAGAACAAAGAAATAATATTGAATACTTAATTAATTTAAATAAAACTTTTACCTACATTAGTAAATCTATCAATGTTGATAGAACTACTATTTCTAAAGAAATAAAAAGAAACAGATTAATTAAAAGTAATTTTTATGATCCTTTTGATAAAAATGGGATTAATTCTGCTATTAGTAAATGCGATAAGCTTTTAAAGCCTCCATATGTTTGTAATTCTTGTCCTAACAAAAAATATTGCACTAAACACAAATTATATTACAATGCTAAATACGCTCAAGAAAACAGTGATAATATTTTAGTTCAATCTAGATCTGGTGTTGATATATCTCCTAATATCATTGATGAGATTGAAAATACTATAGTACCTTTAATTAAAAATAAAAATCAAAGTATAAATCAAGTTTATTCTAATCATTCTGATGTTTTATATTTTTCTAAAACTACTTTTTATAAATATGTGAATTTAGGCATTTTATCTTTATCTAATCTAGACTTACCAAAGAAAGTTAAATATAAAAAAAGAAGAAATAAAGTAAATACAAATTACAAAAGAAATATTGCTTTACTTAAAAACAGAACTTATGAAGATTACTTAGATTTTATTATAAAACATCCAAAAATGAATGTTTGTGAAATGGATACTGTTGAAGGCATTAAAGGCCAAAAAGTTTTCTTAACTATTTTAATTAAAGACACTAAATTTATGTTTATTAGATTATTAGACAATAAAAATACTAAATGTGTGAATAAAGAAATAGATAAATTAAAAGAATTACTAGGTATTAAATTATTTTCTAAAGTATTTAGAATTATTTTAACAGATAATGGTTCAGAATTTTTTGATCCTACACATATTGAAATAGACTATAATACAGGAAATAAAACTTGTAATGTCTTTTATTGTAAGCCATATAGTTCTTATCAAAAACCAAATATTGAAAGAAACCATGAATATATTAGAAGAGTTTTTCCTAAAGGTTACTCTTTAAATAATTTAACAGATATACAAGTTCAAAAATTAGAAACTACAATAAATAACATTCCTAGAGATAAATTTAAAGGTAAAACTCCTTATGAATTAACTAAAGAAAAATATCCATTATTAATAGAAAAACTTAATTATAAACATATTGATCCAGATGATGTTACCTTAACAAAAGAAAACATATTAGGTGATAACAAGTGAATATAGATTATATTAATGATATTAAATGGATAATTAAACAACTATATTACATAATTGAATATAGAAAATTTAATGAAAATAATGTAGAAGAAATGATTTCTTTATCAATTGATTTATTAAGTATTTTAGAACAATATATTAATGACAATCAAAACAATTATTAATCAACGAAAAAACAGAAATATTATACTTCTGTTTCTTCGTTGGCAAACAAACCAAAAAAATAATATTGAATACTGTGCGGGAACTTAGTCATGAAAAGATTGTACTCGTACACTTTTTTGCGTGGCTAAAATTCCTTCACAAATAAATAATAATACAAATTTAATAGAAAATCAAATTTTTAATACCTAAAATATTGAATGAAATGGGAACTTTATTTCAAAAAATAAATACTCAGCCTTTTCGGGAACTAAGTATTTAATTTAATC
>JAUNNO010000093.1 GCA_030531425.1 bacterium
ATTATTTGAACTCTTTTTTGCATGAATTAATTTAAGTTTTTATTTTCAACCTTACACCTTCTAATTATTTATTTTTTAAAGTTTTTTCTATTAATCTTTTAACATCTTTTTCCTTCATAGATTCCCTTTTATCATAATTTTTCTTACCCTTAGCTACGCCTAAAAGTATCTTTGCTCTATTATTTTTAAAATATAATTTTACTGGTACTAAAGTATATCCATTTATTTCAACTTTATTTTTTAATTTTAATATTTCTTTTTTATTTAATAATAATTTTTTGTTTCTTCTTTCATCATGGTTAAATACTCCCGCATCATCATATTTTCCTATATACATATTAAGCAAATATACTTCATTTGATTTTATTATGGCATAACAGTCTTTTAAATTAGCAAGGCCTAATCTTATTGATTTTATCTCTGTTCCCTTTAATACTATCCCACATTCTAACTCTTCTTCTATAAAATAATCAAAATATGCTTTTTTATTTTTTATTTCTACCATATAAACCTCCTATTCATTATTTACTATTTTCATATATTTTTCTTCAATGGATTTATAATTATATAAAAGATCATTATTTAAATTTGAAAATGGTATTACTTTAAAATTCGTACTATTATCTGAATAAGATAAAATTAACTCTTTATATATATTATCATAATGTATACCATCATCATCTAATATAATATCAATCCCTAAAATAAGCCCAGTACCCTCATTAACTCCAACAACCAATTGATTAGATATAAAATTTCCTAAAGAATATATTACTAAAGTAGAATCTATATATTCTACTGGCTGTACTACATGGGGATGATGGCCTATTATTATATTTACTCCTAAACTAGAAAGATACTGTGCGATTTGCCTTTGACTTTGGGTTGGAGTATTTGTATATTCCTCTCCCCAGTGCATTGAAACTATTATTAAATCAGTTTTATCTTTAATTTTTTCTATATCAGATTTTACCCTAGATTCATCATACATATTTATTATATAATCATTATCTATATTATTATTTGATAATGTTGTATAAGCTAAAAATGCGTATTTAATACCATTTTTTTCATATACTTTTATATCATCACGCTCATCTTTTGTAGAATATGCTCCTGATGTTACTACATTTTTGGTTTTCCAAAAACTATTTGAATACATTACAGCATCCACACCTTTATCGAGTGCATGATTATTAGCCAAACTTATTAAATTAAAACCTAAATTAACTATTTCATCTCCTATTTCATCCGGAGAATTAAAACTAGGATACCCGCTTATACCTAGTGTATTACCACCTATTGTTGATTCTTGATTGCAAAATTTTAAATCATATTTTTTTATTATAGGTTCTATATCTTCAAACATCTTATGAAAATCATATGTCCCATTTATATAAGCATCCTTATATACACTTTCGTGTATTAAAACATCTCCAACAGCTAATAAAGATAATTTTTTGAAACTATTAGATTTTTCTTCTGTTTTTTTAGATGAATCTTTATTATTAATACTATTTTTAGTATCATTCTTATCTTCTTTTAATAAAATTAATATAAGAATTATTATTATTAATATAAAAGCAAAAAAGATTTTTACACTTTTTTTTAATTTTCTTTTTTTCATTTATAAAAAACTCCTTTAGTTATATATATTATAACATTTATAAAAATAAAAAGGAATTATAAATCTATAATTCCACATCCATTTGCATCAATTCCCATTTTGTTTAATATAAATTCTAATATAAATGGTAATATGAATATTAATGCCGCTGATATTAATCTTATTACAAATCTTTTTTGTGCCTTTTTCATTTCATCATCTTTATCTTGTGACATTGCTTTTATAAAATCTAATATTCCAAG
>JAUNNO010000094.1 GCA_030531425.1 bacterium
GCCAATATTTTGAGCTTGTTTTATTCCTGCATTATATAAATCTTCTCCAGAAATACCATTTTCAAATCCATAATAGTTATCAATTTTATGAGCATATTTTAATCCGGATTCTTCATTGTATATAATGAGAACATTTTTATTAGCTCTTTTACAATATAAACTAGCTGAAACACCTGCTGGTCCTCCACCTAGTATAATTACGTCATACATTGGATTTCCTCCTTTTTTATGATTATGTAATTTATCTTTATTAATTTCTTCAATTCTGTATATATTATACATTATTAATTTTAAAATTCAAGTGTTTTTGATGATAAGAAAGATAAACAAAAAAGTTCCAACTATATTCTGGAACTTTTTTATTATACTATTCTTATACAATTTTTTCACTATAATTAAACAACTATCTTGTAGCAGTTTCTCTACATTTTTTATAAGCTTCAATTCTTTTAAAACCTTCCTCTGCTGATTTATTAATTTCATCTATCCATTCTTCATCAGTCATTTTCTTCTTTCTTTCATAATCATATTCCCTTAATTTTCTAATATCATCCACATCAAATCTTGAACTTAATTTTGGTTTTTTCATAAATAGTACCTCCTTTTATTATTTTTTTTTCCAGCAAAACGTATGGAGCATATATATCAATATTATTATATCTATTTTCAAAAATAAGTTTTCTTACTCCAGTTATAGTTTTAAAATTAACAATATGATTAAAATTCCAAGATAAAATTATATCACAATTATTAAGTATCGCAGATGCAATATGCTCAGAATCTTTAAAACTTTTAGGGCTTAAAATTTTTTCTTCAATTATTTTTTTTGCTTAAATATTAACTTCTTTAGATATTTCATTTAATACAATTGATTTGTGACAAATAATAGTATAATAAATCTTTTTTATATTCTTCGCATTTATCAATTTCTTCTATTACTAAACTGCTAATAACAATCTCATATTTTCCCATTTTCAAAATTTTCCATAACTCTTGTGTTTGTCTCATCTTCTCTGGACTATCTTGTTGATCTAAATAACTAATAACTGATGTATCTAAATATATTCTTAATTTACGCAATAACTGTTCCTCCTTTATTATAGCATAGCTAAGTTATGTTTTTCAATGTTTTAATAAATATTTCCTTATAAGTTTATAAGAATATTAAAATAATATTGTTTTTATTATTGATTCTTTATTGCTTGAATTTTAAAGATTTAAATTCTTTGAAAAAAATTTCTAATATAAATAATTTTGACTCGAAAATATTCTTGATATTAAATTGCTTAATTTAATATTTTTATATTAGCATAAGATTGCCTGAATTTCAATATAATTCGTTCGTCAAATTATGATAATTTTCGACATTAAATTTTTAGTGCAGATAACTGATAATACAATTATAAAAAGCATAAAATTCTAGATTAGAATCTTATGCTTTTTATTTTTATTCACTTACTAGAGTAACTGTTTTATATCCTTCTGCATCTGTGGTTTCTGGTGATATAGTATATCCGTTTGGAGTATTTGGTGTAGCTCCATTTATTGCACTTGTTTTTCCTTTTATTATTCCATCATAGAAATTACATGTTCCTGATGCTATATTCACTCCATATGATGTTCCAGTAATACTTGGTATACTTGTATTTACTGATGACGTTGCTTCATCAATACCAATATTCAATATTCCTCCATCAACATATATTCCAGTATTCTGAGCAATTATCTCAGGACCTATTGAATTGCTTAATGAATTACTATCCTGAGTTGCCGTTATAGTTATTGTACCTGTATTTGTGAATACACCTGATGATTTTGCTATTATTTTTGAATTTCCATATATTGTTGTATTTCCAATTCTATTAT
>JAUNNO010000004.1:0-44762 GCA_030531425.1 bacterium
TATCAAAATTTTCATCTTTTTTAATTGAATATCTTTTTGATTTTTCTAATTGTAATTTAAAAAATTAGTTAATTTCTTAAAACGAATGATAAATAGAAAAGATAAAGAAGATATTTATGCAGAAGTTGTTGATGATATGTATAATAATCAAATTATAAGTGAAAAAACTTATGATGAAGTTTTAGGTTACAATGATCCGTTCAAGAAAAAAATAGCAAAGAAAAAGATGATTTTGGGTTATAACTTTAATCATCTTTATTTTTTTTGTTAGTTTTTTACTTAGGCTTTTTCAATTATAAACTTATCTTTTAAGAAATTAGTAAAAGTAATATTCTTTAAAGGCTTTTACAAGTTTTAAAACTTTACTTTTTAATTTATTATCTTGTGACTTTGTTTCTTCTATTTTATCTTTATGATAGTTTTCTAAAACTCCTCTATTCCTTTTTCTTGTTTCTTCATATGGACTTTCTAATGTAAAATCAAATTCATCATCAGTAAGAGAAAATAAATCACTACTTGGATATTGTATTCTATAATCTATTATAGATTTAAAATATTGACTCGTTCTCCAATTATATAGACATTTACTATTCGAAGTTTTATATAAACATCTATTAATAAAATCTTGCAAATGCTCATTATCAGGGTTTGAATAATTTTTACACATATCCATATATTCATGCAACATTGAACTGTATTTTTTATAAGTTTCATCTTCATGGTATTCACTTTCTTTAGAAGGTCCAACATCATATTTCCTTGTTTCAATATATTTATATATTTCTGTACTCTTTAAATCTTCAGATGATATTCTTCTAATCTTATTTATGTCAAAAATATGTTTATATGTTTCAAAGTCTGTGATCATTCCCCATGTAGTATCAATAACAGTTTTAATTCCATCTAAATTTATAACTATAAAAGTATGTTCGAATTCATTAATTTTGGTGTCTGACTCTTTATTATAATAAGTTGCATAATTTTTTAAATTACAAGTAATAATTTCAAAATCATCAAAGCACAAACTTAAAGCAATAGCACAAGCATGACAATAACCTCCTGAATAACAAGATTTTAGTAAGTCTTTTATAGGAAATCCTAAAAAATAATAATCTGGTAAATTTTTTAAAAATGAAGAATTATATTTTGCTCTTTTGATTCGACATGGTCTATTCCAATCATCATTAATAAACCCTATCCACCATCCAGCAGCTCTTTTATAACTCAAATAATCATAAAAGATAACTCTATCATTATCTTGGGCTTTTTGCATTCTTCTTTCATACAATGTCATTATTTCATCAATATCAATAAACATAATATCCCCCTTTTGAATTGCTATATATAATAACATAAAATATAAAAAATAACAATAATTGCTTATTGCTATTTGATTTGTTTTAAATTTTATTTATTATCTTTTTTAGTTAATTTTTTTTCTTTTATTTGATCATCTATAAAATGAAATGATGAGGCACTTGCTAAAGACTGATTTTCTTGTAGTAAAGGAATGATAGTCTTTTCATCTGCTACAACTATAATTGTTTTTCTATTTTTCCATAAAAATTCTCTTTTAAAAACTAATCTATAGTAAAGAGAATTATAAGATTCATCACGATTATTTAAAATTCTTAATTGCTCAGCTTTAACATCAGCATTTAACAATAACACATTTTTATCATTCAATTGATCCATTAATGTTTTATCACTTTCAATTTTGCTGTCATCAATAACACTGACATTTTCCATTCTCGAAATATTATCGATAAAATAATTTCTTATTTCTACATCGTCAGAAACAACAAATAGATAGGCAAAAGCACTATGTTTTATTGAGTAAGTTATTAAGTCTAATTTTTCTTTTAACTTTTCCATCTATTAAACCACTCCTTCCTTTTTTGTTTTCTTAAGCATTTTGCTTTTTCTTCTTGTTCTTCAATTTCACGTTTTTTTTCTCTTCTTTGAGAATCAAGATATCTATTATAATCTTCATCTAACTTTTCTTTACTAATACCTCTTCTTAAAAGAACATCATATACACTAATTGGAAAAAAATCATCATTAATAGCCATATACCAATTTTTTTTAATGCATTCATCACTTGAAGTATCTAATAATCGAATCATTTCACCTTCAAATTTTTCTCTTTTACGTGAACCACTATAATGGTTTAATAAATAACCTTGAACTGTTAAATTGTGATTAAATAATTTATATATATTAAGGTATGTTTCAAATGGAATAGGATGTTCCCCATTCAAAGCATAAAATATCCAATATGCAATAAGACTATGTTCAGAAGAAAAAGCAATAACTTCATTTAAAGCTTGTCTTATACTTTCATCAGTATTACATTTTCCACAAGCACGACCAAAGGTTTCAACAATACCACTAGCATGCACTCTATATGAATCATCTTCAGTAAATACAAATTTATTTTTTATATATTCAAAAATATCCTTATCAGCTTTTAATTCATCAGTTATAGAATGATGATATGCCCAAGATAATTCCTCACCATTGTTTATAGATTTTAAAAATTTCATTGCTTCTTCTTTTGATGAAATATTTATATTTTTGAATTGATTTTCTTTTATTTCTATATTTTCTTTAATCATACATTCCTCCAAATTCGTTTGGATATTATTATAACATATCTTTAGAAAAAAAATATTATTTTTTAATTATAATTATTTTAAATCTGTTTTTAGTCAATTGAAAAAGTAAATGGCAATAATTAATATAGTTTTGTAATTTAGTCTTTCAATAGTTTTAGTCAAGGACGAGGCTTTAGACTCGTTCATCTTGATCCTTGACTAAATTATTCATTATTTATAATAGTATTTGGCAAAAGCATACTTGTGCTTTTGCTTATTTAATAATAAAATACTTTACTATAAACATTTCAACATAACATTAGATATTGTAATTTAGTCTTTCAATAAAATTTATCTAATGCTTTTTTGCATGCATTGAAACAGTAAATTTCATATATAAATTACTC
This sequence comes from bacterium, assembly GCA_030531425.1. Lineage (GTDB taxonomy): Bacteria > Bacillota_I > Bacilli_A > RF39 > UBA660 > UMGS1613. Next base: position 3,005 of record JAUNNO010000004.1, read on the forward strand.
ATTATTAAAAAAATGGAAGAATTTTTATTAAAATTTTCCCATTTTCTCTTGCAAAATCATATTTCTATATAATTTTGTCAGTTAACTTTTCATTTGACTATACCTTCTTCTTTCTTCTTTACTAATTGTTTGCTTTTTTCTGGCAATTTACCACATTCATCAAAAACTGTTCTTTGTTTAGAAAACGAATTTTTATAAATCCCATAACGTTTATCTTTACTTCTACCTGCTGCTGTCGTCATTTTTTTAGCATTTATAAACCATCTGCAACCTGAAACTGGAGAATCTTTTAATTCCTCTTTCCTAACACTAGCAAGATCAGGTTTATTTGTTGAATCAGAATGGAAAGTACTTAAAAGCCACTCTATTTGATCATGTGCTAGATGACCAGAATCAGAACTTATTCCTTCTATATATTTCATTTTCATCACCTACTAATAGTATATCACTTTTTTATATAAAAAAAAATACATATATTTTACGAATTTTTTCGTTTATACCTATTTTTAATAAAAATATGACAAAATATCTAAATATATGAAAAAAGCTATTAAAACTTTTATAAAAATGAAAGAATATATTTTAAATGCATTTGATTATGAATACTCTAATGGAATTGTTGAAGGGACAAATAATGTTATAAAACAAATTAAGCATACTGCTTGTGGTTATAGAAAATTTAAACATTTAAAAGCTAGAATTATGTTAATTAAAGGTTTATTAAATCCTATTAAAGCATAATAAAAGAGAACTAAAATTTAGTCCTCTATATCGATTCATTTATCATTAGTTTTTGGTTCCACCAACACTATTTGACAAAGAACCATCATAACTGCCTTTTTTAATTGAATAATTTTTTGATTTTTTGTAATATTTTTGATTTTACTTTTTCTGTCTGTTCTTGTTTTGATTTATCTAATTCGGTCAAAACTTCTCCAAAGATATCTTCTTTCATTGATTGATTATATTCATCGATAGACTCCATAAACTGCAATCTATTTAAAATTTCAATATGATTGGCATCATAAAGACCATCACCATAAATATAATATTTAATTTTATTCATAATTTTTTTGTCAATATTTTCCATATCTAGATTAGATAAAAAATTCATATCAAATCCATGATTAATACTTGAAATGTTTTTTTCATTTTTCGCTAACTTAATTAATTCATTTTGTTTATTTTCTCCTATAGAATTAATAATAATTTCTAAATCTTTTTTATGATAAGGACTTTCTTGAAATGTTTTTTTAGTCATTAATTTGTATATTTCAACAAATAAAAATTTATCAGATACTTTTTTAATATTTATATTTTTCAATATTTCCAAATCAAAACTTCTATTTGGAGATAGAGCAAAATATTTATTCATTAATAAAGATGCATAAAAGAAATTATAATTTTTAGGTGCATTTAATATAATTTTTAATCCATTTAAATAATCATACTCAGGAAGTAATTTTAATTTTGAATATTTTCTTTGTGCTTCCTTTATTTCAAATGAATTGTCAACTTTCCAATAAACATCTGGAGTTTCAATTATTGGTTTATCACCTATTTCACGCATTTCATAATATGATAATTCTTCGCTATCTCTATCTAAAAGCATATATGAACCCATAAAATAAGAGTTTATTCCATTATCGGAATAGTATTTATTATGAGGATTAAAAATATAATAAAACAAGCATCTGGCAGCTGTTTCATCCTTTGCATTTGCTAAAGCATTAATTTCTTCACGATAAAATTTCCCATTTATAATTACTTCATTAGTCATTAATTTATATAGACATTCGCCATATTCAGGATGATCTGCTAAAATTTTCATATTTTCTATATGATATTTATCTCTTAAAGATATGGGATTAACCGCCAAATTATTTAAACTACCTTCCGGATAACTAGAACTCGTTTGAAGACAATTACTTCCTGCTTCAATCATTATTCTCATATCATCTCTATGATACGGACTATTTATTGAATTTTTATCTCCTGCAACTGTTGCTATTGCATCCCAAACAACAAAATCTACTGGGTTATCTTTATTACAGTCTCTTGATTCAACCAATAATTTTAAATCTTCATCGTGGTAAGGACTATTAATAAAATCATCATTTCCAATTATCCATAGTACATATTGCGCCATTTTAGCTTTTGATAACATTTCTATATCGTCATAAAATTTAGTACTATTTAAAAAAGTAGGATTTAATAATTCATTAAATAAATGATGCCAGCTATCAGCATTTTTAATATTACAGAAAGCTTCAAGTTTTTTCTGATAATCTTCACAATTCAATAAATTTAAATTTATAAGCATTTCTAATGGAAAATTAATCTTTTCCTTTTCCATATTTAATGATAGAAAATTATTTATTTGTTTTTGATTTAAACTCAATAACCACTTTTTTAATTCTTCTTTTGATTTAAATATATTTGATAAATCATATTTTTGTAATTTTTCAAATATTTGACTTGCTACTTCTTTATTCATACATGTTAAACCTTCCTTTAAGTAAGATATATTATATCATAATTTTATTAAAATTGTTATAAATCGAAAAGAAATTATAAAAAAAGTGCTATAATAATTATAATTTTGAAGTATTCTCTATGCAATTTTTAATTTAGAAGGTAAGATATGAAAATAAATAATAAATTATTAGATACAAAAGAATATAAAAAATCAATAAAACTAAATAAAAAAATGAAAAAAAGAGCAAAAAAATATGAAAATAGAGATATGACAAAATGCAGTTTTTTAGAACAAAGTTTATATAGACCTGTAACTTTCAAAGAAAAGACAACTAAAAATGATAAAAACAAGTTTTTAAAATTGAATAAAAGAATAACTTTATTATATTTATTTCCAAAATCTGATTCAAAAAATTTATATAATAATTATTTTGAGGAGTCGGTAGTATTTAGACTTTATTAAATACTACTGTCTCCTCTTTTTTTGTAAAGGAGTTGAACAAATGGGAATATTAAAAGATGATATTAAAGTTCGTGCTGGTCTTTATATGAGAGTTTCAACTGAAGATCAAGCTCTAAAAAAGACTTCGGAAACATGACTTATTGGCATTTTTTCAAGGGAAGGTTCTAGCCCAGTATTAACTGGAGCATTAGAAATTGTCTCAAAATTAACAAATGTAGAGGAACTATCTCTTGGACTAGTATTCCTACGTGTATTCTCTTTTATTATTTCTTCCTTAGATGATTTTTTGTATTTCATATCAAAATCACTCCTTAATGATTATCTTTCTTTTTTATTAGTTTTCTTACTTTTGGTTGTTTTTCTTTAGATTCTTTAACACATTCAACCTTAGTATCTAATTCATTTTGAGTTTTTTTATTGTTTAGTGCTAAAGTAACTTCGGCTCCTTTATAGGCATATTCATATTCTTTAAATTTATAAGGATTTATTCTATCATATCTTCCAATTATTCTAATTTTTTCTATTGAATAAGGATCATATTGAATTGATTGTTGTACTATTTCTTCAATATCCTTTTCATTTAAAGAATCCTGTATTGTTGCTGAGTGACCACCAATTTTAGTTGATACTTTTCTAGTTGCAAAAAAATTATAATTTATGCACTTAATTGAAATACTAATTTTTTCTAAGTCTTCTTCAATATTATAAGTGTCTTTAAATTCTTCTCTTAATATGTTGCATAGATCCTGATGTAATATGTTCATTTTAATATTCTCCATATAAACCCTCCTGTGTACATAAATATTATATCATATTTTAAAGCTATTTCATAAAATTCGTTGCTTAATATAATAGCATAAATACTATGTTTTTGCAATTCAATAAAAAACTGAGTTTATTCTTTTACTCAGCCTTAATAATTATCTTTCTTTTTTTGTTAGTTTTCTTACTATTTTTCGTTTTAAAAGCGTCAATTTTTTTTGTGATTGGACTTCTTCTTGAACACTTTGATTTAATCCATTTTCTAAAATCGTCAATTGATTGAAAAATTCAATAAACTCCTTATAATAGAGTTCATAACTTGATCCATTTGTTCTAATTCTTACTGAGTTAGTTCCATAATTGTTGATATCTTTATTTTTCAATATAGATATTTTTATCGTACCATCTTTATATTGAAATTTTAAAATATTATCAGTAGATCCATCAGAATGCCAAATAATAGTTTTATTATCAAGATCAATAAAATCTTTAGGTAATTTCTTTTTATAATCTTCATTTAGCATATATCTACCAAATATTGCTTTCATTAAATTTTCAAAAACTAAGTATGTTTTCCATTCCTCACAATTATATGATGAAAAATCTAATTGGCAAAAAAAATCACCTTGCAAAGCAGAAAAATAAATATCATTATCTTTAGCTTGACTAATTCGCATACAATTATTACTTTTTTCTATAATTATAGATTCATTAACTGTTCTAATTTTAAATTCTTCCATATGATAGAGCCCCCTCGAATTACATATGTAATTAATATATTATTTTTTATAGTTTATCAAAACTTAATAAACTATTCTTTGATTCAAGTAAACAATTTAAGTTTTTTAAACTAATTATATGGAGTCCATACTCTTAAACTATTTCCTCTTTTTTCAAGATATCTAAATGGTAATTTTAATTTTCTTGACATCTCATGTATATATACTTTACCTTTAACATCTGAATTTTCACATACTTCTCTTCTAAACATTTTCTCTGGTAAAATAAATGCTCGAGCCAAAAAAGTAGTTTTTTGATCATAAAGTATTTCTTGTTCATCTATAGTAGTGTCTTTGCCTTCATGTTCTTTGTAATGAATTAATCCATAACAAAAGGATTTAATGACATATATAAATTTTTCAAATTCTTCAGCTTCTTTTTTGTACTTTATTTCTATTTTTCCATCATTTAGAAAGGTAAACACATTTGTTAAATCTTCACTAATCTTATACCTATTATTATGTTTTTGTATTCTATCTATGATTTCTTCTAATTTCTCGGGATTTAAGCTTTTTTCTTCATCCATTTCCAACAATTTTCTAATTTCTGTTGCTGCTTTCTCAGCAGTAAAAAGCAATTCAAATTCGTTCATAAATACTATCCTTTCATTATTATAATTACTTCTTTTTATTTTCTTTTAACTAATCTTTTTATTTCATAATAATCTTCAAAATTATTTACTATATTCTCTAACTCATCATGACTTATATGGCTATGGTAACTATTAAAAAAGCTACTATAGAATTCATCAAATGCTAAAAAATTAAGGAAGTACTGATTATTACGCATACCCCAAACATTTTCATCAGCGTCAATCGATTGATTAAATTCGTTCAAAAAGGTATGTACTTGTTTTAAATATTCTTTTAGTGGAACATTAATTTCTTTACAAGGAGAACCAAACTTTGTATCTGCAAAGGTTCTAATCATATCATCAACATTATTTTCAACATAGTCAGTAATTACATTTCCATTTTGATTTATAATTATGTTTCTACTAACATATGGATTTATATTATTTTTATAAATTAATGCATATAATGTTTTATCTTCCTCACGATAAAATGCATTTAAATATAAGTATGAAAATCCATCATCTCTAACTCTACTATACTCAAATAAATGCCAATTGTTTCTATTATTCTTATCTTCAAGACTATTTAAGTTTATAAACGAAAATCTTTCAGTATCGTTTCCAAATACTATACCTGATTACTTGATATTAATTTCATAATCTAACACCCTCCTTAATGATTATCTTTTTTAATTAGTTTTAATTTTCTACTAATATCTTCTGTTTCAATTTCCCTTCTACTTTCTCTTGGAAGTTTTTCACTAATTTCATCATAATCTTCATCATAATTATACATGTAATTATTATCTTCTGTGCATTGTTCTAAAAGTACTCTTGCATGGGCTTTTATATCTGCTCCTTTAACTTCTCTTGCGAAAAGAAAATTATAAGTAAAGTTTTTACTATCGATAACGATTTTAGCATGTGCTTTTATATCTGCACCAACTATATCTCTAGCAAAATAATAATTTTCTTTAACATTTTTACTGTTTAATACTATTTGCTCATGAGCTTTAATATCTGCTCCTTTGATTTTGATTGCAAAAAGGCAACTATAATATGGATTGTTTGCTTTTAATATTAATTTTTCAAAAGCTTTAATATCCGCTCCTTCAACTTTAGCAGCAAAATTATACCAACTATCAATATCTTTACTATCAAGCACTATTCTTTCATGAGACTTAATATCTGCACCTTTTACATCTCCTGCAAATAAACAACAAAGCTTAGGATCTTTGCTTGCCAACACTACTTTTTCATGTGCTTTTATATCTGCACCCTCTATTTCTTTTGCAAAATAATAACTAAGTTGAGCATCATTACTATCTAATATAACTTTTTCATGAGCTTTTAGATCTATGAAATCTCTAATAAACTTCAATTTAGCAAATAAATAACTAATCGCTGGATTTTTCCCATCTAATATAATTCTTTCTAGTTGCTTTATCTTCTCTTTCTTGTCTTTAATCTTAGGATAATACATTACTTCATCAGTAAATTTAAAACAGTTTTCAGGATCTTTACTTTCTAATATTACATTAAGATGATCAGTAATATCCATTTTATCCTCAACTAAAAATGATGCATAATTAATATTACATTCTATGTCTTTACTATTTAACACTACTTTTTGGTGTGCGTTAATGTCTGCCCCTGTTATACGACCAGCAAAAAAACAGGATAATCTTGGATTATTCAATTTTAATATACTTTCTTCAAATCTTTGTATGGTAGCATCAGAACCATATCTTGAATGAAATCTACGAATACTTTTAATTAAGTCTTCAACTATTTCTTCTTTATTCATAAAACCTCCCTGCATACATGAATATTATATCATGATTTGATACAAGTTTAGTAAAACTCGTTGATTAATATAATAGCATAAATACTATGTTTTTGCAAATTTGAGAAGTTCATTTCTATATGATTTTATCTAAATAGTTTTTAAGTGCTTTTTTAATATATGAAAAATCTTCTTCTGTCATTATTTTCATACACTTTTCAAGTGGTTTACGATTACCTTTTGATATTGTAAAAAAGTTTTCATTGATGTCAAAATTTTCCATTTCATTGTTTACAAAAATCTTTAATCCCTGATTTTTCGTGAATATTATAGATATTACATTCTTGATTCTATTTTTCTTATATACTATTTCTTTTTTAGTTACTCTTCTACATAGTTTTGGGCTAATTGATAATATTATATCATTTAATTGATTAAATCTATCTATATCTATTTGTGGTCTATTATCATAATGTTTTTCTATAGGATATAAGTCTACCACATTCATGTCATATATTACATTTTTTCTTTTTGCAATTTCTTTATTCATATATTGTTTAAATTCCAGTGTGTTCCTTATTGATTTTTTTCCATATAAATCTTCAATTACTAAAAATTCTACATCATATTTATACTCAAGTTTTCTACCTTGAGTGAGGTATGCATTTTCAAAAGTGTAAGTGTCTCTTGCTAACATACCAGGTACAAAATTGTCATCGATGGTCGTTTTGCCCTTATTTTTCAACGATTTCTTTTTTATCTCTGGCTATGCTACTAGGTTACAGGAATTTTCTACTACCTGCAAATATGTTTGCGCCCCATGACCTCCTGCTTTCCAACAATGTAATTTAGCACCACCAACAGTGATAGAACCAGAGTCATAAAAAGTATCTTTTTCAAGATCTACTATATTTTCTTCCAAAGATGAAGCTAAAGTTATTATTTTGAATGTAGATCCTGGCTCATAAGTCATCCAAATAGGTAAATTTCTATTTATATCTTCTATACTATAATCAGAATAATTATTTGGTTCAAAATTAGGCCTAGATGAAATTGCAAGTACCTCTCCTGTATTTGGATCCATAACTATCCCAAGTGCTTGATCTGGATTATATTTAGATACGGCATTATCAAGTTCTCTTTCTAAGGCTTGTTGGATTTTTAAATTAATTGTTAATGTCATATTAACGCCACTTTGCGGTTGCTCGTATATTTGTGACATAGATAGACTATTTCCTTTAGCATCACTAAAATATTTTATAGCACCATTACTTCCTGTTAGATAATCATCGTATATAAGTTCAAGCCCACTAAGCCCTTGATTATCAATTCCAACGAAACCTAAAGTATGTGAAAGTAATGTGTTAAATGGATAATTTCTTTTAGCTTCTTTTACTAAATAAACACCACTATATCCTAGACTATTTATTTTATCTGCAACTTCATAACTTAAATTTCTACCTTCCGGATGTACTCTTTCTATCGAAGTTTTCTTTGATACGTGCTTATACATCTCATCATAACTAACCTCTAATATTTCTGATAGTTTTTTTGAAACCTCTTCTTTATTTTCTATTTGGTTTGGTATAAGTACTAATGATGTTGTAGTAATATTAGAAGCAAGTTCAAGCCCATTTCTATCATAAATAATTCCCCTATTAGAAGCAAGAGGTAAGTTTCTACTCCAAAGACTTGTCGCATAATTATTTAATTTCTTATAATCTATTACTTGAATATAAAACACTTTACCTATTATTACTAAAAATAAAATAATTGTTATTAATATTATTATTTTTATTCTAATATGTATATTTTTAAAAAACATTTAATCACCAATAAATTATATAATTTTTATTAAATTAATATAACTTAGCCCAATCAAATTCACAAAATATCAATATAATACTATGAGGTAAAATATGTTTGTTGAGGCAATTTTAACAGCTTTTATAGTAAGTATAGATGGCTTTTTTTCAGGATTCGCTGTAGGAGTTAAAAAAACAAAAATTAGTATTGATAAGCTTATTATAATAAGTATAATACCTATATTAATGGCAATTCCTATTATGTTCTTAGGAAGTTTAATTAAAGGATTTATTTGCCAGAAAGTTGCTAATTATATTGGTTTTATATTATTTGTTTTTTTGGCAATAAATTCGCTAGTACAAATAAAAAAAGATAATAATGAAGATAACGTAAATATAATTACAAGCATTATAATAGGTATTACAATAGGAATAGATTCTTCTATAAGTGCTTTTTCATTAGCGTTAAATAATCACAATCCTATAATAACACCATTTTATTTTGGAATAAGTCATGGATTACTTATTTTCTTAGGTAATTATTTAGCTCGAATGAAAAAAATTTTAAAACTAGATTTTTTAAAATATTCTAGCCCTATACTTTTTACTTTAATTGCAATTTTTAAAATAATATAAAAATAGGATTGAATCCTATTTTTATTTATTCAACATTTCTTTCTAAAGTTATATTTAAAATAGATTTTAAATCTATACTTGATCCTTCAATAATACTTTGACTTGTAACATAACCATAACCTTCAAATGAATATTGCAAACCAATTAAATTACAAAAATTTATAACATCCAATCTAGACCAATTAATAATATTTGGCATAATATAGTTTGTTGAATTAGTAATTAAAAATACTTTATCATTATAAAGAAGCTCTACATTCTTTTCAGGATATTGTTTTACAACTTTATTTCCATCACCTATTCTTATAACATTTAATTTATTTTCAGAAAGTTCTGAAAATACTTTATCCGTATCTTTATTTATATAAGAAGATAACGTATATGAATTATCAGAAGAGTTAGACTCTTCATTATTAGACATTGATTTATATTTAGAAATATTTTGTATTAATTCTTTAATATTGTCAGGTAATGTTTGCGACATATCATGTTCTGGTTGTTTAGAAGCTGCATATATTATAATTTCAGGATCATCTTTTGGATACATTAATGCAATAGATACGATGTAATCATTTGCACCAGTAAGATATCCTTTTTTTCCATATATTTGAGCTGTTCCTGTCTTTCCTATTATATTATATCCTTCCAAATAATATCTGTTTCCAGTTGGACTTTCTTTTTGAATTACACTTTCCATTAAATCTTTAATTTTATTTATAGTATTTGTACTAACTAACCTATCGCTAGTATCTACTTTTGTTTTAAATTCTTCTTTTGTATTTATATCTACCATTTTATCTATTATATGAGGTTTTACCATAACACCATCATTGGCAATTATTGATAAAGCTTGCAATTGTTGTATAGGTGTTGTTGAGATACCTTGTCCAAAACCTGCTGACATAATTTCTGTTTCATACTTAAAAGAGACATTACCTTTCTCTTCATTTGAAAGTTCTATTCCTGTTTTATTATTAAATCCATATTTTTCTAAGCACTGTTTTAATTCATCCATTGACAAATAATCTTTTATTATATTGATAATACCAACATTTGATGAATATGAAAAACCTTGATCATAAGATAAATAACCCCACCCATTAATATCCCAGTCGTGTACTACATCTCCATTTGAAAATTCATAACTACCGCTTAAATAAGTTTTATCTCCATTATATCCACCTTTTTCTATGGCACACATATATGTATAAATTTTCATAACGCTACCAGGCTCATACGAATAAGAAACAAGTGGATTTTGATAACTCATATCACTAGATAAATTATTTGGATTATATGATGGTGATGTTGCTGAAGCTAAAATAGAACCATCCTTAGCATCCATAACGGAAATTATAGTCCATTTAGGATTATAAAATTCTTCTATATTATTTACCGCAGATTCTGCAAATCTTTGTATATTTGAATCAAGTGTTAAATATATATCATATCCGTCTTTAGATTCAATTCTTTCTTCTGGAGTATCTGGAATTTTATATCCATATTTATCTTGTTGATACTTTACATATCCATCTACACCCACTAATTTATCTTCAAAATTACTTTCAATACCAAGCTCGCCTACTATTGTCAAATCTAGTGGTTTTAATATATCATAATCTGTAACATTAACCACTATATTAGCAAGTGTAAGCCCATCAGACTTTATAAGTAATATACTACTTCCTTTTTTTATTGCTTTTACATTAGTATTTTTAACATTAACTATTTTATCATTAAAATTTTCTATTGTTACTGAAGAATAATTATCAAAAAAATTTTTATAATAATCATATAAATCGTATTCTTCACCTAATTTTATATTTATTCTTGTATACTGCTTTGCATATCCTATTATATATGATGCAAAATCACCATTTGGATAATACCTTTTTACAGTTTCAGAAAAAGCTATTCCAGGTAAATCTAATTCTTCTATAGCTATTTTTGTTAATTCAGTTAAATTTTTACCTATAGTACCAAATTCTACTTGTTTAGAGTTTTTATTTAATCTTTCTAATATATAATCTTTATTCTCTTCACCTAAAATAGTTGCTAATTTAATTGCCGTATACTCCTTATCAACGACATGTTCTGGATAATTATCATCTACAGTTCTTGATGGATCTAGATATGCAATTAAAGTATAAGAAGAAATATTTTGAGCTAAAACATTACCTTCTATATCATATATATTTCCCCTTTTAGCAGTTAGAATATTAGTAACAGTATTTCTATTGGCAGCAAAACTTTTCATATCTATTCCATAAACTTTTTTAGAAAGAGCTAAATAACAAAATTGTATAAATAATATAGATATAACTATAAAAAATGTTAAAAAGCAAATTAAAGGAGCATTCCATTTTTTATTTTTTATATTATTTTGTTTCATATTATACTATCACCTCACGTTTTCAATTCTCAACTATCCAATACTATATTAATTATAACACAAAAAATATGCTAAAGCATATTTTTTATTTAACCACTACTATATTTTCATTATTATAAGCAAGACCCATATCCTTTAAAACTCCACTCATATTTTCATATGAAGTAAGTTCATTTACTTGCATAGCTAAGCTTTGGTTCTTTTTTTCTTGGTTTTCAATTTTATACGAAACTTTTTCTATATCCATTTTTAGTGTACTAATCCCTGCGCTAGAAAAAACTTTTATAACTATAGTAAGACAAAAACACATAACGCCTAATGTATAAAGCATCCTTTCACCTTTACTTAATCTAATTTTTCTTTTAGTTTTTTTCATATTATCAACCAATTCTTTCTATTATTCTAAGCTTAGCACTTCTTGATCTTTTATTTTCTTCTACTTCTTCTTTAGTAGGTTCTATTGTTTTTAAAACTCTAAATTTTGGTAAAAATTCTTTAGGAACTACTGGTAAATGTTTTAAATTATCATCAATTTTACTTACCTCGTTAAAAATTTTCTTACAAATTCTATCTTCAAGAGAATGAAATGTTATAACGCAAATCCTTCCACCTATATTTATTAAATCTAGAGAATCTCTCAGGCTTTTTTCAAAAACATTTAATTCATCATTAACTTCAATTCTTATAGCTTGAAAAACTTTACGAGCAGGATGTTTTTCTCTTCTATATTTTTCTGGAACATTATTTTTTATTACTTCTACTAACTCTAAAGTAGTAGTAATAGGTCTTGAATTAATAATTCCTTTAGCTATACTTGGAGCATATTTTTCTTCTCCATATTTATAAAAAATATCAACTAACTCATCATAACTATATGAATTAACTATATAGTATGCATCTAGCGAATTATTTTTATTCATTCTCATATCTAATCTTGAATCCAAATGAAAGCTAAAACCTCTTTCTTTTTCATCTAACTGTGGACTTGATACACCAAGATCATATAATATTCCATCTACTTTAGTTATATTTCTTTTGGCTAACTCATCTTTTATATTAACAAAATTACTATTTATTATCTCAAAATTATTTCTGATTAAATTTAATTTATCAAAGCTTTTTTTTATTGCTTCTGTATCTTGATCAAAGGCGAATAAATACCCCTTATTTATTCTTTTCAAAATTTCACTACTATGCCCTGCATAGCCAAGTGTACAATCTACTATAGTACTATCATCTTTCAAATTTAAGTTTTCTATACTTTCATTAAGCAATACAGACTTATGCATAACTATCTCCTGAAAATAAGCTATCTGCTAAAGATGAAATATTTTCTTCATTATTTGCAATAAATTCTTCCCAACGTTCTTTACTCCAAATTTCTAATTTTTCATCTACACCAATGATAATACAATCTTTTTTTAAATTTGCAAACTCGATTAATGGATTTGGAATATTTATTCTTCCATTTAAATCATACTCACATATAGTAGCTCCAGATAAAAATATTCTCATAAATTGTCTTTTATCTTTTGTATCAGGTAACTGTTTATACTTGTCAATTATTCTATCCCAAGAATTTTTAGGATATACAAATAGGCATCCATCTAATCCTCTAGTAACTATAAAATTTTCTCCTAAATCATCACGAAGTTTTGCAGGAATTATAATTCGTCCTTTAGAATCAATACTGTGATGATACTCCCCCATAAACATAGAAATCAACCACCTTAAACCACTTTCAGTCACCTTGTACCACTATTATATAATATTTAATAAAGTTTGTAAACATATTTTTATAAAAAAAAGAACTATTTACAGTTCTTCTATAATGAATCTATATTAATTCTTATTTTTCCAAGCTTTTTATTATAAGCTGCAGCTTGTACTATTGTTCTAATAGAATTAGCAATTACTCCCGATTTTCCTATTACAACACTCATATAAGAGTTTGGAACTAACACTTGTATTATAATATTTTCATTAGCATCTATTTGATTTACTTTAATATCTATATCACAAGGAAGTAATTTTTTTACAATAAATTCTGTTAACTCAACTAACTCCATAATTATTTCTCAACTTTCTTTGTTGTTTTTGACTTTTTTACTGATTCAGATTTTGATTTTATTGTTGTTTCAGCTTTTGTTGTTTTTACTGTCTCAGCTTTTCCAGTTGATTTTTTTACTATTTTTGATTCATGGAATTGTTTCATTATTCCTTCTTTACTTAAGATATCTCTTACTGTATCAGTTGGCATAGCTCCATTTTTAAACCATTTAATAGCTAAAGTTGAATCTACTTTTATAACTGCAGGATCTTCTATAGGATTGTAATATCCTATTTCTTCTATAAATCTACCATCTCTAGGAAATCTAGAATCTGCAACAACTATACGATAAAAAGGTCTTTTTTTAGCTCCCATTCTTTTTAATCTGATTTTAACTGCCATAATAGCACCTCCATTCACTGTAAAGATAATATCAAATTTTTATTACTTTGTCAACTGTTTTCGGTTAACTTAATAAGTATATAAAAAAAGTACATATTGTACTATTTTATAAAGTCTTCTTTTACTTCATCTATTTCTTTAATATCATTTTCACTTAATTCATCTTCTATTTCATCCCATGGTTCTTCATCTTCTTCTATAGCTATTTTAACTTTAGCATCACCTACTACTTCTACTCCTAGTTCTTTTTCTATATCAAATGTTATGGATTTACCATTTATATTTACACCAGAACAATTTGGCTGTTTTAGTGTTCTTACTATTATATCTGTATCAGATGATAAATCAGAATTTTCTTTTAATTTAACATTAAACAAATCATTATAAGATATATTTTTATTAACTACAGTAGTTTTAGAATCATTATCATAAGAATACCATATATTAACATCATATGATCCACTAACACCTATTTTCTCGTTAGTTTTATATCCTTTGAATTTATGGCTCATGGTTTTCAGTGATAACTTTTTTGTAAAAATCATACAACTTCTTCAAGTTGTTTTAGTTTGAAATGTAAATCCACTGTCTTATCTTGATGTATTTCTATTTTATCAATTATTTTTAAAATTAATTCTCTTGGTGGATTTTTTCTTGCTTTTAAATATTCTTTTACTATTGTCCTCGTTTCAAGTAAATCTTCTACTTTATTATTTTCTTTATATTCATTTATACTTTGATTTAACTCATCAATTTGTTTTTGCATTTCATGTTTTTGTTCTTCAAATTTATCCGTAAGTTTCTTATATGTATCTGGTGTTATAATGTCATCTAATCTATCCATGTATAACTTTTCAATTTTTAAATCAATGGTTTTTAGGTCTATCTCTAGTCTTCCAACTTTTTTCTCTAAATCAGTTGTATATGTTGTTAATGTGTTTTTTCTATTTTCAATCAAATCATCATATCCAACTAGATTAATATATTTATTACATACATTTGTAATAATTAATAAAAGTTGATCTTCAAGATTATTATAGTTCATTGTATGTGGAGTACACTTATTATAAGCACTATTCTTTCTATAATAATTACAATAAGTATATACATATTGTTTTTCAATAGGTCTATTATCTCTTTTAGGATTACCTACACCTATTAAATGTCCACATTCATGACAAAACATTAATCCTTTAAATGTTCTTTGATATTCTGGTGTTGGTTGTCTAAAATTAGCATCTAATAGATTTTGAACTCTATCAAATGTTTCTTTATCAATAATAGGTTCATGTGTGCCTTCAACTATAACCCAATTCTCTTTATTATTTTTAATAATCTTCTTTTCTCTAAAACTTTTTTTGATATGAACATTTTGTACCATATCTCCAATATACATTTGATTACGAAGAATACTTCTAATTGTATGATAATTCCATTCGTAAGGGTGTTTTGCTTTAATTCCTCTTCTAGTTCCTTTATATACCTCTGGTATAGGAACTTTCTTATCAGTTAAATATTTCATAACAGCACTTTGTGATTGTAGTTCTAAATACTTTTCAAATATTTCTCTAACAACATTTGCAGCATCTTCATCAATAATCAGTTTATGTTTATCATTAGGATCTTTCTTATATCCATATACTGGAATACCTCCCATATATTCTCCTGATTGTTGTTTCATTCTATAAACTCTTTTAATATTCTTTGATAAATCTCTTGAATATTTTTCATTTATAAAATTGTTTAAAGCCGCATATTCATTGTTGGTATTTTCTCTATTTCCTGTATCTATTTGTTCTTGTATTGCAATATATCTTATATTATTTTCAGGAAAATAGTAATCAAGAAAATAACTACACTCAAAATTACTTCTGCCTAGTCTTGATAAACTTTTTGTTATAACAACTTTGATTTTTCCTGCTTCCATTTGTTCTTGTAATTTATTCCATCCAGGTCTATCAAAATTTGTTCCAGAACATCCATCATCAATAAACTCTTTACAATTTGCACCTATATTACCATTGCGATCAATAAAACTATTTATTAATCTTCTTTGATTAGTAACACTTTCACTCTCATCAGTTGGTTTTTGTTTTTCACTTTCTTCATCAGCAAGAGATAACCTTATATATTTAGCTATTTCTTCTGATTTATATATGTTTAGTAATGCTTTAACTACTCCACAATCATAATTCATATTTTCCTCCTATTTCTAGAATTCAATACAAATATTTCTAATATAACCAACAGAGTACCGTACATGGTTATTATATCATAGAAATATTATAATTTAAGTTATTTTAGATAAATTTATAAAACCTTTTCCTTTAAATAATTTTCAAAAAATTCCTTAAAATCTAATCTTAAAACATCTAATATGTTTACACCAGAATCATCATAAAATAAATTTATTTTAATTTTATCTTTCCTATACATAAATATCACCTTCCCTTTTTAAATATATGATCACTGTAATAAAAAATAACTATTATGACATAAATAAAAGCTGGCTCTTAAAACCAACTTTTATTATATTAAATTATCTTTAATTACATAATCTTCATTATTTTTAGACACTTCTATTAAGGACCCATTAATTATAGTTATTGCGGGAGGAACATGTCCCAGATCACAATTAATAATAATTGGAATATTTAAATCGGATAATTCGGCCAATAAGGTTTCTCTTAAATTTCTACCAGTAAAAGTTTTTTCTTCATATAATCTTCCAAAAATAATGCCTGTGCAATTCTTAAAATACCCTTTTTTCTTTAATTGCCATATAGTTCTAGATATTTCTTCATTAGAAAATTGGGATACATCAAAATACCAAACGATTCCGTCAGTTGCATATTTTTTTTCAAATTTTTTAAAAGAATCGTATTTTGTCCCTATTATATCTTTCAAAGATTCTAAGCAACCGCCTATTATCCTACCCTTAATTGTTTTAAATTCATTGATAGATTCCCATTTAGTTATATTTTTCTGTAAAAACAAGTCATTATTCAATGCCTTAAATGCATAATTAACAGCGTTTTCATCGGATAAATAACCTCTTACATTAAAATTATAAATAGTTGCAATATCGTAGTTTGTTGTTAAATAATATAATAATAATGTTATATCAGAGTGTCCCTGTATCCACTTTACATTCTTGAGATATTTTTTATAGTCTATTTTGTCCATTATTTGATTAATAAAATCTCCACCTGACACAGCAATTAAAACCCTAGAATCATCAGCAAGGCTTACATTTAACTCACTGACACGTGAGGCAATAGATGCACTTACTCCATTTTGTGAATGTCTTATGTTCTTATCTTCAATAACCTTATAACCTTTTGTTTTAAAAATACTTATTACTGATTCTAAGTCTTTTAATTTACTTTCTTTTAATCCATTTGAAGGAGCAATTAATTTAATTATTTCTCCAGTTTTTAATGGTTTTGGATAAATCATTTTAACACCAACCTTTTACATTTTTTTTCTTCATTTAAATTATAGCCTATACGTCTTAATGCTGTCACCATAAATTCACGATATAATCCAGAAATTGAATAATATTCTTCATTATTCTTTTCATATTCATTACTTATGTTACATAAATATCTATAAAACATATTTTGATTCCCTGTTTCTATAGCTCTATTTAAATTATAATTTACTAGTCCCATCATACATAGTAAATTATTTATTTTATTAATATCTATCTTATTACCATCTAAAGATTTTATTGAATCAATCATATCTTTAAATTTACGAATTTGATGTGAATATTTACCTAATTTATTATAATCAATTGCAACATCGTTTGTATTTATAAATGTTAAAACTTTTAGATAATCCATAATATTAATGTCAAATTTTTGTTCTTCTATGAATTGTGTAAGATTATTAGACCATTCACCATAGTCATTTGAATCAGCATTCAAACACATTCCATAGGATAAAAACCTGTTATCCACCCCAAAATCATTATCGTTAAGCATATTATTTACTTTTCTAATATGTTCTGATTGATTGGAACCGATTATGTTAATTAATGTATCATCTTTATTTTTAAGAATAGATGCTATAAAAATTAATTCTTGTAAAGAATATTTTAATTCACCATTTCTTTTTAATTCACCGCTATATTTAGGGTTATATTTTATCTTTTCATAGAGTTTGTGATTTTCATATAAAGTACTTTCTAAAATAAAATTATCATAACTAAGTTTTAAAGATTCCAAAAAAGTTTTAATTTGAAAAATTGCCTTATTGTCATATTCCTTTAGTAATTTAAGGATATCAGGTTCTAAAGTATTATTTACTAATTTAATAAATAAATCATCACCCGAAATACCTAAATCATAATTTTTGCATACATTATTTAATGTTTTAATACTTATATCTCCAATAGCAAAAATACCATTAGCTTTATTTCCAATCATATTGTTTAAGGAATCATAGATGAGTAAATTTCTAATTTGCCCCAATTTAGGTATAGATTTATGAGGATGAATATCCCCATACCTTATATAAATGAAATTTTGATACATATCTCCGCCATTAATAAAAAAATCTATTTCTTCCAAAATTTTTTCAAGTGGAATATGAAAATGAGGATAGCCATTTACTAAAGTGCAATTAGTAAAATTTTTCGTTGGATTTGTAATAGAATAAGTTCCTGCTGTATATTTTGTTGAAAATATCAAATTCTCATCATTATACAAATTATTGTTTTTAATATACTCTATTAATGGAGTACTATATTTTAGTTTATTATTATTTTTAGAAGAGTAAATCATTTCAAAACCTCCTCTATAGTTTTAATAAATTGTTCTTGCCAATTAAAATCATTATATTTCTTTTTATAACTTACAATATTGAAAACATATTTATCTTTATTATTTATAAAATTAAGTACTGAATTCAATGTTATCTTTTTACAAGTACCTAAATTGTAATGGTCAATCATTTTTGCATTATATTTTTGTTCATAAGTATTAAGTGGTATAACGTATACCGGAATCTCTAAAAATATTACCTCACTAATTAGTTGATGGCCACCAGTCGATATCAAACAGGAACAGCTTGCCAAATCTTCTTTAAAAGAACTATTAAAATTATAAAATTTAATATTTTTGTTGTCATATAACTCTTTATATTTTTCACTATTTTTGGAATATACTTTGAAATTTTTATCTGTTATTTTGATTAAAACACTTAGTAATTTATCATATTCTGGAGAATCACTATATGGAGAGAAATATATCAAAACAAAATCTTGCATTTTTGTTTTTTTAATATTTCCTACAATTGGCGGAACAACTAGAACATTTTTTTCTTTTATATTTAATGGAAAAAAACTAGAAATAATCTTTTTAGAATACTTTGGAAAAAAATAATTTATTCGATATTTTTCTTCTTTTATTGATTGATTAGCAATTTTTATTTCATTTAAATATAAAAATTTAGACTGTTGTTCCATCGTAATTAACGGAATGTCCATGGCATATGCATATTGTGCAACATTCGGTTCATAATCGGTGATAACTAAATCTGGTTTACCAAATATTCTTTCAATTTCAGTTCCAAATTCCAAAAATTTTTTAAAAACGTCAATATTTTCATATTTAAATAACGTTTCTGTAAATGATAATCCGTTTTTATTACATACAATCCATGGAATTGTTATCGTTAAGATATGTACATTAGGAAAATGAGCTTCTAACACTTCAATTTTAGAAGATTCTGTTGCTATTATAACTTCGTAGTTATTTTTAATTAATTCCTTAATCACACTGATCTGCCTATTTATATGGCCATTTCCTATCCCACATATTCCAATCAATACTTTCTTCATTTTATCACCAACTACTCATAAAAATAATTATCTTTTAAATAAAATCTTACAATTTTTATATCTATATCACCATACAAATATTTAACAGCAGAAACCCTATGTTGTCCATCTCTTATATAAGGTTCATTATTATAAAATATCGCTAATTGATTCTTAAAGCCGTATCCTTTTTCTTTTATACTATTTAATATATTATTTAATCTTTCCTCTGGTGTTTCACTTACCAAGTTAGATTTAAAAGGGGAATACATTTTATATGTTTTATCTAATAATGCCTTATATCTTTCAGAATTTTCCATTGTAACTGGGTCAGCCTTATACCGTAATAATCTTATATCTTTTATATTTATAACATCTATTTTAACCTTTATTATTTTATCTAATAAATCATAAAAAAATAATGAAAAATATATTGGATCAATTAATTTATAATCGTATTCAATTGGATATTTATCATTAAAATATTCATATATATAATTAACTAATGATCTTATTTTATCTTCCTTTAGAAAAAAGATTTTATTATTTAAAATTAATTCAAAATCATTATTGTATCTTATAATAAAATTATCCATTTGTTTTAATTCAAATTTGGTTGCATTTTCTTTCTGTTTCATTAATTCGTAATTGGCTCGCAAAATTATTGAGTATATATGCACAATATTTTTTTCATTATAATTTAGTTCTATATAATCTTTTAACTCTTTCATATTCCCTTAATTCTTTCTTCTTTATAAACTGTTTTTTTATTACTAGTCCTTTAAATATAACTTCTAATTTTGCAGCATTTTAAAATAATTTGCCGATTACACCACTAGCTTTCCAATCGTTAATATTATCGCTATAATCATTATCTACATGTTTCCTGGAGAATTAACGTAATCATTTTTCTTTATATAGTATGGCACAGCTAATACTTCTATATTTTCAATGTGTTCCTTAATAAATTTAATTTATTGTACACATATTTTAATCAAATGTCAATAATACTCAATGAAGTCATCACCATCTACCAAGAGATGATTTATAACCCAACACCCTAGTATTGTCGTTGGCTTGTTTTCAACATCTATACTATAATTATCTTTAAAATATTTTTTCCCTTTACCTATAATGGCTTTTGTTACTATTTCTTTAAATACTGACATATAATCACTCCTCAATCTAATATATGAAAAATTTGGATAAAAATGCATAAAAAAAGGTAGTCAAACTACCTAAAAATTGTATTCTAGATTATTCATAGTATCAAAATCATCATAATTATAATCAAAATCATCATAATTTACCATTGAATTTTCATTAATATATGTCATAATATCCATATTTGAATTTAAAGCTTCCGGTGGTATAGAAACTATTGTTGATCCTAGATTTTCAAAGTTCATACTTAAAATCACTTTTGAAATTGACTCATCATCTAACATACCTGATACATCAGCCTCTATTTTTTCTAATGTATTAGATTTATTTATATAAAATTCTACATTAAGTGGTTTTTCTAGCTTAACTTGTGAAGATACGTCTTCCATAGAGCTAACTTCTTCTATGTTTAATTTTTTTAACTCTTCAGCTAATTTATTTATTAATTCTTCATCTATTATTAAACTATAATGTTTAACCCCATTAACCTCATCTATATATTTAAAATGTTTATTATCTATAATACTATAAATATCAACATCTTTTGCTTTTTCATTTTCTGATCCACCACTAACAGTATTTTCTATATTATATATATAATTTAGCCAAACACTATTTTCTGATGCAGTATAACCTAAACTATCTATAAGATCTGATTTCAAATATAGCGAAACATTTTCCTTAGAAAAAGTTGAATACACTTCAACAGCATCCATAAATGCAGACTTATCTAATAATAGAGCTAAATTATATTGATCATTACTTTTTTGAAATTTAACACTTCCTGATAAATTTATATTTAATGAATCACCACTAGATGCTGATACTCCTAACTTGACAGTCCCACTATCCTTAGATTTTTCTTCTAAATTAGCTATTGATTTTTTTAGTACATCTATAGAATTTGAATTTTTATTTAAAGCTATTAAAAGAAATACTCCTACAACTGTTACTAAAGCAATTATCAAAACTGCAATCCATATCATTAAATTTGAAGATTTTTTACTAGATGTTGAAGTATTATTAATATTTGAACTTTCTAAATTATTTAAATTTACTTGATTATGAAGAGGCTGTGGCAATTCATTAGTTGATATATCAACAGTTTCATTATAAACACCGTTATCTACTACAGGTTCATTTATATCAACAGTTAAATTTTCTTGAACACTTTCATTACTATTTAAATTTTGTAACGGTTCAGGTTGTACTAAGTTTTCTTTTTGTGTTAAAGTATCACTAACACTATTATCATTTTCAATTTTAGATCCACAATTTTCACAAAATTTAGCATTTTGATCTAAATCATATCCACAATTATTACATTTCACAAAATCACTCCTCTACTTTCTACTAAATTATACCATAAAAAGTTAAAAAAAGTATATATTTTTATACTTTTTAAACTATTTTTCCATCCATACTCCAGGTTTTTACAGCTGTTATTTTTACATTAACTACTTTACCTAAGTATTTATAATCTGCTTCTACATTAACTAATTTCATGGTATCTGTATATCCCATAAGTCTTCCTTTTTTTTCACTTTCACCTTCTAAAAGAACAGGTACAACTTTTCCTAAATACTTCCTATTAGCTTCATTAGCATATTTATTTACAACCTCATTTAATTTATAAAGTCTTTCGTTTTTTTCTTTTTCAGAAAGTTTATTCTCCATTAAAGCTCCTGGTGTACCTATTCTAGGTGAATATATAAATGTAAATGCTGAATCATATTTACACGTATTTACTACATCAAGAGTATCTTGAAAATCTTCTTCTGTTTCGCCTGGAAAAGCCACTATAATATCAGTTGTTATTGCACAATTTGGTATTTTTTTCTTTAATTTATTAAATAATTCTAAATATTTTTCTTTAGTATAACGTCTACCCATTAATTTTAATATTCTATCACTGCCTGATTGGAGTGGTAAGTGTATATAAGGCATTATATTATCATATTTAGCTATTACATCTATCATTTTATCATCAAAGTCCCAAGGATGAGATGTTACAAACCTTATTCTATCTATTTTAGTTTTAGCAGTATCTTCTAATAAATCCCCCATTGTATAATCAATACCTAAATCTTTTCCATAAGCATTAACGTTTTGACCTAATAAAGTTACTTCTTTGTATCCAGATTCAACTAATTCTTTTACTTCATTTATTATATCTTCAGGCATTCTTGATCTTTGTTTACCTCTAGTATAAGGAACTATACAATAAGTACAAAATTTATCACATCCATACATTATATTAACCCAAGCCTTTACCTTAGAATCTCTTTTTACAGGAATATTTTCATATACATTTCCTTCAATACTATATACTTCTACTTCTTGTTTTTGATTTTTTAATGACTCTTCTAATATATTAGGAAGTTTATGAATATTGTGAGTTCCAAATATTATATCTACACATTTATATTTACCTCTAAGTTCTTCTACTACACTTTCTTCTTGAGCCATACATCCGCATATACCACATATTATATCTTTCCTAGATTCTTTTAAATGTTTTACCCTTCCTAAAAATCCAAACATCTTATTATGGGCATTTTCTCTTATAGCACAAGTGTTTAAAAGTATTATATCTGCATCTTCCATAGTATCAGATTTTGTAAATCCCATATCTTCTAATATGGCAGAAATATTTTCACTATCGTGTACATTCATCTGACATCCGTAAGTTTTTAAATAGTATTTTTTACCTTTACCAATATTCTTCATACTATCTGGTACTTTATAATCATCTCTTATTATTCTTGTTTTACATTTAGTTCTTACTTTTGCATCTTTTAAATTTGGTAAATTCATACAAAATCACTTCCTAAAGTATAATAGCATATTTTAATTTTTTATTCAATATAATTAAATGGTGAGATTATGTTTAATGATAATGAAATCCTTATGATATCAAAATTGCTTAATATAGATTTTTCAAAATTCTCTTTTGATGACTTTAAAAGAGGTATTTTGGTTGAATTAGAGCATGGCCTAATTAATAATAATACAAATGTTACAAATAATGATTTAGAAAAAACTGCTAAAATTGCTCTAGCACACCTTAATGAATTTCCTAATTATTATAATAAAGATTATGGACTTTTAGTATTTGAAAATTTTTTAAAAAGCAAATTAAAATGATAGTTTACACTATCCTTTTTTTATCATTAATTATTCAAAAAATGCAGAACCTATCAAGCAATGGTTAGCCCACTTTCTAATTTTTTGATTTAACTCTATAACCTACACTTATTATTACATCTAAGTTATAGTAATCTACTTGATAATTTTTACCATCTTTA
Source organism: bacterium (assembly GCA_030531425.1). GTDB lineage: Bacteria > Bacillota_I > Bacilli_A > RF39 > UBA660 > UMGS1613. The sequence continues at coordinate 27,432 of JAUNNO010000004.1, forward strand.
GCAGTTGTTGCAAAATTTGCAACAACTGAATTATCTAGTTCTTCTTCTAATATATTCTTAATATGTCTAGAAATACCTGCTCTATCTACTTGAAATAATTCAGACATTTGTGCTTTATTTAACCATACAATCTCATCCTTTAAATTAACCTCCAATTTTAAAGTTTGATTTTCAAATAATATAATTTCATTTTTCAACCTTTTCCTCCTAATTTAATAATTAAAACTGTGTACAAAAAAAACGCACAACTTTTAATAATGGTTGTGTATCTTCTTTTCTACATATTATTATACCATACAAAAAGGACTATTTTTAAATTTCTTATAAAAAAGATTCCTACTGGAACCTTAGTTTTTGTAATTAATCATTTTATTAACAATACTCTTAATATTATCTTTAGTAAAAGGTTTATTTAGCATATCTACTATATCATAAGAAAATGCCTTATCTATAGTCTCCTTAGTGTCATCACCACTAATAATAGCTACAGGATATCTATTAAATAAATTATTATTTTTAAAATAATTTAAAACATGAAATCCATCATATAAAGGCATATTTAAATCAAGCAAGATTCCCATAATATCTTTATTAGACTCAGTTATATATTTTATAACTTCCCTACCATTAGAAGCAAAAAGAACTTCATAATCATCTTTTAAAGAATTTCCTATAAGATTTCTAACAATTAAAGAATCATCAGCAACTATAATTTTATTCATTTTCCTCCTCCTTAAAATAATTTTTTACTATAGTAATTATTCTATTTACCTCAGCCATATATTCACTAAAATTTTCTTTTATATATTCTATATTTCCATCTTTTCCTTTAAGCTCGTGATTCAATGACATTTCTGCTAATTTAGTAAAACCTAAATATTTACTATCACTTTTCATAGCATGAGCAAGTATAGCATAATTTGAAGTATCTGAATTTTTTCTATATTCTTTCATTTTAGGTATCCTATCTTCATTTTCTTTTAGAAAATCTTTTAATGTTTCATTGTATGTATCTATATCCCCTAAAAGCTCTATGCTAGCATCAACATCTATTCCATTATTTTTTAAATAATCTATATTCATACTATTTTCCTTAACTATTTCATCTTTTTTCAAATTATCTTGGCTTAAACATTCTTTTTTATTTAGATATTTACTTAATACTTTGATTAATTCTTTACTATCTATTGGCTTAGATAAATAACCACTAAATCCAACATCTAAATATTTTTGTTCTTTTCCTTGAATAGCATCTGCTGTAAGAGCAATTACTGGAGTATTAAATTCATCTATTCCACTCAATTTTTTTAATGTTTCAACTCCACCCATTTTAGGCATCATTATATCCATAAAAATTATATCATATTTTAAATCATTTTCTATTTTAGCTATACACTCAAATCCACTTGAAACACATTCAGGATATAGGCCATATTCTTTAAATAACCTTTTAGCTACTTTTAAATTAAGCATATTATCATCTACTATAAGTATTTTTTTATTTTCAAAAGTTACTGAATCTTCTTCTATTACTTTTTTCTCATATGTCCCTGCATGTATTTCTTGAGTCAAGTAAACTGTAAAAGTAGATCCACTTCCATATTTACTTTGAACAACTATCTTTCCACCCATCATTTCAACTAAACTCTTAGTAATAGCAAGACCAAGTCCTGTTCCTTCTACTGTTGTATTTTTATCCTCTTCAAGTCTTTCAAATTTATTAAATAATGTATCTATTTTTTCTTCCTTTATTCCTCTTCCTGTATCACTAATACTTATAACTAATTTGCACTTATCATTTTCATTTACACAATTAACTGAAAAATTAATTTCACCTTTTTCAGTATATTTTGCTGCATTAGTTAAAATATTAGTAATAATTTGTTTTAACTTACCACTATCACCATACAATATATCAGGTAGATCATAAGCAAAATTTGTTTTAAATTCAATAGGTTTTTCACCTATTCTAGAAATAATTAACTTACTCAAATTATCTAATATTTCTTTTATATTATATTCTCCATATACAACTTCCATTTTATCTGCTTCTATTTTACTTATATCAAGTATTCCATTAACTATTTCAAGAAGGTTTTGACTAGCTGTAATTATATCTTTTGCATCCTCTTTAGCTTCATCTAGGCTATCAGCATTTTCTATACATTGACTAAAACCGCATATAGCATTTAAAGGTGTTCTTATTTCATGTGACATATTACTTAAAAAATCTGTTTTAGCACGGTTAGCCCTATCTGCTTGATCTTTAGCAAGTTCTAACTGATTAATCATTTTAACATCAGGGTTTTCTATTGTAAAGTACATTAGTACTGTCACAAAAGTTTCTGTATAAGTTATTAAAAGTAGGCCTGGATTTAACTTTTGAATTATAACAGCTACAGCTAGCAATAAAATTAATAAAATTATTGGCAAATATTTTTTACTTCTAATTTCTTTTATATTAAAAAGTAAGAACACGCACCACAAAAACATAGAAATGCCAACTACTGCGTATACAAAATTTGCACTTGGTCCATATGAATATACAACTCCAAGCTCTTCGGAATAATTTAATGGTAATATATAGATTATTAAGCTCTCTATTAAAATTATTATAGACATTATTATATCTTGCTTATTACCATCAACATTTTTTTTTGGAATACTATATGCATAAAATGTAAAAATTAATATCCAAGTTGCGAATAAAACTAATAAAGCTTTTGATACAATATTATTTAATATAGGAACATTATTTTTAAAAACTATAGTAAAAGCTGCAAAAATTGCGCATAATACAGTAAAAAAATTTACTACCATTAATCTTTTATACATAATTGTTTCTCTAGTTTTAATTCTTTCTTTAGAAAAATATACAACCAATACTAAAAGCGAATATATAAAGCTCGCTATAGTAAAATAATTATTATTAAACATATACCCACCTACTATCTATTTCAATTAATATTATACAAAAAAAGAGTAATTTTGTAAACTACCCTTTTTTTTGTTTTTTTAATGTTTTTTGACCTAATTGTGTCTGTTTTTTTACTCTTTTTTTAGCCCAACTTTCAACTTGACGATAATCAACCTTTCCATCTAGAAGCGGAATTTTATCTACAAAAACATATTCATCAGCCACTTCTCTAGGAGGCAAAAATTTATTTGAATACTCTCTTAATTTTTTTTCAATTTCTTTTTCATATCCTTTATATTCATCTTTAAGTACAACATATGCAGTAGGAACAACACCATTTTCAAGATTTGGTAATGGAGCTCCTACACAACAACAATCTAAAACTGAAGGATGAGAAGTTAATACATTTTCAATTTCTCCAGGATAAACATTATGCCCATCTTGTTTTATTATACTTCTTTTAGATCTACCCGTTATATAAATAATACCATTTTCGGTCATATAACCTATATCTCCAGATTTAACCCATCTCTCACCATTATCATCTGTTATAAATGTTTGTGATTCTTGCTCCGGATTATTTACATAACCTTTTATAACTGTTTCTCCTCCCAACCAAAGTTCGCCTTTAGTATTGTATTTAAGTTCATTACAAGTATTTAAATCCATAACCTTTACTTTTGCCTTAATCAAAGGTATTCCTACAGATCCAATTTCATTTACCTCATCTTTTATAGGAAAAGCAATTGCTGAAGCTACTTCAGTCATACCATAGCCTTTCAACATTTTTGAAGGACAACTATGTTCCTCAAAAAACTTATTTACCCTAATTTCACTTGTTGGTGTCATACCATTACCACCACATATTGGATATTTCAAAAAACTTAAATCCTTACCTATAAACTTATTTGAACTTATTAAAGCTTCATAAAAACTAGGAACACCCATAATTGCTTTTGGTTTATATTCTAATATTAATTCTGGAAAATCTTCTATTTTAAATTGTGGAATTATTTGAACTTGCATTCCAGCCATTAATGGTATAATCATCCCCCATAACGAACCATACGCAATAAAAGGAGGCATAATACACAAAAATACATCTCCTGGCATATATTCCGGCAATGCATAAAGTTGTTCTTTTACCATTGCTAAAGTATTATCATTAGTAATAATTGCACCCTTAGGTTTACCTGTTGTTCCTGTTGTATAAACAATTTCTGCAGGTTTATCTTTTTCATAAGTATTATCTGGAATATGTATTATTAAACGTCCAATTTGTTCTAGTTCATTAAAATTCATATATTTAGAAGTATCAACATCATTGCCATTAATTTTTTCTTTAAAATTTATAAGCATTTTTTTAATACTTGGTAGGCTATTATTTGGCGATACTGTTACAATCTTATCTACACATAAATTATCTTTAATACATTCTATTTTAGGAATGATTTTATCAATTGTAATTAACATCTTAGAATTAGTACAATTAATAAATTCTTCTATTTGCTCTTTTATAATTCTTGGATCAATTATATTAGCTACTGCCCCTATCTTATTTAAAGCAAAATATGATATCATAGTCTCTGGTAAGGCCGGCATACAAAGACTAACAACATCTCCATTAGATATATTATTTGTAATAAAAGAGTTTGCCAAATTATCTACTCTATCTAAAAATTCTTTATAAGTAATTTTTTTACCATAATAATTAATTGCTATATTATCAGGGTGTTTTTGTATTTGTCGTTTTAAATAATCATATACACTCATTTTAGGTGTTTCATCTTTTAAAGCTTCTTGGCTATAATATTTAAGCCATGGCTTATCTATACTTGGATAACCAGTTAACTCTCCTTCTAATATAGGTTCTTTTTGTATAGAAGTATGTTCTAAAACCTCATTTACTTTTAAATTTTTTATTTTATTTTCTTCTTTCATAATATTCCCCCAATACTATTAACTGCGCTTTAATTTTAACACATTTCTATTATTAATTTCAATAAAAAAGATAAACAAATTTGTTTATCTATTAAAAATGTAATAATTTAATTAATTTATATAATAATATTAACAAGTTATTTATTCAATAAAATTGTACGAAATGTATGTTTTTTTGTCTGAAATGGTATTTTTTATAATATTTCAGGCATTTTTTATCAAATGTTACATCTTTATATATTTTTATATTTTGTTTTTTCATAATTCAGTATATTTATAATCCCAGGATAATCTATATGCATCATCTATATTTAATCCTAATTTTTTAGTCCACTTTATAACATTTTTTTTGCGTAACACCAATTACAATTATTATTACATGTTTGATTTGTTGTTAACCATGCAATTTTGGGAACGCATAAAGCTCCTGTATCAATCCAAAAACGTTTTATATATTTATTAATTTTTTTATCAAAAACTTCTGATTCAAATACACCATTATTTTTTTCAATTATTTTTTGTGATGCAATATTATCTTTTAAACAAGTTATTAAAATCTTATCTATATTATGTTTTTTATATATTAATAATGCCTTTGATAATGCTTTTGTACCATATCCCTTTTGTCTTTCTGTAGGTTTTATATAATATGCAACATGGCCAAATCTATAAAAATAATCATCATTTAATTTGTGCCTTAAATCAATAGTTCCTTCTATTTCATTTTTTTCTATAATCCAAAAAAGACTAGAAGGAACATCTCTATTATTAATATTTTTACCCTTATGTCTATCATGCAATCTTTTAATCATTTCATTAAAAGTTTCATTTTCTTTATAAGCATGTCCCATTTCAGAAATATCATTATTCTTTATTGCACTATTAACTAATGAATAATAGCTTTCTTTATATTTAATATTTGGTAAAACTAATCTCATATATACTCCTTTATTTGTTAGACTTTCAATCATATTTTTTTATTAACTTTAAATAATATCATCAATAACTAGAAAGTTGTCATCTCCACAGAGCTTTGTAATACTACCATGGTTTATTTTATAACTTTCACCATACAAAATACAATTTGAGTTATTCTTAATAATATAAGCTCCATCTGTTAATCCATATAACACTCTTTTATTAGATTCAGACAATATTGAATCGATTTGAATTTTTTTAGAATCGTTAGTTAAATTATTTAAATCAAAATGAGGTTCAACATTAATATTGGTTAATTCCAATCCTTGTAAATAAGGGGAATTATTTAAATCATCCTCACTTTCTGGACTATTAAATACATTTTTTGCAGCATTAATTGATCCAGCACTTATACCAACAATTACCGAATTAGTATTTGTTAAATATTTTTTTAAATTAATCTGATTAAAAAATTTGTTTTGAATTAATGTATTACCACCACTTAAAAATATTAAATTGGCATCTTTTAAAATTGATTCAGCACTATTAGCATTTCTTCTATCCAATATAACATATTCGTCAAAAATCAAATCGCTTAATCTTAACGCTTCAATATCTATATTTAAAAACAAATCATTTTTTTCATAATCATCAGGATTGCTTGAAATTAATACAAATTTTTTTGTACAATCCAAATATTTTTTTAAATTATTCAAAAAATTATTCTTTTCAAAAAATTTAACTGGATATTTTTTACCATTTTCTTTCTTTATTCCTCCTATATTACTTGCTAAAAACAAAATCATTATAACACCTCCGTTTAATTATATGTACCATAATCAATTATGCTATATTGATTATCTTTGTAAATTATAACACAAAAATCAATATCCTCATAATTTTCTCCAGAAAGTTTGGACTTTATGTTGCTTATTGCTGCCCCATGAGATACTATCGCAACTTTAGAATAATTATAATTATCTCGTATAATATCTAACCCACTAATAAATCTTTCATTTAATTGATTAATACTTTCGCCTCCTGGAATTACATAATTATAATCTACAAAAGCTTTTTTTACTTTTTCATTATTCAAAAAATCGCTCATGAATCCACCCTGAAAATCTCCCATATTTAATCCACGAAATTTCTCATAATAATATATAGGTAATTGTAAATTCAAATTAATTATTTTTGACGTCTCTTTTGTTCTATATGAATCAGATGTAAAAATTGCTTCAATATTATATTTCTTAATCTCATTTAATATATTATCAATTTGTGTTTTCCCCTTTGACGTAAATTCAGTTTTTAAGTCCTCTAATTGACCCTTAATTCGTTTTTCAACATTCCAATTAGTCTCACCATGTCTAAATAAATAATACAAAACTTCTTTTTTTTCATTTCTAATATTTTTTCACTTGTTTTTTTATGTCTATTAGCATTAGGATATAATCCATACATTATACTATCTCCAAAATATATATTAACTATATCTTTTTCCATTGTATCACTATCTATTACTTATGATTGTATTATAGTTACTTTATCTTTATCAATAATACATTTTTCTCCAATAGGTATAGTAAATAACGGTCTAGTATGTCCAAAATCCATATTTATAATAACTGGAATATTTTTCAACTCTTTTTTTCCTTGTAATACTTTTTTAAATTCATCATTAGATAATTTTGTACCCAATTGGTTTCTACCTATTATTAATCCTTTAACTTTATCAAAACCTGGTTGTAACATCAAAGAATGTAAATTTCTATCAAACTCAAAAATAAAAGTATCTCCTACTAAATCATCATCTTCTATAAACAATATTTTGTTTTCTAATGATGGCATATATTCTGTTCCTTGCAACAATTGCAAAGTACAAAGATTTCCACCGACTATCAATCCTTCAGCTTCTCCAGTATTTACTATTATTCTACCATCATTTTTTATAAATACTCTATCATCTTGATGGATATACCATTTATCATCGCTAAAATCACTTGAGTCTATTATTTCAAAATTTGAGTTACCAAATGCAACTTTAATAAAATAATCTAGAGTATAATCAAATCCTTTTTTTACTGCGAAATCAGTAAAATTAGGTCCCAAATAAGTAACTAAACCTGTTTTTGCATAAATAGCATTTAATAATGCTGTATTATCAGAATATCCAATAATTATTTTAGGATTCTTAGATATCAATTCATAGTCTATCTCATTTAATAATTGAATTACACTATAACCTCCTATAGCGCATATAATCATTTTAACATTATTATCCTTGAACGCTTCATGTAAATCATTTATTCTATCTTCAACTGAAGAAGTACTATATTCATCTACGTTATATGCATTTTTAGATATAGATACTTTTAATCCAATTTTTTCAAATCTTTCTTTAGCTATGTTAAAATTAATAGGATCTAATCTTGATAAACTTCCAGATGGAGCAATTACTCTTATTTCATCTCCTTTTTTTAATTTATTTGGTACCATATTTTTTCACCTTCACTTTTTTATCTTCATTTATCATATTAATAATATCAGATATATCTAATAATTGACTAGTATTATTAGTATTGTCTCTAACATTAATAACATTATTCTTTCTTTCGTTTTCCCCTATAAAGCAAGTATATTTAGAATTATACTTATCACCATATTTTAACTGTGTTTTATATGAACGATTAATTAAATCATATTCAACTCTAATATTATTTTCACGTAGTATTGCGCAAATTTTATAACAATAATTCATATCTTCTTCCGTAAAACATACAAAAAATATATCAATACAATCATTAGAAAAATAAGATTTATTTTGTGAATATATAGATGAAATCATCCTTTCTAATCCAAAATCAAACCCAATTGCAGGTATTTTTTTACCAGATAAATACTGATATAAATTATCATATCTTCCACCACCACACAAATTGTTTTGTGTGCATAATGAACCATCCTCATTTACAATTTCAAAAATTGTATCATTTTGATAATCAATCCCCCTAATAAAATCTTTATCGACAACAAATGGAATATTATTATCTTGAAGATATGATAACACTTTTTCAAATCTTTCTCGACTATCCTTTGATATAAAACCTAATAGTTTAGGAGCATTATCAATAATATTCCTATCAAAACTATTATTACAATTCAATATTCTAAGAGGATTATTAATCAATCTTTTTTTACAATCATCACACATTTCATTTATATATTTAGAGAAATAATCTATTAATTTTATTCTATAATTGTTTATATCATTAAGATCTCCTAAACTATTTAATCTCATAGTAATATCATTTATACCTAAACGTTTATAAATATTATATGCAAAGCTTAACATTTCTGCATCTGTTATCGCATTATCTATTCCAACTATCTCAAATCCAAATTGAGTAAATTCCCTATATCTATCTTTTTGTGGTTTATCATATCTAAAAACATCCCCATAATAATATAGTTTTAATGGTAATTTAGTATATAAATTATTTTCTATGACTGCCCTAACAATCCCAGAGTTTACCTCAGGTCTTAAAGTAATATCTTTACCAGATAAATCTTTAAAATCATATGTATGTTTATTAACAGCATCAACAGTATTACTATTTTGTCTATGGTATAAAGAAGATTCCTCGATTATAGGTGTTTTAATATACTCATAATTATATAAATTAGCTATATAAAATAAATCATCTTCTAATTTCCTTAATTCAGAACCTTGTTTTCCAAATACATCATAAGTTCCTGTAACTTTCTTCAAAGTATTACCTCTTTTCAATTAAATATAATCCCATTTGTAATTCGTCAATATTAGTAGATTTAAAGCTATTTAAAGCATCTTCTGGGGTTTCAACAATTGGTTCACCATTAATGTTAAAGGATGTATTTAATAATACGGGTATATCTGTTAATTTATAAAATTCATTTATTAAGTCATAATAGTTAGGATTATGTATCTTTTTTACAGTTTGTACTCTTGCTGATTGATCAACATGAGTTACAGCAGGAATTAAATTAGGCTTCTTAACTTGTGCTACTAATAACATATAAGGGCTTTCTCTATCAAGATCAAAATACTCATTTTTATATTCATATAAAACAGATGGAGCGAAAGGTCTAAAGCTTTCTCTAAATTTAACTCTTTTATTTAAAATATTTTTATTTTCTTGTTTTCTTGGATCCATCAAAATGCTTCTATTTCCTAATGCACGTGGTCCAAATTCTGATCTTCCATCAAATCTAGCAATTATTTTTCCGTTAGACAAATCTAATGCTAGTTTTTTGTTTAAATCATTATAATTATCATATTTTTTATAAATAATTCCAGAACTTTTTTTTATTATGCTCCCTATCTCTTTATCACTATATTCAAATCCTAAATACGGAGAATTAAATAACTCTTTTCTTTCATTATTTAGTATGTCATAATATCCATAATAAACATTGCCTAAGCATTGGCCTGTATCTCCAGCTGCAGGAACAATAAATATATCATCAATACCTGTTTCTCTTAATAATCTACCATTTGCAACACTATTTAGCCCAACGCCACCGGCTATACATAATTTTTTAATACCTGTTTTATTAACTAAATATTTTACCTTTTTAATTAAAATTTCTTCTAATTCTTTTTGAATTAAATATGCTAAATCAGCATATTCTTGTGAGATATCATCAATTGGGGTTCTAGGTTCAATAATATCAATATTATAAGCACTCTTAAAAAAGTTTTTAATTGCAATATTACAATTTTGATAATTATTTTCTATTTTACAAATTATATGCCCAGTTTTTTTATCAAAATCAAATATTTTTACATCTTTATATTTATCTTTAACTCCATAAGGGGCTAATCCCATTGTTTTTCCAGCATAAACATATGATGGAAATCCAATATAATGAGTAAAATATCTATATGCATCTCCTATACCAATTTTATTAGGTTTAACATCATCACGTTCTAAAAAAGTCACTTTATTTCCTTTTCCTATGTAGTATGTCATATGTTCCAATTCGTTTTCAAAAAAATCTTTTTTTCCTAAATCATTAATAATATTACCTTCATTATCAATTACCATTATTAATGCTTCATCAAATTTTGAAGAAAAATATGAACTATATGCATGTGATAAATGATGAGAAGGTACATACACAATCTTTTCTTTTGGAATATTATCTATTTCTAAATTCTTTCTTGGCAATTCACAGCAAGAACTAAAAACAAATAAATCAATATCTTCAATATTTAATTTTTCTCTTTCCAACAAGAATTTTAAACTTTCGGTAAATCCACCAGAATATTTTTTACGTATAATTCTTTCTTCAGATGTTATAACAATCTTATCATCATTTAATAAACAAATGCCGCCATCATTCAATAGCATTCCTTTTTCTGTATAACCTAGATTTGCACCAATAATTTTCATCTTATCACCTTACTTAACTTTTTTAGTTTCGTTTTGGTTGGGATAATTAAAATAACTAAATATATTATCTCTAGGTACTCTTACCTCTTCTCTAGTTTTTAAATTTTTTATAACAACTATTTTGTCTTTTAACTCATCCTCACCCAAAATTGCTATATAATCATAATTATTCTTCAATGCATAATCTATTTGTTTTCCAAGTTTCTTTTCATCAGTAAATAAAGTAACTGGCAATATTGAACGTAATTCTGTAGCTAATGCGAATAATTTATTATAATCTACACCTGGGAAATTTAAAATCATTAATTTTGAAGAGTTATTTCTTTGCTTTGGTACTAAATTATGAGTTTTTAAAAAGTTTTCTAAAGTTACATCTCCGCAACCAAAACCTATCCCAGAAATTTGCTTATTTGAATCGAATAAACCAACTAAATTGTCATATCTTCCTCCACCAAATAATGCTCTTTTGTTTTCAGTAGATTTATCGTATACTTCAAATACAGTACCAGTATAATAATCCAATCCACGTACTATCGAAAAATCAAATTCACAATATTCACTCATATTAATACTATAAAGAATACTAAATAAATTTTTCAACTCTGTTGCTCCAACTGAATTAGGACATATTGCAATAGCTTCTTCTAAAGATATAGTATACATTTTTTCTAATCTATCAATACTTTCGTCATCCATTCCTAATTCTTTAAGTTCTTCAATATAACTTTCTCTATCAATTTTTTCTCTTCTATCTATTATTTTTGATAACTCAATATGTTTATTTTGAGGAATATTAGTGACTTTACATAAAACATCATTAAAAAACCTTCTATTATTTATTCTTATTTTGAACATATCGGAAGTGGCTCCATAATTATTTAAAACATTTATTATTAGTGACAAAATTTCAATGTCAGCAGTAATAGAATCACTTCCAAATAAATCAACATTAACTTGATAATGTTCTCTTAATCTTCCTTTTTGTGGCCTTTCATATCTATAAAAATTTGCTATACTGAACCACCTTACAGGAAAAGTTAATTCGTTTGCTTTAGCAGCAATCATTCTAGATACTGTAGGAGTCATCTCTGGTCTTATTGCTAATCTTCTTCCACTTTTATCTTCAAAATTATACGTTTGTTCTGTAACTAACTCAATCCCACTTTTAGCTGCATATAAGTCCAATGATTCTAACACTGGGCCATTATATTCTTCATATGCATAATTTTTTAGAACGTCTTTAAATTTACCAAACATCCAATTTCTAAATTCCATGTCTTCTGGATAAAAATCTCTAGTTCCTTTATATGGTGTTACACTTAATTTATTTTGCATCTTCTTTTCCTCCTATTTTAATAACATTCAATTCTATTAATCTATCAATTATTTGTTGAACATCTTCGTATATATCGCTTTCTTCAACATCATATTCGTTTGTTAGTATTTCAAAAACTTTACTAATTGGTGTTCCTGTAGAAAGTAATTTAAATATTTCTCCACCAACTTGGTTAAATTCATACATATCGCTACTTTCTTGATTATAAGCCATCAACATTTCTCCGCGATCTTTATATATAACATTTTTATTAAAACTATATTCAATATTTTTTAAATCCATTATTTATCACCTCTTAATTTCTTTACAATATCTATATATTTTTTTTCGTATTTTATTGATTCTTTGTAATTCAAATTATTGCTTATAATTTGTTTTGCTAAATTATTTATACAATTATAATAATTAGGCCAGCCTATTATTGTTTTATTCATCATTGGCGATTTACCTTTTTCATTAGTATTATATATTTTTATTAAAAAAGTATCATAGTAATTAACTTTTAATTCAATATAATTGTTTTCATTTTTAAACTCTAAAATTTTAAACTCACTTATATTTTTATTTTCATATAAACCATAAATAAAATCTATTACATTTGGTAAAGTATTTATATAAATATCCATACCATCATTAAACAAATTAGGCCATTCTATATAATTATTATTTTTTTTATCTAATACATTATCATCAAATTTTCTTAAATGAATAAAATATATTTTACAATTTATATCTTCATAATCAAACAAATTTAGTTGTGGTTTTTCAAATAATAAAATTCCATTATATTCTTTAATTATATTATAATATTTATTATTAAAATAATTAGGAGTAGTAAACATAATATAATCAAAACTATTGATTAAGTCAACAGTTGTTTCACCTATATCTAACTTATTTAAATTATATTTTTTAATTATTTTATTTGCTTCATCAGAATCATTTAATAAATATAATTCAAATTCATCTATAAAAATCAAAACATTTATATATCTAATTGCATGAAGCTCATTACCAATTATTAACATTTTTTTCATTTGATAAATTCAAATAACATCTTTCTACTCCAATATTCTAATCTTTCAGGAGGTAAATTTTTAGTTCCCATAACAACTTTTGAAGTCCATTCATCTTTCTCAAACCAATACTTATCAGCCATAATCATCCCATATTTTTCGGGATCACTATATAATTTCAATCCAGGATAAATTTTAATTAAATTAAAAGTTACTATATTTGGATTAATTTCTTTTACAAAATTTATTGTATTTTCTAAATCTTCTTCAGTATCATCTGGATTACCTAGTATAAAAGATGCATGAAATTCCATATCATTATCTTTTAGTATTCTTATCTTTTCAAGTATTTCTTCTTTTCGTAAATTTTTCCCTATAATTTTTGAAGCATTATTATTTATTGTTTCTATTCCAACAAATACTCTATATGCTCCTAATTCTTTCATTAATTTTATTTTTTCTTCTGTTATATCTTTTATTCTAATATTTGAAGTCCACTTTACTTCCATATTTCTTTTTTCTATTTCTTCCTTAAATTCTAATAATCTTTTTATTGAAAAAGCAAATGTATCATCCGAAAAAAAGAACGTTTTAAAACCTACTTTTTGCATAGTTTCAATTTCATCACAAAAACGTCTCATTGAAAAAACTTTAAATTTCTCCATTTTAGTTTTTATACAAAACAAACAATTTCCTGGACATCCTCTTGATGATCTAACAATAGTTTCTGAATCCCTTTTCAAATATTTTTCTAAATCGTATAATTCTCTATAAGGCAATGGTAGACTATCCAAATCATATTCATTAATTTGTCTATCTGTAACAATTATTTTATTATCATCATCTCTATATACAATATTTTTTACATTTTCAAGATTATCAATATTATTTATATAATTTAGAAGTGAAAAGTCATCATCATATCTTAAGCCAAAATCCAAATCTTCATTTCGGCTCATAATCATTTCAGGTTCAAAGCTAACTAATTCTCCTCTTATTCCAATCTTTACTTTTTTTCCATATTTTTCTCTTAATAATTTTATTATTTTTTTTGTATTACAATGAGTTTCTGGAATATCATCAATTAAAATTATATCTGGATTTTTTTGTAATAATAATTTATTTAAGTCTTCAACTTTATAATCATTAATTTTCATATCGATCATATCAATATTATGAAAATTATTTTTCAATATTTGTGCTATTATACATAATTCCAAAGAAGGAAGTATCAAATATTCTTTAATTCTATTTGGAAAGTTTGGCACAATAACTAATACATTCATTCTTTTCACTTCCAATCTTCAATATCTTTTCTATGTTATTATCATTTATATTTCCAATATTTTTATTTATTAGATTACAATGTTTTACATTACCATTTGGTTCTATACTTAAAGTAGTATTATAATGACAGGAATTCATATCATAATATTTTTCATAAATTGTCAAATCTATTTTATTATTTCTATATAAGTCATTTGTTATTTTTAATAAACTAGGATCATGAAACAAAATATTTATTTTCATATCACTGCAAAGATATTTTATATAGAATTCTTCATATTCGTCTTTTT
The DNA here is from genome assembly GCA_030531425.1 of bacterium. GTDB lineage: Bacteria > Bacillota_I > Bacilli_A > RF39 > UBA660 > UMGS1613. The sequence continues at coordinate 42,575 of JAUNNO010000004.1, forward strand.
TACTTAGTTTTATTATAGAATTATTCTCTCTCTGTCTTAAAAAACTAATATTTTTTATTCCTATCCTCTCAGCTAGTTCAACAAATTCATTCATTTCATTAATATTATTATCATTAACTGTAATAGCCATTCCAACATTAAAATCGTATTGTAATAATTTAAAAGCATTAATTGCTCGTTTGAAACTACCATTATAGCCTCTATTTAAATCATGTTTTACTTCATGCACACTATCTAAACTAATATAAATATTATTAATATGATTTTTTTTTAATTTCTTTATATTATTTTTTGTTATTAACGATCCATTTGTCATTAAAGTTTGGATAATTTTTTTTCCAGAAACATATTCTGCTATATTCCAAAATTCTTTAGCTAATAAAGGTTCTCCAAAAGTATATATTACAAAGAACAAACCATTTTTATCCAAATAATCTATTGTTTTTTTTAATTTATCTATATCTAAATTATCTTTTTGCTTATCAACAAAACAATGTTTACACTTCATATTACAACTATAAGATAAACCCAAATGTAATGTATCAATCATAATTAATCCTCCTATTAATCAAATGGGATTAAATCCCATTTGATATATTAGCAATGTGCATAAACTAGTCTTACCCTAATTACAGGTTTTTCCCACTTTTTCATAGCTTATCTCCTTTCATTACTAATCTTAGTTTTTTTATGAGATCCCTATAAACTCATTTTTTGAATACCCAAAATTTTGTATTCCCTGAAAAAGACTTTACTTTTTCATTTTCTTCTACAATGTTATCTCTAAAATCTGAAAAAACTACCTCAAAATTTAGCATATCTGCCATATTTAATATTTCATTATTATTAGGGAAATGAATAAACGAATCTTCAGCTACAATTTCGCTATCAATTAAATCACCATATTCATATAATTGTTTATTGTTTTCCCCACGACTCCATAATAATTTTTGTTGATCCCAAAATGATTTATAATCATCATTAGCATTTATGTCGTGTGATGTAAATATAAAATAACCACCTTTATTTAATATCCTTTTAACTTCTTTTAAAACTTTTAATCTGTTGTCAAATCCAGGTATTAACATTAAACCATTAAACATAAATAATATACAATCATAATAATTTTCTGATAAATTCAGTTTCATGGCATCTCCAACATAATAATTAATATTAACATTTTTACTTTTTGCAAATTTTTTTGCTTCCTTTATCATATTCTTTGATAAATCTACTCCGGTAATATTATGATATCCTAGTTTATATATATTATATGCTACTCTTCCAACTCCACAACCCAGTTCTAAAATTGGACTTTTTGTTTGCACAAATTGTGTTATTATTTTTTCTTCTGATTTCCATAAGCCTACTTCTATAATAGCATTTTTATATTTTTCTAAAGCTTCTGGTGTTTCATATGCTTTTACAACATAGTGAGGATTTAATTTATTCACCTTTATCACCTATTCACTTTCTATTAAACTCTTTTATTTTCTCTTTAGCATAACTTGTTTTTGCTTTACTAATCCAATCTTCTCTCGGCCCATATGAAAGGTCATCAGTTATAACTTTTACTCTATCCTTATTTTTTAATTGATAATCCACTGAAACATATTCATCATTAACAATTGCTCCTACCATTGTATTACCTAAATCAGGATTTGTTTTATAAACTAAATCTATTGGGGTAGAACCTTTAGGAAGTTCTATAATATCGCCATTTTTGCCATACACATAGATTTTATCTGAAAATAATTCTGATTTAACTTGATTAACAAAGTCTTGATTATCTGCAAATATTGAATCTATTTCTATAAGTGATTTAAAAAATTGATATTTCTTTTTTAAATCTTGCTGCATAACATTTCTTGCTTCACCTTTATTAACATCCCAATATGCGGTAAGTCCAAATGAAGCTATCTTGTCCATATCAAATGTTCTTATTTGAGTTTGGACCAATCTATCATTTGGTCCAAATATTGTTGTATGAAGTGATTTATACATATTAGTTTTAGGATTACATATATAATCTTTAAATCTATTATTTATTGGATTATATTCTTTATGTACTAAATATAATCCTTTATAACAATTCTCTACTTCATCAACCATAACTTTTAAAGATAATAAATCGTGTATATCATATAATTTATATCCCGATTCTAATCTTCTATATATTACATATATA
>JAUNNO010000004.1:44772-49498 GCA_030531425.1 bacterium
TTTTTAATTCTTATCTTTATCTCATTAGATATATTGTTTTGTTCTAAAATATCTTTAATTTTACTATACATTTCATTTAAACATTCTTTACTCTCAAGTTCTTGATTATGCCTTAATTCTTCAATTTTTTTATATTTGTTTGGTTCTAAATACCTAAGAGATAAATCTTCTAACTCACTCTTTACTCTATAAGCACCTATATAATAAGCAAGAGGTACAAATATATCCATAGTTTCTAAAGAATTTTCTTTTTGCTTAAATTCACTTTTATATTCTAAGGTCCTCATATTATGAAGTCTATCAGCGAGTTTAATAATTATTATTCTTACATCTTCTGTTATCCCTGTAATAATCTTTCTAGTATTTGCTAAAGTTTGGTCTTTTTTACTAGAAAAATTCATTTTAGCTAGTTTTGTTACTCCATCTACTAAATTAGCCACATCTTTATTAAAATTTTCTGCTATATCTTCTTTCGTTATATTAGTATCTTCTAAAGTATCATGAAGAAGCCCAGCACAAATAGTATCTCTATCAGCATGCATACTAGCTAAAATATAAGCTACATTTAATGGATGAGTTATATAGGGTTCCCCACTTTGTCTTACTTGTCCTTCATGAAGTACCTTTGCATATTCATAGGCTTTTTTCACTATTTCTTCTTCTTCAGGATTATAAATTTTAATTAAATTTATTAAATCTTCTATAGTTATATTATTCACACCATTCATATTTCCACCACCTTAACTAACAAAAAAAGTGACAAACTTAGAACGCAAGGTCACTAAGCCTGTCACTTTTACAATCAAAAGAGCATATTAAAGAATTGCAAATGCAATAGCAAATAACATTAGATTTAGATTTCATTACTGATTTTTGCAATTTAATGTTTTCCATAATATTCCTCCTATAAATTAAAATATTAACTCAATATTACTACTAATATATTTAAATGTCAATATCTTTTTTTTAAAAAATAAATTTTTTTATTACCTCACTCATTTATTTTTCAAATATACATTATTATTATTGCTTAATTATATAAATAAATATTTTTTTATTGATTATTTTGCAAATCAGTTATTAAAGAATTTATGTGCTAAAGCACGTGACTTATTACCAAGATTTAACATAACCAAGTTTTTGTTAATATTTTAAAACTGATTTTAGTATTTCCAACATTATAACTATAAATAGAACCCACTTTATATAATACTTTACCTAATGGACTATTTAGTGTTACTTCATCACTATCAGGTATATATTTTCCTGTAAGCTTTATTTTAGCTATTTCCTCTTCCCCATTACCATATATAAATTGTATTTCTACACAATCATCTATATTAACAATATTTTCTTTTAATTTTTCTTTATTAATAATTTTAATATGCTTTTTTACCCTATACATATTTTCTATTCTACTAGTTATATCCATATTTTGTCTAACTGATTCTTCAAAAGCAAAATTATCATGCCAACCATCACCTACAGCATCACTATATGATTGGCTTCCATTATTAGCAATAAATATACTTTGCTTTTTTAGTTTATCTAATTCGCATAAAAATTGATTATATCCATCTTTATCTAATAATATTTCTTCCATATCATTTTACCTTTTTTAGATAGTCTAAAACTTTTTTAAAATTTTGTATATTACTATGTCTAAACTCACCCTTTTTATCAAGATTAAATATTTCTTCTTTACTCATCCAATATACTGAATCTACTTCTTCTTCTTGAACTTTTATATCTTTTAAATTAATATTTTTATGTGTATAAAATGTATCACAATAAGCTATATCATGTTTTATTGTATCAACAAATTTTATTTCATATTCTTTAATATCAATACCAAGTTCTTCTTTTGCTTCTTTTATTACTGTTTTAATATTACTATCACCATATGTAACATGTCCTCCTAAAAAGGCAAATACGTTATTTCTTTCATTAGAAGTTTTTTCAATTAAAAATTCATGTTTTTCGTTTTCTATTATTAATAAAATTATTTTAAAATATTTTCCTTTTTCTATATTGAATTTATCACTTCTAGCTATTTTTTCTTTTAATTCATTCCCCTCTTCATCAAACAATTGTAAATATTCCATATAACACCTCCTATGATCCTGTACTAGAATATCTTTTTAATCCTTTATAAAATAATAATATGCAAGGTATTAAATATAAACTTGAAAACAATGGACTATACATATAAAATTTATTATTTGACTTACCAAGTATATATAATAATGGATAATAATTTACAAGCCCAAAAGGAATAATATAAGTTAAAAAGAATATAACTCCTTTTTTAAATACCCCAATTGGATACTCTGCCATATCTCTACATCCACAAGTAAATACATTTCTTACTTCTAATCCTTTTACTGTATAAAAACAGTATGTAGCTGCAAGCACTAATAATCCAAAGAAAATTAATATTGAACTTATAAGCATAAATATTACTGTTAAAACTTTTGATATATTCCAAGTAACATCTATTTTAATAATAGCTATTACTAAAACTATTATTGATTGAATAACTTTTGATAGTTTAATAAAATTTACCTCTTCACAAATTGATTGAAGTAATATATTTCTAGGTCTTAATAAGAGTTTATCAAATGCTCCTCTAACTATTAAATGATCAAATTGATCTAATCCTCTAAAGAAAGAATCACAAAATGAAGAACCAAATTGTATTATTGAAAAAGTAAATAATACTTCATATAAAGTAAAACCGTTTATATTAGAAAATTTATCAAATAAACATAAAATTGTATAGTAATATGTAAAAAATACTAAAATTTGTGATAAAAACGAAAGAATAAATGATGCTTTATACTGCATACAACTTTTAAAATGAATTTTAAAGTATTTAAAATATAATTTCATATTAACCTCCCTGAACTACTACCTTTTTTAATGCTTTTTTAAGTAGTAGTCTTCCTACTTTAATTAATACGAATATCCATATTATTTGAATACCTATACTAATTATTCCTTCATTTAATGGTATATTACCTACATAGAATCTAAAAGGAAAATCAGTTATATATCTAAATGGAAGTATATTAGAAATATGTTGTAAATATTTTGGGAAAAATGGTATTGGTATAGTAAGCCCTGATAATACTTCTGATATAACCATAAACATATTTACTATTCCTTTTTCATCTAGTGTATATAAGCATATAATATGAAATAATAAGATTAAAACTGTAGCTAGAATTGTTGAAAGAATTAAAGCTATTAAAAATACTAATAAATTAATGAGTCCTATCCTTAAATCTAATTTATATGGGAATGGTAATAAAGCGCAAACTATAATAACTAGTGGAAATCTAAGTAATACTTTAGCTACTCTATCTCCAAGTATTCTAGATAACCACATATAGTATAAATCTTGAGGTCTACATAATTCATAAGCAATATTACCATCTTTTATTGAACTTATTAACTCTTTATCTAAAGTCCATAAATATACAAGTGATAGAAACGCTTGTACTAACCAAGTATAACTTATAAGTTCTTTTAAAGGCATAGGTGCACTAGAAGTATTTGATTCATAAAAAGCTAAATAAATTAATACATACATCATTCCAAAAAAGAACTGTGTACTTATACCTGCTATTGCTGCAGCTCTATATTGTAATCCAGTTTTAATTTTTAATTTCAAATAAGATATATAGGGATTCATATTTTAAAATCCTCATAAAGTTTTATTATTAATTCATCTATATTACCAGTATCTACATCAATATCTATAATAGATATTTTAGATGATATTAATTTAATAAACTCACTAAGTTCTACTTTTCTTATATCTATAATAAATTCTATTTCATCTTTATTAGCTATTTGACTTACTATATAATCTTTATTTATATTTACTTTATCATTAGTTTTTACTTTAACCTTTCTTAAATAGTCATAATTATTTTTTAATTTAGTTAAAGTTCCATCATATAATACTTTACCTTTACCAATTAAAATTATTCTTTTAGCAAGCGCTTCTATATCTTGCATATCATGAGTTGTTAGTATTACTGTTACTTTATCTTTTTTATTTATTTTTTTTATAAAATCTCTTACTATTTTCTTTGAAACCGCATCAAGACCTATAGTAGGTTCATCTAAAAATAATATTTTAGGTCTATGTATGAGTGCAGCTGCTATTTCACATCTCATACGATTACCTAGGCTAAGTTGTCTAACTGGAATATTTATAATGTCTTTCAAATTTAATAATTCAATTAATTCATTTAAAGTTTTTCTATATTCAATATCATCTAATTTATATATGTCTTTTAAAAGATTAAATGAATCTATAGCAGGTATGTCCCACCAAAGTTGACTACGAGAACCAAATACTACTCCTATGTTTTTTACATATTCTCTTCTATTTTTCCAAGGAATTTTCTTATCTATTAGAACATTTCCATTATCCGGAATAAGAATTCCTGAAAGTATTTTTATTGTAGTACTTTTTCCAGCACCATTTGGGCCAATATAACCTACAATTTCACCCTTATCAATAGAAAATGATATATCATCTATAGCTTTTATATATTTATATTTTCTATTAATAAATGATTTTAAAGCACCAAATCTACCTTCACATCTAATTGGAACTTTAAAAGTTTTATTTATGTTTTTAACATCGATGAATGACATTTTAACCATCAACTCCTCTCTATAAAGAATCAACAATCTATCATTCCCTAAC
>JAUNNO010000044.1 GCA_030531425.1 bacterium
CATATTTACCTCCTCGTATTTTACATTATTATTTTATCGCAAAAAAAAAAAAAAAAACAAGTCATTTTTTCATAAATCATGAAAATTACTTGTTCTTTACAGTTTTATTATTTTTAAAATTGGTGGTAAGGTGAATTTATTACATTTGAAGTTGATAATAAAATATTGCAAAAGAAATTATATATTGCTATATATAAAAATGATTTAATTAATTTTTATTCTGAAAATATCAAAAGCAAATATATACTATTGATATGTGAATATATGTTTGGTATAATTATTTTGGATACATTTGAAACATATCAGATGTTTTCCCTTTCTTTAAAAAAGAAAGGTGGTGGTTAATTATGACAAAAAGAGAATTATCTCAATTTATTATAATTCTACTATTATTTTTTATAGTAATCACCTTACTATTTAGATAATAAAAACATCTGATTTCAACATAAGTTGATTTCAGATGAAAATCCATAAAGGGATTACATCTGATTCCGCAATCAAATGTATCCTTTTTTATTATATGCAAGTTTCCTTGACATACTAATAATAACATAAAATAATTAAATATGCAATATATATAAAATAAAGTGTAATTTTTTCATAAATCTTGGAAAAATACTTTTTTTACAAGCATATATATCACTTACCTATACAGTATGGATATTCAATTTTTTCAATAGTTGCCTCTTTTAATACATTTAAATCATCAATAGAGCCTTTCATCTTTACATATAAATAATTATCTGTATGTCCTATAATAAAACCATCTTTATATACTTCAGGTAAAAAAATCACTTTTTTATTTATGAATTTATTAAAATACTCTAATTCTAAAGATTTACTTATATCTAATAAAGTTCTACATCTTTTCTTTTTTTCTTCATCACTTACTATATTTTTTATATTTTCTGCTTTAGTACCTTTTCTAAGTGAAAATGGGAAAACATGTATTTTAGAGAATTTTATTTTATTTATAGTATCTATTGTTTCTTTAAACATTTCTTCATCTTCATTTGGAAAACCTACTATAACATCTGTTGTAATAGAAATATCACTTCTTACGCTCCTTAATTTATTTATTTTATTGGTAAAATATTTTTTGTCATATTTTCTATTCATAGCAAAAAGTACTTTATCACTTCCAGATTGAAGTGGTATATGCATATGACTTACTAGTATTTTACTTGATTTTAATACATCCATAAATTCATCATCTAATTCTGTTATTTCTATACTAGATATTCTAAGTCTTTTAACTCCTTCAATACATTCTATATCTTTTAATAATTTAGAAAAACTATAATTTATATCTGATCCATAATGTCCTGTATGAATTCCAGTTAAAACTATTTCTTGATGCCCTTTATCTACTAAAGTTTTAATCTCTTCTACCACTTTAATAGGATCTTTACTTCTTACTTTACCTCTAGCATACGGTATAATACAATAAGAACAATAATTTTCACATCCATCTTCTATTTTTACATATGCTCTTGTCTTATTAAAATTATTAAGACACATATCTTCAAACTTTACATCCATTATATTTTCTATATTTATAATAGGTTTATTAGTCTTTTTATACTCTTCTATAAAGCTTACTATATTACTTTTACCACTATTACCAAGTATTATAGAAACATTTAAATCTTTCAATAAATTAGAATTTACTTGACTCATACATCCTACTACAACAGTGATTGAATTAGGATAATTCCTTTTAACTTTTCTTACAACTTTCAAAGATTTATTATCACTTGTATTAGTAACTGTACAAGTATTTATTATATATATATCAGAGTCAATTTCACATCCCTTTATATATCCAGCATTTATTAATGATTCTTCCATTACATTAGATTCATAGGTATTTACTTTACAACCTAAAGTATAAATATAAAACTTCATTTAAATCACTTCCAAAATTTATTATAAAACAAAATTAAAAATAAAAAAAGATTTTCTAGATGTTTTGATCTAAAAAATCTATTAATTCATCATGTGATAATTTATACTCTTCTTTAGTTTCATTATTTTTAATAGTTAAAATACCACTATCTTTCTCTTCTTCGCCTATTATTATAATAAATTTAGAATTTAGTCTATCTGCATTTTTGAAATTATTTTTTAAATTTCTATTATTATAATCAATATCAGCAATAAAACCGTTAAGTCTTAAATCTTGTAAAATATGAATAGCTAAATCTTTTTCATTTTCACTTACAGGTATTATATAACAATCAATATTATCAATTATTGGTAGAGTTACAGCTTCATAATCTAGTGCAGTCATTAGACGTTCTATTCCCATAGCAAACCCAACGCCACTAGTTTTAGGTCCATCAAGTGTTTCAACTAAATTATCATATCTTCCACCACCACAAAGTACATTTTGAGACCCAAATCCTTCTACACTAGCTTCTACTTCAAATACAGTATGAGTATAATAGTCAAGCCCTCTAACTAATTTAGTATTAATAGTGTAATCTATATTCATAGCTTCTAAGTATTTTTTTACTTTATTAAAATGATTTAAAGAATTAGAATTTAAATAATCTATTGTTTTAGGTGCATTTTTTAAAATATCACTATCTGCATCTATTTTACAATCTAATATTCTAAGGGGATTTTTTAAAAATCTCTCTTTACAATCCTCACATAAATCATTTATATGAGGTTTAAAATACTCTATTAAAGCTTCTCTATACATTTCTCTTGATTCTTTATCACCTAAAGAATTAATATTTACTTTAATTCCTTTTAATCCTAATAATTTATATAAATTGACAGGTATACTTATTACTTCTGCATCAGACATAGCATCTAAAGATCCAAATACTTCTACCCCAAATTGATAAAACTCTCTAAATCTACCAGATTGTGGGCGTTCATATCTAAACATAGGGCCATAATACCAAGCTTTAACAGGCATTGTTCTATTACCATACATCTTATTTTCAATAAAACTTCTAACAATAGATGCAGTACCTTCAGGACGAAGTGTTACATCCCTATCTCCTCTATCTTTAAAATCATATGTTTCTTTAGTTACTATATCTGTAGTCTCACCTACACCTCTATGAAATAAAGTGCTAGATTCAAATATAGGTGTTCTAAAGTATTCATAATTGTATTTTTCCATTAATCCTTCAATAAGTTCTTCTACATATAATAATTTTTTACCATAAATACCATTTACATCATATGTTCCTTTTGGTCTTTGTATCATAATATCACATCCTTTTTTGTTATTACTCAAAAATTTAAAGACTAGCTTATCTTTAATCTAAGAGGTCAAATAAATTGTAATCAATCAATTAATTTCAGTTTTAGTCATCTTCTTCTTTCTCTTTTGCTTTTTATATTATACATTATTTCACTAAAAAATCAATATTATAATTTTTTTCCATCCATTTTTATATCAAATCTATTAAAGTAATTAGGTAATTCTTCTTTTTTTCCATCAGAATAAAACTTATATCTTTTAGGAAAAAGGTTATCATCTCTTTCTTTGTTTTTTGATACAGTATCCTTTAATATATCAAAAATTCTATCATCATCATATCCATAAAAATTACTATATAAAACTTTAACTGCTTCAAATATTTTCTCACCACTTATTGTTTTATTAACATGAGATATTAAATAATTACCAATATCATATATAAGAGATGATATATTTTTATTCCAATGATAAGGAGTATTTTTTATATATTCATACTTTGATTCAAGCATTCTTACAAATTTTATATCAAGAATTTTTAAAGTATTTATTAAATCATATATAATATCACTAGGAGTATTGCTAAACTCTTTTTTATCACACAAGAAATTTATTTTTTGATAAAATTCTTCAATACTAGATATATTAAATAGTTCAAATTTACTAATTGATAAATAGTTATATCTTCTATGTTTAGTTATTTCTTCATCAGTTAAAGCTAGATGATTATAATAGTCATTTTCTAAATCATTATCCCAAGTCGGATCAGATATATAAAAACCATCAATATCATACTTTTTATCTTTTATGTATACATATCTTCTAGCATGACCTCTAGAATCAGTAGTCTTATCTTCTAAATCTATTTCTTTAGAATGATCTATTACATCATCATAAGATATGTCAACACTAACATCCAACTTTATATTATTTATCCCAAGCTTTTCTAATAAATCCCCAAATAACTCGGAAAATCCAACACATACCATATATTCATTATCTAATATTTTATATAAGTTTCTAGACAAAGTTGGTTCTTCTTCACTTTTTTTATACTTTTTAAATTGTTTAGTAATATTATATGCATATATATATTTTTCAAATGGGCTTAAACTTTTAGCTGGTTCAATCATACTGTATAATAATTTTTCATATTCTAAATACTTTTTAAAAGTAACATCTTCATTATTAACAAAAATATTATCTGCTTTTATGTCCATATCAAATACAATACTATTAAGTTCATTTTTATTTTTTGTGTTTATAATAATTTTATTATTAAGATTTAATTCTTGTAATCTATTTTGAATTTTTGATAAATATTCTATATTATTTATATATATTAAAATAATTTTATCTTTATCTAAATATTTAAAATTAGCTAAATCATAATCTGTTATTACATTTTTTATATATAATTTTGATAGCGATGGATCTTTTATCTGCTTATATGTATAATCTCCAATAAGTTTTATTGAATTATTATATTTTATAATATCATCAAAATTTTCTTTTAATTTTTCATCTACATTAAAACTATCTACAGAAGTTATATTTGAATTTTTAAATTTTACATAGTCTTCAAAAGTCAATGTATAACCATTTTTTATTCTTTTAGCTAAACTAACTTCTTTAAGACTAGTGTTTTCACATAAAGACGAAATAACACTATCATCTATCAGGCAGGAATTTGCTATTTCTAAATATGACTTAGAAGTTTCTTTACTAATAATTCTAACAAGATTCATAACTAAATCTTTATTTTTTTCATACCAAGCTTTATCTATAATAAGAATATGTCCATCACTAAACCAATCATCTATTAATATTAAAGGATTAATCGCTTCTGTTTCAACTCTTTTTATATATTTATTATTATCTACCTCTTCTAAATATTCTTCACTAAGTTTAATTCTTAATATATTTAAAGTGTTAACATTATTAGCAATATAATCGTAACTTACTATTTTATAATATTCATCACTATATAATTTTACAATACCTATAATTTCTTTATTCATAAATACTAATTATCAGTTACCTTTTTTATATTACTTTTTATATCATCTTTAAAATATTTATATGTAGTTACTATAATAATTGTAAGTGGAAATGATATAAATACTCCCACAATTCCAAATATAATTCCACCTGCAAAAAGTGCTACTATAGTAAGTAATGGATGAATAGAATTTGTCTTACCGTATACAGTTGGATTAATAACATAACTATCTAATGAACTTAATATTGCAAAAGCTATAATTGTTTTTACTAATAATGATGGGCTAAATACAAATGCAGTAATAGCAGCTATAATATTTACACAAATTCCTCCAAAATATGGTATCAAATTAGATACTGCAGCTAAGAATCCTAATAATATAGCATTTGGATGACCTATTATTGTATAAACTAATGTATATTCTACTAAAGTAATTAATATTACTTGTACTAACCCACTTAGATAGTTTCTCATTTCAATATCAAGTGTTTTTACATAATTAAATACTTTTTTAGTTTTACCTTTAAGAAAATCCTTTACCTCTATTCTAATCTTATCCATATCTATTAAAAAATAAATAAAAGATGCAAATATTATTAATATTTTTGAAAATAAACTTATAGATGAATTTACTATATTTATAGCTCCATCAGATACATACTCGCCTAAATTTGTAAGAATAGTTTTAAATGTATCAGATAAAGATGTTTCAAGTCCTGCTAAATTAATATCAAAATTAGTATTTTTAAGTGAATTTACAAACTCAATAATTCCATTAAATAAATTAGATAATTGTCCTATTAAAACTGTAGTTACTAAGTATATTACTAGTGTAGCTAAACTAAGCATTAAAACAATTATAATAACTACCCCAAGCCATTTAGGTATGTTTTTTTCTTCCATCTTAGTTAAAAATGGATGGATTGCATATGCCATTGCAAAAGCTATTAAAAATGGAAATATTATTTGAAATATTTTTCCTATAATACCAATCCATAAATTTCCTGTTTGATATATAAGAAAAACTATTAAACAAATAAGTGCTGCATTTATTAATTTAAAATTTAATTTATTTTTTAACATGTTTACCTACTTTCTAACATAATTGTGACAGGTCCATCATTTGTTATATTAACTTTCATATCTGCACCAAATATTCCAGTTTCTACATTTATAAATTCGCTTAATTTTTTATTAAATTCATCATATAACTTTATAGCCTCATCTCCATTTAATGCATTTATATAACTTGGTCTATTACCTTTTTTACTATCAGCATATAAAGTAAATTGTGAAATACTAAGTATACTACCACCAACATCTTTTATAGATTTATTCATAACGCCATCATCATCATCAAATATTCTTAAATTTAATACTTTTTTTATTAAATAATCTATATCACTACTACTATCACTATTAGTAAATCCAACAAAAAGTACTAATCCTTTATCTATTTTACCAACTATTTTGGAATCTACTTCTACACTAGAATTTAAGCTTCTTTGAACTAAAATTTTCATTATTTTATAACCCTTTCTACATAATTAACACTATCTATAGATCTTATATCATCCATAAATTTAGATAACTTATCTTTATTTGAAACTAAAATTTCTATATCAAACATATAATCATCTTGACTATTTACTGTATTTATACTTTGTATTACAATATCAGATGATGATGTTTTAGAAATAATTTCTATTAATACATTTTTATTAGAATTTAGTTTTAAAGTATGTATAACTATATTAGTTAAATATTTTTTATCTATAGAAGGATTCCAAGATACATCAATTAATCTAGAATCTAGGCTAGATACATTAGGACATACACTTCTATGTACACTTATTCCATTTCCTTTTGTTATATATCCTACAATTCTATCTCCTTTAATAGGCTTACAACAAGATGCTATATTAACTTTTATTTTGTCTATTCCTTCTACAATTATATCATCTTTTATATTAATCTTTACTTTGGATGTATTATTTACTTTATTTAATATTAATTCTTCTTTAGATAAATTAGATTCTCTTATTACATTTATAACAGATATTGGGCTAAATTTACCACTACCTATATTTATGTATAATTCAGATACATCACCTACTGATAATTCTTCTAAAATTTTATCAATATTATTATCCATATAAAAATCAGATAAAGCAATTTTTTCTTTTTTTAATTCCTTATTAAGTAACTCTTCACCACGATGTAAATATTCTTCTTTAGAAATTTTATTAAAATATGATTTAATTTTATTTTTAGCTTGGTTAGTATAAGCTATATTAATCCATTCACGAGATGGAAATGAACTTTTATTTGTATTAATTTTTACTATATCATTATCTTGAAGTTTATAATCAAGTGGCACTATATTTCCATTTACTATAGCCCCTACCATAGAATCCCCTACTTTTGAATGAACTCTATATGCAAAATCTATTGGAGTTGAACCTAAAGGAAGCTCTATTACATCTCCTTTTGGTGTAAATACATAAATAATATTTTTAAGCACATCTTCTTTTACACTATTTACAAATAATTCATCATCCTCATTTGTTTCAGATAACTCCATTATAGATCTAAAAAATTGTAATTTTTCTTCCATAGCAGATTGCATTATAGTTTTTCCTTTTTCCTTATAAGACCAATGTGAAGCAATACCGTGCTCTGCTATATTATCCATCTCATATGTTCTAATTTGTATTTCATATATGCCACCAGCCTCACCAAATACAGTAGTGTGTAATGACTGATATCCGTTTTCTTTTGGCATAGCTATATAATCTTTAAATCTTTTTGGAATTGGCCTATATTTAGAATGGATAATACCTAGTGTTTGATAACAATCTTGCTCTGTATTAACAAATATTCTAAGTGCAAGTAAGTCATATATATCACTAAACCTTCTACCGGTATCTAGCTTTTTATATATACTATAAATACTTTTAGCTCTTCCTTTAATTTTATGCTTAATTCCATGTTTATTTAAAAGTGTAGTTAAAGCCTCCTTCATATACTCTACATTATTATTTCTCTCTAATTTAGATTGATTTAACTTTTCTACTATAGAAAAATAAACATCAGGCTTAGAATATCTAAGTGATAAATCTTCTAACTCACTTTTTATTTTATTCATACCAAGTCTATGCGCTATTGGAACTAATATTTCTAATGTTTCTTTTGAATTAGCTTTTTGACTTTTTTCACTTAATATCCATAAAGTTCGCATATTATGAAGTCTATCTGCAAGCTTTATTATTATAACTCTTACATCTTCTGTAAGACCTACTATAATTTTTCTATGATTAGCTAGTATTGCTTCATTATCACCATTAAAATTAAGCCTATTTATTTTTGTTACCCCATCTACTAAAGATGCAATCTCAACACTAAACTTATCAGCTAACTCTTCTTTAGTAGTATCAGTATCTTCTATAGTATCGTGAAGAAGTGCCGCACAAATAGTTTGATAATCAGCATTAATTGAAGCTAAAATATAAGCAACATTTAAAGGATGAGTTATATAATCATCACCTGTATGTCTTTTTTGACCAAAATGTTTTTCAAAAGCAAAAAGATAAGCACTTGTAATCATCTTCTTATCACTTTTATTTTTAATATAAACCGATACTTTATCATATAACTCTTCAAAAGTAATATTTGGATTATCTTTTCTCATGCTACCACCTTCTTAATTATACTATAATTTTATAAATAATAAAAGAAAAAGTTAAGTTTTACCTTAACTTATAAATTTCTATTAAATTTTATTAATCTAATTTTTTTATTTAATACTTTAGTTCATGTATTTTCCTGTGCCTACACTTTCGTTCGGCACTTAAATATATTTTGCTTTCGCAAAATATTCAGATTTTAGATTTTTAGATGGCTGAGGGCAACACGACTACTAGCTCACGCAATGCGAACTACCATCGTCATCGGCACGGCAATTGCCACTGCCAACGCTCGCATAGACAAAGCCATTCGAAAGCGCAGTCAAAGAAACTGAACCGACGCTGCAGCTAGAGTAGCTAGAGCTGCCAGAGCTGAAGTTGCAACTAACTCCTGTAATATTTGCAGATTGGATATCATATAATACTTTTACATTTCCTGTAGAATGAGCTTCATCTGTATCCCATCCATAAGTATCAGCAGATCCACCTTCTAAACAATACTCTTCTTCGCCAAATATAACACATGCATATGCTTTTGTTACTACATTTGTATCATCTAATTTGTATTTTAGATAATATGTTTTATCATCTGGTAGGGTTGTTGCTAGGCTTGAACCATCTCCATTTATACTTGGACCATCTACAAATTCTCCTGTATACCACATATATCCATATTTTTCTTGTGGCTGTGGAGATTTAGCTTCACCGAATACTAATTTGTTATTTCCATCATAAGTTAATGTATCTTTATCATTGTATGTTAAAAATGTTTCTGAAGTTTTGTCTATAGTACCATTAGAAAGTTTTA
>JAUNNO010000045.1:0-6918 GCA_030531425.1 bacterium
GTAGAAAACTTTATGTTAATAAATAAAGTATATATTCCTAAATATATATTTCCAATAGCTAAATGTTTATTTGTAGGTATAAATTTCTTACTTACTTTAATTCCTTGGATAGGAATAATTTTACTATCACATATTGGACTTGGTGAGTATGCTTGTCCTATAACTTGGACTTATATATTTTTGCCTTATATATTTGCGTGCTTTTTTATGTTTACAGTAGGAATTGGATTACTTCTTTCTTGTATATCAGTATTTTTAAGGGATATGTTTTATATATATGGAATTATAATAATGATTTGGAATTATTTAACACCAGTATTTTATAGTATTCAAATATTACCAGAAAAATTACAAGGAATATTTAAGTTCAATCCTTTGTATCAATTTTTAACTGCTACAAGAAGTATTGTATTAACAGGCGAAAGGCCATCTCTTACAACACTTTTAATATTAGGTGCGATAGGCGTTGTAACATTATTAATAGGCTCAATAGCATTTAAGAAAAAACAAGATAAATTTATATATTATGTATAGGAGGAATAGAATGATAAGAGTAGATAATGTTTCTATGAAATTTGATCTAGGTGTCGAAGCTACATCTTTTAAAGAACAATTTATTGACTTACTTAGTGGTAAAAGGAAAAAGAACAAAAAAAACAAAAAAGACTTTTATGCTCTTTCAGATGTTTCCTTTGAAATAAAAAAAGGTGAAGTTGTAGGTATAATAGGAAGTAATGGTGCTGGAAAAAGTACACTTTTAAAAGTAGTAAGTGGTGTTATGAAACCAACTAAAGGTAAAGTACAAGTACAAGGTGCAATTTCACCTATGATAGAATTAGGTGCAGGATTTGATGCAAATCTTACAGCAAAAGAAAATATATATCTTAATGGAGCAATATTAGGATATTCAAAAGCGTTATTAGATGAAAAATTTGATGAAATAGTTGAATTTTCAGAGCTTAGAGATTTTTTAGATGTGCCTGTTAAAAACTTTTCTTCTGGTATGACTGCAAAACTAGCTTTTTCAATAGCTACGGTTGTTGAACCAGAAATCCTTATAGTAGATGAAATATTATCAGTAGGGGATTTAAAGTTTCAAGAAAAAAGTAAACAAAAAATGATGAGTATGATAAAAGGTGGAACAACTGTTTTATATGTTTCACATTCCTTACAATCAATTAAGGATTTATGCGATAAAGTTATTTGGTTAGAACATGGTAGGGTTGTTGAAATAGGTGATACAAAAAAAATATGTGAAAAATATTATAAATCACAGGTGGGAGAGGGTTAATAAAAATGAAGGTAATAGGTATAATACCAGCTAGATATAAATCAAGTAGGTTTGAAGGTAAGCCATTAGCAGATATATGTGGTAAACCAATGATATGGTGGACTTATATGCAGGTGAAAAAAGTTAAAGAATTTGATGATATATTAGTTGCAACTGACGATAAAAGAATTTTTGATGTGTGTGAAAAGTATGGTATGAAAGCTTTGATGACTAGTGATAAACATCAAACACCTACAGACAGGTTACATGAAGTATCTGAAAAAATAGAATCGGATTTTTATATTTCAATAAATGGTGATGAGCCTTTAATTGATCCTAAAACTATAATAAGTGTTATACCTAAAAAAAAGTGTAAAGAAATTTATGTTGGAAATATTATTACAACTGTTACCGATCCTGTTGAAGTAATAGATTTTACAAATCTAAAGGTTGTAACTAATAATAAAGGAGAAGGAGTTTATATATCTAGGAGCCCTATTCCTTATCCAAAAGGAAGCATGGATTGCATTTATAAAAAACATGTAGGTGTTTATGCTTTTAATAAAAAAGCTTTAGACTTTTATGTTAATACAGCCCGTGGGAATTTAGAAATAATTGAAGATATAGATTTACTAAGATATATTGAAAACCATATTAAAATACATTTTGTAGATGTTGATTGTCATACATTATCTGTTGACACAACAAAAGATTTAAAAAGAGTTGAAAATATTATAAAAGGGATGAAATAATATGAAATATATTCCAATTGTATTTGGCATAGATCATAATAATGATATTCCAATTTTTTTTGGTAGTTTTTGTAAATTTGCTTATTATGCCGCAAAAAACAAATGGCCTTTTGTAGTTCAAAAACATTATCTAGAAAAAATTTTTAGTTTTAATAAAGATTTTATGGATGAGGTATATCAAATTAATGAAATAAATAGTATTGATGAAAAAATAATAAATAATGTTGATTTTTATATTATTGATGAGGAACAAACAAAATCAGTTATAAATAATTTTAAATCAAAAGAAGAAGCTTGGATAAAGTTGATGAATAAAAAAAACAATTCATTATATTTAATCCTAGATAGTATTTTAAATGATATTTTTTGTAAGTATAAAAATATTGGTGGCTTTATAGTGTGGAGACACAATGAAACTATATCTCAACTTGCAAAGAAATATGGCGTTAAAGTTATTGAAATGGAATTATCAGGAGTAAGAAAAAAGTATTATAATTTTGGATTGAGCTATTTTCAATTTAGTAATAAGTATTCTAATAATGAATTAGAATTTAGATATAAAAGGTTTTTAACTGAATATAAAAAGAAGCAAGATGATTTTCCTATTCTTTCCAGGACGCAAATTTTAAATTTAATATTAGAATCCGATAAAATAAAACAATTAAATACAATAGAAGAATATGATGTTGGAGTGGCTCTTGGTTTGAAAAAAGATTTTGAAACATTATCAACAAATTCTATTCAAAATGATGAATTATTAAAAAAAATTATTACTTTTGAAAAAACTGAAAATATTTTATTAAGAAAACATCCTGCAGATGCAAATTATAGTTATGATTGTGATTTTGATATTGATAATTCAAATTCTTCTTTGAAATTTGTATCCAGATGTCATAAAATAATATCATCAGTATCGAATATAAATTTTGAAGCTATGATATTAGGCAAAACTTGTTATACTTTAGGAAAAATGCCATTTTCTGTATTTTCATATACAGATTTAAAATATAATGATGATTATGTAATAAATATTATAGATTTAAATTTTTTGTTTTTTTGTTATTATGTTCCATATTCATTATGTTTGGAGAATGAGTATTTAGATTTCAGAATGACTAATCCTTCAGAATTTGAAATTTATATAAAACATTACAATTATATTTTAAATAATCATAGTATCATCAATTTGAAGAGAGAAAATAATATTAGATCTAATTATTTAAAAAAGTGCGAGTTAGAAGAAAAATGTAAATTAATATGTGAAAAAAATATTCAACTTGAAAATAATATTAGAGAAATTCTATCATCAAAAAGTTGGAAAATAACAAAACCATTTAGAAAAATTTTAAAATTCATACGAGGAGGTTCTAATGAAAAATAAGAAATATATTCATTATTGTTGGTTTGGAGGAAAACCTTTGCCAAAACTTGCTAAAAAATGCATCAAAAGTTGGAAAAAATATCTTCCTGATTATGAAATTATTGAGTGGAATGAATCAAATGTTAACTTAGATGAATGTCCTTTTATAAGAGGTGCATATGATAATAAAAAATGGGCTTTTGTATCAGATTATGTAAGAACTAAGGCATTAAATGAAATGGGTGGTATATATTTTGATACAGATATGGAAATAACAAAAGACATAAAAGATATAATATCTCAAGGTTCTTTTTTAGGTGTTGAAGATTCTGGCTTTATAGCTGTTGGTGTTTGGTATGAAAAAAGTAGAAATTCTAATTTAACCTGCAAATTATTAGAAAAATATAAATCTTTTAAGACATTTGATTTAAATGAGTTGTCGAATAATAGTATTCCTAAATTAATAACACAAATATTGGAAAAAAGCGGATTTGAATATGTAAACTGTAAATCCATTCAAAAATTAGATGATATTATAATTTATCCAAGAGAATATTTTTATCCACTTTCATATAACAGAGAAAATAATATTTTTACTGATAATACTTGTATGGTACATTACTATGATGCATCATGGGTACCATTTAAAGAAAGATTTATTAATGAAATGGTAAGAAAAATTGGAAAAAATTATACTTTGAAACTTTTAAACACTTATTGGAAAATTAAGGATTTTATTAGAAAAATTGGAAGAGTAATATTATTTCCAATTACTATAAAGAGAAATATTGATAGGAAGAAGAATTATTTAAATTCAATTAATTATTATAAAAGAATTAATTTAACTTTAGATTTAATAGAAAAAATGGTAGATAAAGATTATATTGTTTTTTATAATTCTGATTGGTCTGGAGTAACAAGTGCTACTAAAGAATTGTTTGAGAATTTAGTGGACTGTTGTGAAATTTTTTCTAAGAAAGACATAAAAAAAATTGCATTTGCCATAAATTCATCCAATATAAATCAAGTAATTTTTAGTTCTTTTGCAAAAGGGTGGAAAGATTTGGCAATATGTATAAAAAAAATGAATCCCAATATAAAAATTAAAACATATTGGCACGGTAGTCATTCGCAAGTTTTAGATTGGTATGGGTGGCAAAGAAACCTAGAAATAATCGAATTACATAGAAAAGGCATAATAGATATTATGGCTACTTGTAAAAAAAGTTTAATTGAGTTTTATAAAAGTCAAGGTTTTAATTCATATTTTATAACAAATAAAGTTACAACTAATATTTGCCCTGAAAAAAAAGAAAAGAGAAATTATTTAAAAGTAGGAATATATGCCGCTAAGTGCGATGATTGGCGAAAAAATATGTTTTCACAAATAGCTGCTGTTTCTTTAATACCAAATGCTGTAATTGATATGGTACCTTTAAATGAATCAGCTGTAAAGTTTGCTAAAACTTTAAATGTTAAATTAGTGGGTTCAGAAAATTCTATACCGCGAGAGGAAATGATAAAAAGATTATCAACTAATGATATAAATTTATATGTTACAAATTCCGAATGTGCACCAATGTTACCGTTGGAAAGCATGGAAATGGGAGTGCCTTGCATAACTGGAAATAATCATCATTATTTTATTAATAATGAATTAGAGGATTTAGTGGTTGTAAAAAATGAGGAATCAATCATAGAAATAAAAGATAAAATTATTTCTGCAACAAATAATTCAAATAAAATTATTAAATTATACAAAAAGTTCAGTATTCAAAACTTTGAGGAAAGTAAAATTCAGATAAATGAATTTTTAAAAATGTAGGTGGTTATATGTTGAAGTTTAAAAGTAATATAATATATAATTTAAATTATTTAATAGTATTGCCAAGGCAGAACAAAGAGTTACTTGATGTATTTAATTACAATTTTAAAAATGTATATTATGTTGATGATTTTAATAGAGATATTGAAAATTTAAAAAAAGTTTTGCAAACAAGTAATATAAAAAAAATAATTTTTGTTAATTACATACTTGAATTTAATGATATTATATCTTCTTTTGATGGTGAAAAAGATATTATATTTACTTATTCAATTGATGAACTATCTATAAATGATATTTATGATTCTTATTTAAAAATTTATGATTTACATATTAAAAAGCAAATAAAAAAACTTGGTTTTTTAGATTGCAATTTATATAAAGCTTTAAGCAATAACAAAAATATATTTAATATTGTATTAGATCAGGAGATTCCAAAATATAAAGCTAATAGCTCTAAAATCAATACAATAGGTTTAATAAATAGTAGCATAAATCCAAATTGCAGTTACTTTAATGAGTTAAGTGCTGTAAAATTGAATAATAAATATATTTCTAAGATTTTTGATTATGGCAATGAAGTTAGAAATTTTTTAAAAACTTTCAATATAGAATACATTGAAGCAAAATCAATATCAGATTTATATTCAAATAGAATAAATCTAAATGTAAATTTTTCTGGCTTTTTGGATATGAATTTTATTAAAAGCATGGATTTGGGAGTTCTTTGTTTACTTGGAAATAATTGTATTTTACAAGATTTCCCTGATTTAGGAAAATACCTTTTTGTTAATAGTGATGATGATATTAATGAAATATCTAATAAAATTGACTATGCAATACAAAATGAAGAAAAAATTTTTGAAGAATATAAAGCATTTAGAAAAAAATATACTGAAAAGAGTAAGCAAGCTTTGGATAATTTTCTTGAAGTAATTGAAAACAAGCCAACCATTAGTAAAAAAAGTGAATTATTATTATCTGTAATTGTTCCTGTATATAACACATCAAAATATTTGTCTAAGTGTTTAGATTCTATAATAAAAGCCAAAATTGATTATATGGAAATTTTGGTTATTAATGATGGCTCTACAGATAATTCAGATGAGATTATTGATAAATATGTAAAAAAATATCCAAAATTAATTAGAAAAATTACCCAAAGCAATAAAGGATTAGGGAATGTTAGAAATGTCGGATTAAAAGAAGCTAAAGGAAAATATATTGCTTCAATAGATTCTGATGATACTATAAATATAAGATATTTTATTGATTGCTTAGAGTATTTAGAAGATGATATTGATGTTGTTGTTTATGATTGGTTAACAATAACTAATGATGGTAAATTTGCTACTTCAGCAGTTGATTATATTTTTAATAATAATAAGTTCAATAAATATGAAGGAATTATGTATACAACAATAATGCCATCAACTTGTAATAAAATTATAAAAAAAAGCTTGTTTGATGAATTAGATATAAAATATATAGAAGATAAATATGAAGATTTGAGTACTAATCCTTTTATATTATTAAAATCTAATAAAATTGCTTATTTAAATCGACCATATTATGAGTATTATATAAGGGAAAACTCTATTATGAGAACTAAACCCGGATATAGTATGATAGATATTTTGAAAATAGTGGATAGTAGAATATTAAAGTATAAAGATATGTTTTTATCTATTAATGGATATGAAGCTAGTAT
>JAUNNO010000045.1:6928-9633 GCA_030531425.1 bacterium
GATATTGTTAATATTAATTTAGATTTATTAAAATTTTATACTTATTCTTGGAGGATAGAAGAGTATATATTTAATCAATTATATTATATTGATTTAAATGACTTAGATGATTATATAAATTATATATATGATAATTTGTATAATTTGATAATTAGTATTATAAATAGCAAATATTATATTGAAACATTAAATAAAATTAATTCAGATAAAAAAAATTATATAATAAAAAGAAATGAAGCATTTAAAAATAAAGAATTAAAAGATTTTATTTTTAAGTCTCGTGAAAATAATAATTTTTTTAAGTTAACACCTCCAATTATATATTATGGTGAAAATTAAGTACAAATTTTAAATTTGTACTTTTTCTTTACTATTTTTTTTAATTATTGTATAATTTATATAGGTGATATGGTGAAGAAAATAACTATTTTATCCCTTCATTTGGGATATGGTGGAATAGAGAGATTCATAACTAATTTAGCGAATTCTCTTAGCAGTGATTATAATGTTGAGATAGTATCAACTTATAAATTACAACAAAAACCTTTTTTTAAATTAAATGAAAATATTGATGTAAAATATTTAATTAAAGATTTAAAACCTAATAAAGATAAATTAATAAAATATTTAAAAAGTTTTCAATTTATTAAATTTATTAAAGAGGGTTTTAAAAGTATAAAAATATTATATTTAAAAAAACATACTATGATAAATTATATAAAAAATTGTGATAGTGATGTTATTATATCTACAAGAGATATTCATAATAAATGGTTAGGAAAATATGCTAAAGATAATGTTTTAAAAATAGGTAGTGATCACAATCACCATAATAATAATAGTAAATATATAAAAAAAATAGTAAACTCTACTGCTAGATTAGATTATTTTGTAGTTGTATCAAGTGAGCTTAAAAAATTTTATGATAAATTAATAAAATGCAAGGTCATATATATTCCAAATTCAATAGAGGAGTTACCAAGTGAAAAATCAAATTTAAATAATAAAAATATAATTGCTGTAGGCAGATTAGAAAAAGTAAAAGGTTTTTCTTCTTTGATAGATGTTATGGATATTGTTTTAAAAAAATATCCAGATTGGAATTTAAATATTGTAGGAGATGGATCGGAGTATAATTATTTAAATAATTTAATTCAATCAAAAAAATTATCTAATAATATTAAATTATTAGGGTATAAAACTAAAGAAGAACTTGATATTCTATATAAAAACTCTTCTATATATGTAATGAGTTCTTTGAATGAGGCTTTTGGTATCGTATTAATAGAAGCGATGAGTTATGGGCTACCTTGTATTAGTTTTTCATCTGCTAGTGGGGCTTGCGAAATTATAAAAGATAATATCACTGGATATTTAATTGATAATAGAGATATAAAAGAAATGGCAAATAAAATTGAATTATTAATTCAAGACAATGATAAACTTAATAGTTTAAGTAAAAATAGTTATAAAGAAGTTCAAAAATATATGTCAACTAATTTAAAAAAGAAATGGATTGATTTAATTGAAAAGTAAAAAAGTAATGTTTATTTCTTCAACAGGCGGTCATTTAAATGAATTATTACAATTAGATTCATTAATTAAAAAATATGATTCGGTTTTGGTTACTGAAAAGACAAAATCAACTATAAATTTAAAAAATAAATATAAAAATGTATTTTATACATTATATGGTACAAAGGATCATAAAATTTCGTATTTTTTTAAATTTATATTTAATTCGTTTAGATCTTTATATTTATATATAAAAATACATCCTAGACTAATAGTAACAACAGGCACACATACAGCAGTTCCAATTTGTTATATAGGAAAAATATTTGGAAGTAAAATAATATATATAGAAACCCTAGCAAATAGCAAGTCTAAAACTTTAGCTGGAAAATTAGTTTATCCTATATCTGATACTTTTATAGTTCAATGGGAAAGTATGTTAAAGTTGTATCCTAAAGCAAAATATGGGGGGTGGATTTTCTAATGATATTAGTTACCTTAGGTACTCAAGATAAAAAATTTGATAGATTACTTAAAGCAATAGATAAACAAATTAAGTTAGGAAATATTAAAGATGAGGTAATAGTTCAAGCAGGATATAGCTATAATTATAAAACAAATAATATGAAAATTTTTGATTTAATCCCAATTGATGAATTTGATGATTTAATAAAAAGATGTGATATTTTAATAACACATGGTGGCGTTGGATCAATAATAACTGGATTAAAAAATAATAAAAAAGTAATAGCTGTTGCTAGACTAAAAAAATATAAGGAACACACTAATAATCATCAGTTACAAATAATTGATAATTTTACAAAAGAAGGTTATATTTTATCTTTAGATGATTTTAATAAATTAGGTGATATCATAAAGAATATTGATTCTTTTAAACCTAAAAAATATAAAAGTAATAGTAAAAAGTTTATTGACTTAGTTGATATGGAGATAATGAAGTATTTATGAAAAAAAGAGTTATATATGTTTTTATAATAATATTGTTTTTTGTATTATTAATATTTTTTATAAATTTTTATAATAAAGCTAAAGTAAGTAAAAATTTTAATGAGTATGTTATAACCTTAAAAAAGCAAAAAATATATGATAAATCTCATAAAAGTATAGGATACTTAGATAAAGATGTTATATTAAATCTAGATTTAATAGATGGTAAATATTTTAAAATA
>JAUNNO010000046.1 GCA_030531425.1 bacterium
TACTGGATTTACAACCTGACTATTAATATCAACTTGATTGTTTAAATTCAATGATTGCATCTGATCTATAGATTCTAAATTTGAAATTGCGTTGTTATTATTAAAATTATTTACATCATTTGAAACAATTGAAGAATTATTATTTCTGTCTTTCAAATTAGATAAAAATGCAAACAAACCTACTCCTATTGCACCAACTAATAATAAATAATATCCCAACCCCATATTTCCTAACATCTCTTGATTTATTATGTCAACGCCTTCTACTACAACGTAAAACAAAATAGCTCCAGCACTCATATAAGCAAATTCGGTTTTTATATTTATCATAAATAAAATTGTGGCTAAAACCCCAAAAACAAGTATTATTATTGGTAAATACAAAGAACTTGCTGCATCATGAACTTGCCATAAACTTTTTGTATAACCAAGAGCACTAACATAAGGTAAAAACACTGATACTATTATTAATGCTGATGACAAAGCCCCCAATATTCTGAATATTAATTTCTTATTCATAAATTCCCCTACTTTCTTACTATTAAAGTATATCACCTATTCACATAAAAGTCAAAAAAAATATAAAAGAATTTTTTCGTTATAAATTAGCTATCAATATAATCAATATTAAAAGTTAAAGTTCCATTATATAATCCTGCATATTTTCCATCGCCTATAGTATAATACATACCTTGAGTTCCTTCGCTAGAAAAATTAGCTGCAACTAAATTTAAATTAGTTATCTCATTTGCTTCTATACTAGATGAGCCTTTATATAAATGAAATTCTCTCTCATCATTTGATGAATGTTTTAATTTAAAGCCACCATTTGGATAAATTAAACTCACTTCAACAGATCCTTCTACATTTTCAAAATTTCCTGCAATAATATCAAAATTTCCTGTATTTTTATTTGCAATTATTGTTGATGGTATAGATATTTCATATGAAGGTGCACTCATCTCCCATTTAGCAAACAAATTAATATTTCCTGTAGAACCTTTTGGAATTTGAGTCACTAAATTTTCAAATTGTTCATCACTATACCATCCTTCAAAACTATAATTTTTTTTAGATAAACTTGTAAGAGTTATGGTTGATGTTTCTATATTATATGATGTTGGATTGTAATTTTCTAAACCATCTACATTGTGATATATAATACTATAATCTATTGGTTCAAATTCTGCTGATACGTTTGTATTCGAATTTGGTCCTAAATATGCATAATTACTAGATGAGTCCTTACCAATAACTGTAGTCTCATTATATTTTAAACTATTAGATTTTAATTTGTATCCAGTATTTGGTATTACCGTAACCGTTATCTTCTCATCTAGATCATAATACTCATTATTTGTTGATGTTAAAGCAGAAACACTTCCATTTGATGTGGTACTAGTACTTACAGAATACTTACCTCTAATATTTGATTTATATAATGATATATAAGGTCTAAATCCCCAATATAAGGTTTCTGTATAATCCCAATCGCTTATTACAGCAGTTCCATTATTTTGACTCCAAACAACATATACTTTAGGTGCTGTTGATATATCTTTTAACCAAAAATTAGAATTTGTAAGCCACGATGGAGTTGAAAATGTAGTCAAACCGCCAGTTTTAGATAAAACAGCCGCTAAACCTAAAATATCCACAGCTAAATTATCAGAATTCCCACCTGCATTACTTAAGCTACTGCCTAATGTTGATTTATACCTTGATATTCTATCATTTATTACAGTATCCCAACTAATACTATTCTCTATATTATCGCTTGCAAACAATATTATTCCTGATTGACTAGAAGGGCAATCATCCCAAACATACCAAGTAGAACCATCTAATAAAGTAACATAATTCCCACTAGTATATGATCTTTCAGATACAGGCTTTGGATTATTTATATCATAAGCAAAAGCCCTATTTAAAAGAATTAGAAAAGTAAAAATTATTAAACATAATTTCAAAATTTTTTTCATCAGGATTTACCTCCTTATTAATGTCTTTTTTTTCTATAAAATAATACTATTGAAATTATACAAGTAAATGACGCACCTAACAAAATGGTATATGTAAATATTCCATCATATGTTTTTGGATTATTTATATCTTCAAAATAAGCAATTGCATATGTTGAAAATTTATTTGTTTTAAATGTTATATTCCAATTTTTATCAGGCAAGCCAGTATATACTAATTCGCATTTCCCATCATGTATTCTTATAACTGCATATTTTGTTTTTAATTTTCTAATACTTTCTGGGATTATTAAATTAACACTTATATCACTACTTGTTTCATATATTGGTTCCATATTAGAATCTTTTTTATCTATAGTTTTTAATAATTCAACATCAAAAACTGAACCTAATACCAATTTATTTTTATTTAATAATTCAAGAATCATTTTTTCATCTTGTTTATCAATACTTTCAAGTTTTTCAACTTTTAATAATATTTCAATTCTATATCCTAAATCTATATAATTTACATCATCCAAAGTTAAAGGTATATCATCAGAATTAAATAAAGCAGATGCATTCATATAATTTTGGGCGGGATCAGTCACATCTTTAATATAACCATCTACATAAGCATATTTAGCTTTAAGAGTCATATGTTCTCTTACAACATCTTCATCAAAATTCCATTTTTTATCATCTAAAAACCACCCCAAAAACTCATATCCTGATATTTCTATATGAGAAGGTTCTAATATTTTTTCACCAACATTTACTTTTTCATTTATTATTATATCTTTATTATTAAAACTAATATTTGCTGGAATATTATATGTAACATCAACTTCTTTTCCAACTGCAATTACACAATTAGGAATAGCAATTAGGCACAATAATAAATATATAATAAAATATTTTCTTTTCATATTTAATCACCTTAACACTTTTATTCTCCTAATATAAAGAGATTTTTTATCTCCTTATATTATGAGGTTTTCTCAAGAAAACTCTCATTAATTATTAGAATCTACTGAAGCAGTAAAAGTAAGTACATCTTTATATGTTCCAGCTTTTTCTACTGCTGCTTTTGTAACAGCTCCAATACCTGTTACTGAACCTGTATTAGTTCCTGCAGATACTGTTAAAATTGCATCTGTATTCCAAGCACTACCGCCTTGTGGAGTTATTGTATAAGCTAGTTTGTTTGTAGCCTCTGTAGCATCTACTAAATACCAACTATTTTGGGAAGCTACTGTTATAACTAATGAATGATTAGCAGCTATAACATTTTTTGTTACAGAAACAGCAAGTTCTCCACCATCTGCATCTACAGTTTCAGCTGGTACAGTCCATTCATATGATTCAGCAACAACATACTCTACATCAGTAGTTTGTGTATCTGCTTCTGTCTCAGCAAAAGCTATACAAGGAGCAACCAATGCAAAGCACAATGCAACTGCCAAACTCTTTGATAAATTTTTCATATTTTCACCTCCTCCAATTAGTGATATATTTTTTAAAAAATATATGATTAACTTATAATTATCCAACTACAAGTTTAATCCTAACATTTGCATTATTAGTAGGAGTCGCTTTATCCCACTTATATGGTTGCATAAATATAGTCGCATCATAAACGCCTTCTTTTAATGCTCTTTTTAAGGTTATTTTTTGTATATGCTTACCTGGTGCAACTAAACCTGATTCATACAAAACCTCATTATTTATTTTAAGTTGAAATGTTAAATAATAATAACCATTATTACCACTTGGATTGTAAAAGTCAATTCCTTTTGTAATCTCTTTTGTATTTGCTTCAATATGCAATTCAGTCCATCCTGGTAAAATAACATTAGCCCCATTATAATTTTCTACTTCTTCTTCAACATAATCTCCCGCATTTTCATCCATAGATTTTTCTACTTTTTGAGGCTCTATATCTTTCTTACCAAACCACGTATTATAATTAATTCCTAAAACAATCCCAAAGGCAATTATTATTGCTGCTATTATTATTATCACAATAAGTTTATTATCTTTTTTCATAAGCTGTCTCCTACCTTACTACTTTACAATAATACCATTTTTGTATAGAATTGTCAATCACTCTGTACTAAACTACTTAAACCATGTAAACCATTTTTTAAGGCTTAAAGTCAGTTAGTTATTTTAAATATTTTTTCTATATAATCTGTTTGATCTTCTATGTATGCCTTTATTATCTCTTGTATTACTGTACCACCTCTTCTTTATAGGTTTCATAAATATTTGCCACAAGATTTTTTGTTATATTTCTACATATTGAATATAACTTTTTTTATCAGTTTGAACTAACTCTACTGCCTTGGCTAAAACCAGGAATTATTTATAAACCAATTCTCAAACAAATTACGTACTAAAGTGTACGGCCTATGACATGGAAATTAACATATTCAACAAAAAGATAGCTAATTTTAGCTATCAAATAATTAATTATAAGTTACATTTCCTGTTTTACCAACATCAGCAAGTCTTGATTCTATAAATAATTTGGCAGCCTCGTCTTTAACTTCTATATTTATATTATTAGGAACTGATGTAAACATTGATGTATAATTTGTAACGCTTGAAAAAATTATATTCGGCATATATATTTGTTTTGCTCCGCATTCATAAAACATGGATGACATATTCGTTACTAGTGGTGTATAAAAGCTTGATAAGTTTAATTCAGTCAACTTACGTGTTCTATTAAACATTGATGACATATTTGTTACTAAATGTGTATTGAAGTTTACTACCAATAATTCAGTTAAAGAGGCACAGTTATAAAACATATTTGACATATTTGCTACTTGAGATGTATCGAAATGGTTTAAATTCAAAGTTGGTAATACTTTACAACTATAAAACATAGAAGACATATTTGTTACTTTAGATGTATTGAAGCTTGATAGATCTAAATTAACTAATTTTATACACTCATAGAACATAGAAGACATATTTGTTACTTGAGATGTATCAAAGCCTTTAAAATCTATACTTTCTATTACACTGCATCTATTAAACATAGAGGAAATATCTTTTACTTTTGATGTATCAAAACTATCCAAAACAGCTTTGGTTAAATTGTTACAATTATAAAACATTGATGACATACTCGTTACTTTAGATGTATTAAAGTTAGCCAAGTTAGCTTCAACTAAATTGTTGCAATTATAAAACATTGATGACATATTTGTTGCTAGAGATGTATTTACATATTCTAAATTATATATATACTCTAAAACCTTAAAATTTTTGAATATTGAACCTGATGATTCATTAAGATATATATTATTATCACTCACAACGTACACAGATGTATTATTTGAATCAAAATAAGCTACTATATGATTTGGAATAGTCGATACAGATGTATGGGCCAACTGATTTAAGCTTTCTTTAGTATAGCCATCAGGCATCATTCCACTTGGTAAGAAATATATATATTTAACTACCGTATCTTTTGTTTCTATAGATGCAGAACTTAAGCCATTAACCAATTTCTTTATTTTGGCATTAAAATCTGCAGCCAAAATACTATTAGTATTTGAAATTGGATAACTCGCTATATTATCCCCACTTACTGTTATTCCGAAACTTTTTAGTATTCCATTAGTTATGCTTGTTACTTCACTATCCTCTATACGAATAGTACCTGCAGTTAATGCATCAGTAACATCAGATACCCTTAATGTATTCAAGGTGCTTGTTAAAGTTTGACCTTCATTTGATATTGAATAAAAGCCATCATAATTTACATCTGGATTTTCAAGAGATTTTGCTTTTACTTCATTCTCTATTTTAACTGCATATGCATTTACTATTTTTTTTATTTGATTTTCAGTTAATTTACACTCGCTATTATCAACTATATTATAATTATATTTATCATTGAAAGACACATTTATGCTTTTATTATTTATAATAGAAGCATCTAAATTTGATATTAAATCTTCTTTTAAGAAGCCACTTTCTATAAGATCATCAAATGATACACACGAATTTAAATTGTTATTTTTTTCAAAATCATTTTCATTTTCATTTATATAATTATCAAGTGCACTATAAACTAAGTTAAGTGTTGCATCATCTATTACATCATTTGATTTTTTTATGAAGTTTATTACAGTTGGAAAAGTTATAATAACTAATAATGCTAAAATAATAACAACACCTAATAATTCTATTAAAGTAAAACCTTTTTTCACTTTCTACCACTCACTTTTCTATATTGAATGTTATAAATTATTTTTAATTTTAATTTACTTGGAACAATTTTCCCAAAAATATATCCTAATTTCATCGTAAAACCTGGTATTATTAATAATTTATTTTTAAACATTTTATCTATAGCGTATTTTGCTACAAACTCGCTTGATAAAGCTTTTACTTTAAATTCACAATTTGCTACATTATTAAAATTAGTATTAACAGGCCCAGGACATAGGCAACTTATATGTACATTACTTTTTTTATGGCGTAATTCTTCATATAATGCTAAAGTCATACTATAAACATATGATTTTGTTGCATAATATGTTGTCATTAAAGGTCCTGGTTGAAATGCTGCAGATGATGCTACATTTAATATATATCCACTATTCCTTTTTATAAAATCAGTTACAAATAATTTTGTTAGTATATGATATGCTTTAATATTTAAATCTATCATAGACATTTCTTTTTTAAAATCAGTTTTATTAAATACACCAGCAAGACCAAATCCAGCATTATTTATAAGTACATCTATATTTTTATCTTTTACTTTTTTATATAAATTTTCACAATTAGCTTCAACAGTTAAATCCATAGGAATCACTTCTACATTTGTGTTTAAGTCGTCTTTTAACTCATTTAATTTATCCTCATCCCTTGAAACTATTATTAAATCATAACCAATGCTACTTAAATACCTAGCCATATCTCTTCCTATTCCAGAAGATGCTCCTGTTATTAGTGCTTTCACATTATCACCTATTATTAGTATATCAAATTATTAATTATTAATCTATATTTAGTATAAAAAAAGACCATTAAATGTTACTTCTTGGTTCTTTATTTTAAAATAAGTTTATAATTTTATTTAATTTATCTCCAATATATATTCATAATTTTTTTATAAGAAAAATAACCTTTTTAGGTTATTTTAATTCTAAACTTACTAATACATAATTTTCATTTGCTTTTGTAAAATTAAATCTATATACTGGTAACGAATCTTTATTTTTATTTATATAATTTGTTATTATTTCTTCCCTACTATTTGAATCTGATCCACCAAAATCATGAATAATATTATTATTAGATGGTTTTGTTAATGACAATAATTGTCCTTGTTCTCCTATATTTACTAAATAAGCATAAACATCTATATATAATTTATCTTCTTTTGCTTTAGCATCTTTTAATAAATAATCTAAATATCCAAAATATCCGCTAACTCCCCAATCTTGATTTATATAATATTGAGAACCATCATAATTCCAAGATCCAGATTGAGTTGTAATTTCTTGTTTTGGCATATCACCATTACTAAATAATTCATGATATTTCAAATTTACTTCATCAAAAGAAATCTTTAATCCAATCTTACAATTAGCAAACTCTTTAGTATCAAAAGCATATCCTTGCTGTTTGCATTTATCATCTGATAATTTTTCTAATGATATTAATGCTTTTAAATCTTCTCCATATAAAGACCTAAATACATTAATATTGAACCAGTCCCTTTCATTTTTTAAGTAATTATACAATAATTCTTGAGCTTTTGTTATATCATAATCTAATTCTTCTTCTACATCCTTCTTTTCTTCTATTTCTGATTTTGATTCAACTTTGGCGTCTTTAGTTATAAATTTATCATAAACTATATAAATAGATAAACCTAACACAAACAATATTAGTATTATTATTAATGCAATTAAAGATGCATTTGCTTTTTTATTTTCTTCCATATTATCCTACCTCATATATAATTATATGATATTTTAAAAAAAAACACAATAAAAAACTATTAATAGAAATAATAAGTGTCAAAAAAGCGCAAAAAAAGACTATTAAATAGTCTCATAAACACTAACTTGTTTTTTATCTTTTCCTAAACGTTCATATTTTACATATCCGCTTATTTTAGCATAAACAGTATCATCAGAACCAATTCCACAGTTAACTCCTGGATAAATTCTAGTTCCTCTTTGTCTATATATAATAGATCCACCTGTTACATACTCACCATCAGAAGCTTTAGCTCCTAATCTACGACCAGCAGAATCTCTACCATTTTTTGTAGATCCTTGACCTTTTTTATGTGCGAATAATTGGATATTTAATGTCATCAACTTCATGTGATGAACACCTCCCTATCTAATTTTTATATATTCTTTATACTTACTTTGAAGTTCAATTAACAAATTATTCATATTAGTTATTAATTTGTCAATTACTTCACTATGTTTTTTTATAACTATTTTTAAGTAGCCATCTTTATCAGTATACTCTATACAGTCCTCATCAATACTTAATAAAGCATTTACTGTAGTAATACAAATACTTGATACTGAAGCACAAACTATATCTTTTCCTTCTATATCATACCCAGAATGACCCATAATAGTTATTTGATTTTCTTTTATTTCAATTTTTATCATTATTTTACCACTATTTTTTTAATTTCAACTTTTGTATATGGTTGACGATGTCCTTGTTTTCTACGGTAATTTTTCTTTTGATTATATTTATAAACTATAATCTTTTTACCCTTACCGTTTTTAACAACTTCACCTTCTACATATGCTCCCTTAACAAAAGGCATACCTACAGTTTCATCTACCATTAAAACTTTATCAAATTTAACTTTTTCACCAGCATTAACTTCATCTAGCTTTTCAACAAATAAAACTGTACCTTCAGAAACATAATATTGTTTTCCACCAGTTTCTATAACTGCTTTCATAAATACCTCCTTTATTTTTTTACTAAGACTCACCATTAAGGTACTAATCGTTTAAAAACCTTTTCTGTGTGGTTGTAGAATGAGGTCCTACACGCTTAAAATAATATCATAAATTATTATTATTGTCAAACATTTTCTTTAAATAATACTTCTCTGTTAAATATTTATTATCAATATAAAAAAGATGTTTATAATCTTTTTTCATTTTATCTACATTATTTATAGTTTTTTTTCTAAAAAACTTAAAATCATTTAAATATCTTTCAAGTAAAAATTTATTAAATAGTAACTTTCTTTCTTTATATAATTTGTTTGTTTCAATAAATAAA
>JAUNNO010000047.1 GCA_030531425.1 bacterium
ACTAATATTAATCCTGCTATATATATTAAAACAAATATCAAAAAGAATACAAATAATCTAGTTTTAGTTTCTAAATAAGTATTTGGGTTAATTCTAACTTTGATACAATAAAGTAATAAAAAAGCAGGTATAACATAGCATAAAAGCACAATAAATTTATATATATTTACATTTTTTTTCAATGTATCACCTTCTTTATTGTAACATATAAAATTAAAAAAAGAAATTATTATCTAACTTCTTCTACATTTATAATTTTATTCATTTCTTCTTCTAAAGTTTCTGGATGTTCTAATATATACTCTAATAATTTTACAGATTTAACAAAATAATATCCATCTGCTATTCTCTCATCTAAATTAACTCCAAATTCACAAATCTTTCTTATTTGTTTTTTGCCATCTATTAATACTTCTTCATCTTTTATTTCACCCATAGTAAGTAATCCAGAACAAGTGCCAAAATTAGTAATATTATGATATATTGCTCCACATTTTATTGATCCTAAATTTGATACTATTAAGCTACTATAATAAATATTATCTTTAACTAAAGATTTAGGAAGAAGTCCAAATTTATCTAATAATTTAAAACCACCTACCAAAGGAATTCTTATTATATTTGGCATTTTACCAAATATATCTATAGCGTTATTAGCTCCTTCTTTTTTTAATGATTTATTTCTTATTTTTTCTATTTTATCTTTTATTTGTTTACTTATTGTATCTATTGTATCATGAGATTTTATATCTACCATTACCATTACTTCTTCACTAGAATCATCAAATGATACTTTAGCGACAAAAGATATAACTACTGAATTGTGTTCAAATATATGTCTGTTTGCAACAAAACGATTTAGTTTTGGTCTATTATAATAAGTCTTTCCTATAGCGGTTACAAATGCATGAAAATATGATAAATCACTGTTATCTTTTTTTCTTTTTTCCATATATTTAACAAGATTTGTAACATCTATTTTTTGATTTATATAAACATCACTATCGCATCTTCTGGGTTTTAAATCCAAAAGTATTTGCGATAACCCGTCAAGACCTCTTACTCTTTTAGCATCATTTCTATCGCCAAGCTTTTTCATATCCTCACCTACTACACAAATAATTATATCAAAAATATTTTTCATTTACAACAAAAAAATCTTAACTAATATTTAAGTTAAGACTTAATAATCTATAAATGGCGGAGCAGGAGGGATTTGAACCCTCGCACCAGTTGCCCGGTCTACACCCTTAGCAGGGGCGCCTCTTCAGCCTCTTGAGTACTACTCCGTGCATATATAGATTATAGCATAATTTTCATTGTTAAGCAACTATTTTTTCCCTTATTTTCTTTAAAATTTTTTGCTCTTTTCTAGATACTTGAACTTGACTTATTCCAAGTAATTTTGATGTTTCACTTTGAGTATAATCATTTATATATCTATTATTTATTATAGTCATTTCATCTTGATTTAATTTTTTCAATGAGTCTTTCAAAAAAATCAAATCATCTATATTATCTTTTTTACCAATTATATCTATAAGTGTTAAATCCTTTCCCTCACTATTTATAGATTCATCTAAACTTTTTACCTTGTTAGTACTAAGTATTGCTTCTGAGACAAAAAATTCTGGTATTTCTAGGTAGGATGCTATCTCACTTACTGTAGGCTCTTTCATAAGCTTCTGAGATAACAATATATAAGCTTTTTCTATTTTTAAATTTAATTTACTTATTTGTCTACTTATTTTTATACTTTTATCTTCTCTTACTAATTTTTTCATTTCTCCTAATATATAACTATATGCATATGTACTAAATTTAGTATTCATATTTGGATTATAATTTTTAAGTGCCTCAATTAATCCTAAACATCCTGCTTGATAAAGATCTTCTCTGCTATTATAATTTCTAAAATAATTAGCTACAGAATATATAAGCCCTTTATTTTCTTCTATTATATTATTTATATCCATATTATCACCTCAAATTTAATATTCTTATTGCCGATAACTCATCTGGTATTTCATATATATAATTAATTAGTCTGCTCCTTTTTAGTCTTTTTCTTATATTATTATTATTTCCACACATTAAACTTCTCCCATCATTTCTTTTACACAATTCATAATTATAAAAAATTGTATTAATACCTTTCATATCTATAGATTTCAAGTTAGAAAAATTAAATACTATGTTTCTTATACCATTATCTTTAACTACCCTAGTAACTCTTTTATTCATTTTTTCTATTGTATCTTTATTTAAATGACCTCTTAATCTAACAAATAATATCCCTTCTCTAAATTCAGTTCCAACATTTAGCATATATTCACCTTCCTATTTAATTTAGCACATAAATATTTTAATTTATACAATTTCGACAAAACTAGAATTTATTTTCTATATATATTATTATCTTTAAGAATTAAAAATCCTTTTAAACAAAAAAAATAGTAGAAAATAATTCTACTATTTCAAAAATATCTATTTTGGTTGCAAAAGACTAAGCGATACTTTATTTTTATCTAATTTAATCTCATCAACATAACAATCTACTATATCTCCTACAGATAATATCTCACTAGGATGTTTTATAAATTTATCTGTTATTTTTGATATATGAACAAGTCCATCTTCATGTAATCCTATATCTATGAAAGCTCCAAAATCTACTACATTTCTAACTGTACCTTGCAATTTCATACCTAATCTTAAATCTTTAAGTTCTAATATATCACTTTTTAATATTGGTTGAGGCATTGAGTCCCTTGGATCTCTATTTGGCCTTTTTAATGAAGATATAACATCTTCT
The DNA here is from genome assembly GCA_030531425.1 of bacterium. Taxonomy (GTDB): domain Bacteria; phylum Bacillota_I; class Bacilli_A; order RF39; family UBA660; genus UMGS1613. The sequence continues at coordinate 2,816 of JAUNNO010000047.1, forward strand.
AATGTATATATATCTACATTAAACTTAGTTTTATATTTATCTAAATCTAGATTATCTAATTTATCTATTAATTTTTTTGTACCAACATCTTCTAATTTTAGTTCAAACTCATCAAGTACTTTTAAAGCAATATCATAACTTTCAGGATGAATTGATGTTGAATCTAATATATTAGTAGCATCTGGTATTCTTAAAAATCCAATTGATTGTTCATAAACTTTATCACTTAATATTTTACTTAACTCACTTCTTGATTTAATTTTACCAATTTTATTTCTATATTCAACTATCTTATCAATATAACGTTTAGTTATTCCTGATACATAACTAAGAAGGGATCTTGAAGCTGTATTTACATTAACGCCAACATTATTTACAGTTTTACTAACAATAAAATCTAGATTATCTTTTAATTTCTTTTCGGACACATCATGTTGATAAAGTCCAACACCAATACCTTCTGGGGGTATTTTTACAAGTTCAGAAAGTGGATCTTGTAATCTTCTTCCAATGCTTACTGCACTTCTTTTTTCAACAGCTAAATCTGGAAATTCTTCTATAGCTTGTTTGGATGCACTATAAATAGAGGCACCAGCTTCACTAACTATTACATACTTACAAGATAAATTGTATTTTTTTATCATATTTGCAATAAATTTTTCTGACTCTCTTGAAGCTGTACCATTACCTATAGCTATTATATCTACACTATATTTATCTATTAAGTTTTTTACAATTATTTCAGATTGTTCTATTAATTTATCTTCATTACTACTTTTTATAAAAGGTTTTACAACAGTTGAATCTAGGTAATTGCCACATTTGTCAATAACTGCTATTTTACATCCATTAACAAATCCTGGATCAAATGCAAGTACTACATTCTCTTTCATAGGTGGTGTAAGAAGTAAACTCTCTAAATTATTAGAAAAATTTTGTATAGCAGCATCTTCTCCAATTTCAGTTAAATCACTTCTTATTTCTCTTTCTATAGAAGGCTCTATTAATCTTTTATATGAATCTTCTATAGCATTTTTTACTATATCTAAAACAAATGATTTATCATTTTTTATAATTCTTTTTTCTAAATAATTTAATACCCTTTCTTTATCATACTCAATAGATACACTAATTACGCCTTCATTTTCTCCTCTATTTAAAGCAAGTATTCTATGAGGTTTAATGTATTTTATTCTTTCTTCATAATCATAATACATATCATATATTTTATTATCATCTTTAGCATTCTTCTTTATTTTACTTTTAATAGTTCCATAGTTATAAGTATTATCTCTAATAGTTTTTCTATATTTTGCATTATCAGAAATAGCTTCAGCTATTATATATCCAGCTCCTTCTATAGCAGATTCTATTGTTTTTACATTATCATTTAAATATTTTTTAGCAATAATCTCTATATTACCTTTAGTTGGGAAAGCCATTATTTCTTTACTTAAACCTTCTAATCCATTTTTTATAGCCTCAGTTGCTTTAGTTTTTTTCTTCTCTTTAAACGGTCTATATAAATCTTCAACTTCTACTAACTTAGAAGATGCCATAATCTCATTTTTTAATTCATCTGTAAGAAGACCTTTTTCATCTATTAATCTTATTACATCTTCTTTTCTTTTTAATAAATTTACTTGATATTTATATACTTCTTCTATTGATTTTATTTTTTCTTCATCCAAAGCTTCTGTAACATCTTTTCTATATCTTGCAATAAACGGAATAGTATTTCCTTCTTCTAGTAATTTAAGTGTTACAACAACCTGTTTTTCTTTTATATTTAAATTTTCGCTTATTTGTTTAATTATATCGTCGTTCATAAATCCTTCCTTCATAAAAACACAAGTTAATATTGTGTTTTCTTTATACAATTTAAAATTAGTCCTAATCCAATAAGTAGTACTACTAAACTTATAAATGCACCTATTACTGGAATTAATGATATTAGTTTTATTAATAATACTCCTATTAATAAGGATATAAATCTATTATCTTTAGCTTTAAATACTTTTGTTAATAATATATTTCCTATAAAATAAGAAGTTAATATTTGTGATATATAAATACAAATGAAATATATAGCTAAAATTATTAAACTAAGTGGTAATCCAATTACTGTAGTTAATAATAATATACATATTATTGGAACTACAACTAAAATAAATAATCCAATAAGTAAATTTTTCATTATAGATTTTAAAGAATATTTTAAATTTATTTTATCAAATAAACTAGGACATATTAATAATAAAATTATTCCAACTAATAATAAAGATAACATACTTTTAAATTTAGAATATAAATTATTTAATATAGAATATTCTTTATTTTCACTTTCTATCTTATATTTTTCTACACTTTTATATTTAACATTTTCAATACCTGATACAACAGAAGATTCATTATATTTTATATTTCCTTCAATAGTTACATTATCCCCAAACATAATAGTAGAACTATTAAGAAGTAAATCACCTTTTATAGTCATATTATCTAAAACCAAACTAGAAGCCATAATAAATGCATTGCCTTCTATATTAGATGATATATCTACACTACTACCTAGTATATAAATATCCCTTTCAACTTGTGATGATGTAATATTTATACTATTTCCAAGAATAAATAAATCTTTTTCTATATTTGAATTTATATTAATTGAATTACCAACTATAAATTCATATTCAGAATTATCATTAATTTTCAAATTATTTCCAATTACAAAAGATATTCCATCTACATTAGATCTAGTTGTAACAGAATTACCTATAGCAAAAAAATTATGTATTACATCTCTTTTTACAGTTACATTATCCCCTATCTTTACATATCCTTTATTTGACGCACTTACTAAAGTAGGAATCATCAAAATCATAACAAAAATAATTATTAATAATTTATTTTTTTTCATATTTACCTCCAATATAATTATATAGAAAAAAGATGGAAAAGTCCATCAATTTTCTTGAATTAGTGTTTCTACACCTGTTTCATATGCTTTTATTAAATCATAAGTTATAATTCCATTTGATATATTAATAAGTTCATCTGAATAAGTATTATATTTATTTACATAATCAATATCAATCGAATCATCTAAATCAAGTTGTCTAAATGTTTCTTTGGAACTATTATAATATAATTTATTAGTTATCCAATTTCCATTTGGAAAAACAACAACATTTTCATCTATATTAAACATATCGTTACCAAGTGCATATTTTGGTTTTACACCTAACATATTTGATAAAGTTGGCATTATATCTATCATACCCATCACATTATCAATAGTTTTATTTTTACTTGTTCCAACAACATCCTTAGACCAAATGAAAAATGGAACTTTTCTATTAATTTCATATGTAAATTCATCTATAACTCCAACTGTATTATTTGGATCTATTAATACATCGTTATAATATTCACTTTCATACAATTTTTTAAATTCTGTTGGTTTTAATTTACAATCATGATCTCCATATAATACAACAATTGTATTATCTAATAATCCAGCCTCATCTAACATAGTCATAAGTTTTCCAATAGCTTCATCTGCATAATGAACTGATTTTAAATAATTACCAATTCTAGTTTCTTCGAGCCAAGGTTCTGTTATTTCTACATCATTACCTTCTTCATCTTTTACAGTAGTCTTATAATCAACCAAATAATCAAAACTATCTGTATCATTAAAAGGAGTATGATTTGTAAGCATAACAAGTGTTCCATACCAATTTTTATGATTATTATTAATATCTTTTATTTTTTCAACGGATTGTCTAAAAAAAGATTTATCAGAAAGGCCTAAGCCTATTTCTTCATCTATTTCATAATCTTTTGTATAATAATAAAAATCATCATATCCTAAATATTTATACATAACATTTCTATTCCAAGCACTACCATTATTTCCATGCATTGAAAATGTATAATAATCTTTTTCTTTTAATAGTTTTAATATAGTTTCATAGTTTCTATCAAAATAATTCATAAAAACTGTACCACTTGATGATGGTAATATACTAGTTAAGGATGTAAATTCACTATCGCTACTATTTCCAACGCTTTCTTGAGAATAAAAGTTAGAAAAATATATACCTTCTTTTGATAACCTATTTAAATTTGGAGTTAACTCTTCACCATTAAATTTTAAATTCATAGTAAATCCTTGAAGACTTTCTCCATGTATTACTAAAACATTTTTCCCTTCAAATATATTAGAATACTCATTTTGATTATCTGTTTCTTCTTTTGCTTCATAATACTGTCTAAATGTTTTATAAGATTCATCATAACCAAACATTTCATTTACAGTTGTTCTTACCGAAGATATAACATCATTTACTTGATAGATATATATTCCAAATTCCATAACTATACTAGATCTATTCCATTGCTTGTTTAACCTACTTATATCAGTTGATGTTAACATTGATATAAAAAATCCAAGTACAACCAAAGCTACAACAGACATATTTAAAAATCTAATTTTTCCTTTTTCTATTTGTTTTACTTTATCATAATATTTCTTTTTCTTTAATTGTATATGAACGAATGTTAATGTAAATATTTGAAACAAAAATATAAAATCTTTAATCTCTAAAACATTTTCTAGTAATGCATCTGTATATCCACCAAGTTCAGTAGCAGTTTTCAAAAGAGAAATAGAAGCAAAAGAAATATAATTACTATAATACATAGTATTTGAAATACAAATAAATGTTAAAATTATACTCCACACTAAAAAATACTTAAATTGATTTTTAGGTTTTATAAAATAACCAAAAGCAGTTATAACTAATAGCATAAATAAATCAGCCAAAATAGGTTTTATTGCAAAAATATTTCCTACAGTAAATAATCTAACTAAAAAACCACTGATTAATGATGTTATTATAAAAGTAGACATTAAAATATTAGTATTTAAATAATTTTTGATTTTTTTTAACACTTTTTTTAAAGTATCAATCATATTAACACCTTCCACTTCGAATAATTATAACATAACTAATTTATTATTACAAATTTGCTTTTACATAGTTATATAAATCATCACTTATATCTTCTATAAGTTTTGGTCTATCACTTATATTACATTCAATAGTTTTAAAATTATACATTGAAGCTATTTCAATATAAGATTCTTCAGCCATTAATAAATGATTTTTGTCTGATTCATTTTGATCCAATTTTTCAAGCCTATTTTTTCTTAATATTTCAGCTACATCATAAGGCATATGTAGAAAAACTTTTATATCTGGATCAGGCAAGCCTAAAAGTTCAAATTCTAATTTTTCAAGCCATTTATACATTTCTAATCTTTTATCTTTATCTTTTTCTTTTCCTCCTTGATGAGCAAAACTAGAATAAAAATATCTATCTAAAATAACATTAACTCCGTCATCAAGCAATTTATTCATATCACTTAAATGATATAAAAAATCAGCGCCATAATATAGTGATGATACTTTTGGATCAACATTACTAGCTCCTTCACTAAACCATCCAGAACAAATATGTTCTTTTCCTAAATAAGGACCCCCTATTATTTTTCCAGTTGGACTATCATAATCCGGGAATCCCATTCTAACGCATTTTATATTATCTTTTTTTAATCTTTCTATTAATAATTTAGTTTGCGTTTCTTTTCCACTACAATCAGTTCCTTCAATTAAAATCAACTTTCCTCTCATAATTTAGAATATACCTCCTATTATTAACACCCCTATTTTACATTTACATTATACCACGTATAATAATTTATTAAAATAATAAAATAAAAAATTGTATAGAAATTCCATACAATTTAATTATTATTTTAGTTTAGTGAAAGTGTTATAACTGGATAAACTGCGTTACTAGAAATATATCCTGAAGAATTATATGATGTATAATTCTATTTTTTTCATAAATCATGAAAACTTGCTTGTTTTTCAATATTAAACATTATAAATTAATTCACTATTTTCCATTAACTTCATCATTTCTAATAAAGTTAATTCTTCTTTTATTTTTAAATATATATTATTATTAATAAATATACATTTAAATTTATTGTTATTTGGAATATCATCTACTTTATATAAAAATTCTGTATTTATAGTAACTATTCTCATATCCACTTGATTTTTAAAATATTCATAGTAGTCAATATTATCTTTTTCCAAATGAATTACAACTCCATAATATTTATCTACATAAACAGTTATATCATAAAATCCTTCAACTATTATATTATATTTTTTATTTAAAATCTT
>JAUNNO010000095.1 GCA_030531425.1 bacterium
ATATTACAAAGCAAAATGCTAATAATATTGAGAATAGAATATATAAGTGGTTATTATTTTGGAATTTTATTTCTTTAATATTTCATTTGTTTTTTCAAGGATTTGGGTTAGATTTAAATCGTTTTCAAAGATTATCTGATTTTATGGGAATAATTTATTTCGCTTCTATTGTAGCTTTTCTTACTTTATTTGTTTCTTATATGGTTATTACTACTAATGAAAATAATGAAAAGTTTATGAAGTTTATTAATAATAGGATAATTTTTTTAAGAGTGGTATCTATATTATTACCAATATGTGTATTTCTATTATTATTTGTTACTGATGATTTCCATACAGCTCCATTTTATGGTGGATTATTAATGGGAGGTTTGATTACTAATACTATTTATTATGTTTGTTTAGGAATAGATATATCTATTGCGATTTTTACTATTGTGAAGAATAAAGGTAAATATGAAAAGAAGAAGGCATATCCTTTCTATGCTGTTGGTATATGTGCGATATTTTATACTATTTCTAGTATTTTTTATCCTGGACTATGTTTGTTTGTAGTATTAGAAATAATATGTACTTATATTATGTATCATACAATAGAGAATCCCGATATGAAATTAGTTAATGAGCTTACTTTAGCAAAGAATCAAGCTGAAAAAGCAAATAACGCGAAGAGTGATTTCTTAAGTAGTATGTCACATGAATTAAGAACACCACTAAATGCAATTGTAGGTTTTTCTCAAATGATTAGTTCTTCTACTGATAATCCTGAGATACAAAATGATGCGAATGATATATTAAAAGCAAGTAATAGCTTACTTGAATTAGTTGATGGAATACTTGATATTAATAATTTAGATTCTAATAATATGGAAATTGTTAATGTTAATTATAATCCTCTAGATTTATTTAACGAATTAGAAAAAAACATTAGGGTAAGAATAGGAGAAAAAGCAATAGATTTTAGATGTAGATTTAGTGATGACTTGCCAACTACATTAAATGGTGATAGAAATAAAATAAAAAGTATTGTTACTAATATACTAACAAATGCAGTTAAATATACAGATAAAGGATATATTGAATTCAGTATTGATTGTATTAATAAAGATGATATTTGCAATTTAAGAATTAATATTACTGATACTGGTAAAGGCATTTCTGATGCTGATGTTGAAAAAATATTTGATAAATTTTATAGAAGTGAAGAAAATAAAGATAGCGATATATCTGGCACTGGTTTAGGTCTTGCTATTACAAAATCTTTAGTAGACTTAATGGGAGGAAAGATTACCGTAAATTCTACTGAAGAAGTAGGTTCTACTTTTTTAGTAACATTAAGTCAGGGTATTGTTCAAAATAGTGTGGATGCAGAATTATTATAGGTGGTGATTTTATGGGTAATTCTTTATTTATTAATTTTACTTTAACTGTTAGTTGTGGAATTTTTTATATTCTTTTGTTAATTGTCTATTTTTCAAAAAAGAATATGCCTAATATAGAAAATAAAATATATCGTATAATGTTATTATTTAATGGATTGTCAGTTTTGACTATTTTATTATTTTGGAGTTTGCCCTTATTTAATTTTATAGATATTTATACTATTGGTTTTATTGATAATATTTATACTGTCTTTATTATTGGGTGGGGAGGTTCTCTATCTTTCTATTTATTTGCAATATCTATTGAAAAAAATGAAAAGATTTTAAATTTTG
>JAUNNO010000096.1 GCA_030531425.1 bacterium
AAAACCAAGAAATTTATCAAGAGTTGAATTCAATCTTAATAATTAATTGTTTGGAGGATATAATGGACGAAAGATATGATAAAAATGCCTGTCAAGAAGCATACGTTATTGTTAATTTTCTAGTAGAAAATGGTGAAATAGTTGTTTCACAAGATTTAATTGAATTTCTTGAAAATAATAGAAATACTGAATATAAATTTGATTTGAATGACATAAACAATAGAGAATTATTATTGGATACTGAAAAAATATTGGCTAAAGTATATATAGAATGTATTGCAACTAAAAGTGAAAAAGCCAAAATAATTAAATCTTTAAAAACATTACATAAAACTATTTTAAAAGAAGACTATGTAGAAAAAAATACAGGCCTTTCAGTATTGAGATTTAGAGATAAATTAAAACAAAGGTTATTTAGCACTTCAAAAGATTAAGATTTAAGGAGTATATAATGAGTAAAATATTTAATACTATTACAAAATTACCTATAGAAGGAAAAATTAGTGCTTTAGAAAAATTAAATGCTAAAGGAATTAAAGTTTGTGAACTTCCAGAAAATTATATTTCACATGATAATATTATGGTAAAGAATGTAATTATTAATTTAAAGAGACACTTTTCAAATGGAGTATTAAATACTAGTCAAATTGACAGATGTGAAAAGATGGGAATCAGACTAGTTCCTGAAAATGCTGATGCAAACTATCGAATAAATTTTTTAAAAAAAGCTTTAGATGAAGGAATTGATTTACCTAATAAAATCCTTGCAGCAGAAGAAAATTGTTTAATCTATAAATATGCATCTACTCTAAGAGAGGATTGTAAAAGTTCTAAATTAAGTGAAATGCAAATTAAAGAATGTACTGATACCTTAAAAATTATATTACCAAAACAAGAAATTAAAAAAATTCTAAATAATAAAATAAGACAATGTGCATTACAGAATATTACTCTTTTTGATGGAATAACAAAACCGTTGATTTAAGTTATGCAGGAGTTAAAGGAAAATTGGAAAAAAAAGAATTATTAAAAAAAATTGGTATAATATTTATTATCATAATTAATGTTGTTTTAATAGTAATAACATTTAAAAGTGTGTTAGATGCAACATTTAGAGTTATGAATAATTCAAATGATGAAATTATCACTAATAATATTGATGAAGAATATATAATTGAAAATGATGATATTGATTATGATAAAGAAGAATATCAATTTGAAGAAGAGGAGGTTTAAAAAATGGATGATGTTATATTAGAAAAAAATTATGGTATTGATACAAATAACTTTTTAGTTAAAACTTTTGCACGTATGTTTTTAGGTCTATTTGTTACAGCAATAGTTTCCTTTTATACATTTCGTTCAGGCTTATATCTAAGATTACTAAATTCTTTTTCAGTATTTCTAATTCTTATTGTAGAAATAGCTGTTGTTTTAGTTTTTTCATTTTTATTTAAAAAACTGTCACCTACAGCCGTAACTGTTTTATTTTTTGTATATGCGGCTATTAATGGAATTTCATTAAGCACAATTTTTTATTTATATGATTTAAATACTATAACATATGCATTTTTAGCGTCAGCAGCTCTTTTTGGAGGGCTAGCATTATATGGATATACTACAAAAGCAGATATATCAAAACTAAGAACAATTTTATTAATTGGGTTAATAGCCCGGTATAATTTTTTCAA
>JAUNNO010000048.1 GCA_030531425.1 bacterium
TTTTATATGCCAAGCGACCGAACAAAAGAAAAAGAACGGTCGCCTTAATAATCAAAAAAAATTTGATTCAAAGATTATGTGCATAATTGATGATAATATTGAATTAAAAGGGACTTATCTTAGAGGAATACCTATTTGTGGTAAAAGAAGTTCAATAGCTAGAAATGTACAAAAATATAATATTGAAGAAATTATTATAGCAATCCCAAGCGCTCCTAAAGAAGAGATATCTAAAATAGTAACTGAGTGTCAAAAAACTAGTGCTAAAATAAAAATTTTACCTTCTATTTATTTAACAATGAATCAAAAAAATATAAGTGCAATAGAAAACATTAGACCTATATCATATGAAGACTTTTTGGGTAGGAATCAAATTGTCGTAAATATAAAAGAAATAGAAGATAATATAAAAAACAAAGTTATTTTAGTAACTGGTGGAGGAGGCTCTATTGGTTCTGAGTTATGTAGGCAAATAGCTTCATCCAAACCCAAAAAATTGATAATATTTGATATATATGAAAATAATGCATATGATATTCAACAAGAACTATTTAGAAATTATCCTAAAATAGATTTATACACTATAATAGGAAGCGTTAGAGATTATGATAGATTAGAATATGTTTTTAAAAAATTTGAACCTGATATGGTTTTTCATGCTGCTGCGCATAAACATGTTCCGCTTATGGAAGTAAGTCCTAATGAAGCGGTAAAAAATAATTGTTTAGGAACTTTAAATGTTTGCAAATTATCAGATAAATATAATGTAAAAAAATTTGTATTAGTATCTACAGATAAGGCAGTAAGACCTACAAATATTATGGGGGCTAGTAAAAGAATTTGTGAAATGATAATACAGTCTTATGATAAGATAAGTAAAAATACAACATATGTAGCAGTAAGATTTGGAAATGTTTTAGGTTCAAATGGAAGTGTTATACCTTTATTTTTAAAGCAAATAGAAAATGGCGGACCGGTAACAGTAACGCATAGGGAAATAACTAGATATTTTATGACAATACCAGAAGCTGTTAATTTAATACTTCAAGCTAGTGTATATGCACTTGGTGGTGAAATATTTGTTTTGGATATGGGTGAACCAGTTAAAATATATGATTTAGCTAAAAAATTAATAAAATATAAAGGCTTAGAACCAAATGTTGATATAGAGATAAAAATAACGGGACTAAGACCTGGAGAAAAATTATATGAAGAAAGACTAATGGAAGAAGAGGGATTGAAAAAGACTCCTAATGAGTTAATAAGTATAGCGCAACCATTAAATATACCTAAATCATTTTTGAAAAATTTAGATAAATTAATTTTGTCAGCTAATGATAATAAAAAAAATATAAAAGATAAAGTAGCAAAAATGGTTCCTACTTATATTGTTGATAAAGAAAGGGTAGGTAAGTAGTATGAAAGAATTTAAACCTTTTGATAAAAAAATATGGTTATCGTCTCCAACAATGCATAATGGTGAAGAAATGAAGTATGTAATAGATGCATATTCAACAAATTGGATGAGTACTGTTGGTGAAAACATTAATGAAGTAGAGAAAATTACTTGTGATATAGTTGGGTGTAAATACTCTGTTGCTTTAAGTAGTGGTACATCGGCTCTTCATTTAGCTATTAAATTAGCAGGTGTAAAAAAAGGAGATAAAGTATTTTGCTCTGATATGACATTTGCTGCAACAGTAAATCCTATAGTATATGAAGGTGGAATACCAGTATTTATTGATACAGAATATGATACTTGGAATATGGACCCTGAAGCTTTAGAAAAAGCATTTGAAATATATCCAGATGTAAAAGTAGTAGTTGTTGCTCATTTATATGGAACTCCAGCAAAAATAGATGAAATAAAAAAAATATGTAAAAAAAATAAAGCTATTATAATAGAAGATGCAGCAGAAAGCCTGGGAGCAACATATAAAAATAAAATGACAGGTACATTTGGGGATTATAACTGTATTTCATTTAATGGAAATAAAATAATTACAGGATCATCTGGAGGAATGCTTTTAACTGATGATTTACAAGCTTGTAATAAAGCAAGAAAATGGTCAACGCAGTCAAGAGAAAATGCTACTTGGTACCAGCACGAAGAAATTGGTTATAATTATCGTATGAGTAATGTAATAGCTGGAATAGTAAGAGGACAATATAATTATTTAGAAGAACATATTTCACAGAAAAAAGTAATTTATGAAAGATATGAAGAAGGTTTAAAAGATTTGCCTATAAAGATGAATCCATATGATTCAAAAAAAAGTAAGCCAAATTTTTGGTTATCTTGTATGATTATTGATAAAAATGCTATGTGTAAGCAAGTAAGAGGTGAAAAAGATTCTTGTTATATTAGTGAAAAAGGTAAAAGTTGCCCTACAGAAATTTTAGAGACACTTGCTAAATATAATGTAGAAGGAAGACCAATATGGAAACCTATGCATATGCAACCAATATATAGAAATAATCCATTTATAACAAAAAACGGAAATGGAAGAGCTTGTACAAATGCTTATATAGATGGTAATGAAGAAGATGCTGGAATGGATATATTCCAAAGAGGATTATGTCTACCTTCAGATAATAAAATGACTAAACAACAGCAAGATATTATTATTGAAATAATAAAAAGTTGCTTTGAATAAATTTATATATTATTAAGAAAAAAATTGTTTTTTATGTTATAATAATATAAGAGTAGAATAGATATGGAGTATGATTTATGTATGAGGGATTCATCAAAAGATTATTAGATATAATATTTTCATTAATAGCTATTATATTATTGCTTCCAATATATTTAGTTATTTCTATTTTAACTTTAATATTTATGGGAAGACCTATTTTATTTAAACAACCTAGACCTGGTAAAAATGAAAAATATTTAATATTTATAAATTTAGAACGATGAATAATAAAAAAGATAAAAAAGGTAAATTACTTTCAGATGATAAAAGATTAACAAAATTTGGAAAAATATTAAGAAAAACCAGTTTGGATGAATTACCAGAACTTTTTAATATTTTAATAGGAAAAATGAGCTTTATAGGGCCTAGACCATTATTGGTAGAATATTTACCTTATTATACTAAAGAAGAACATAAAAGGCATAATGTAAGGCCAGGCCTTACAGGACTGGCTCAAGTTAATGGAAGAAATTTACTTAATTGGGATGATAGATTTAAAAAAGATATAGAATATGTTAATAATATTACTCTCATTAATGATTTAAAAATTATACTATTAACAATAAAGGTAGTATTAAAAAAAGAAGGAATAAATCAAACAGGGAAAGCAACAATGACATTTTTATATGATGAAAGGAAATCAATAAAATGCAAAAAGAAGTAATTATAATTGGTGCAGGAGGCCATGCTAAAGTAATTGCTGAAATAATTTTGAAATCAGGAGATAAAGTAGTTGGCTTTTTAGATGATAATTTAGAATTACAAAATAAAAATATTTATTTAGATAAAAAAGTAATTGGTACAACAAGTGATATAGAAAAATTTAAAAAAAATTATTTTATTATAGGAATAGGAAATAATGCTATTAGAAGAAAGATAAATGAAAATAATAAATTAAAATTATATACTGCTATACATCCAAGTGCTATTATAGCTAGTGATGTAAAAATATCTGAAGGAACTGTTATAATGCCAGGCGTTGTTATTAATCCAGGAACAAAAATTGGCGCAAATTGTATTATAAATACTTCTTCATCATTAGATCATGATAATGTTATTGAAGATTATGTTCATATTTCACCAGGAGCTCATTTAGCAGGAACAGTTACAGTAAAAGAAAATACCTGGTTATGTACAGGCGTTATAGTAAAAAATAACATTATTATAGAAAAAAATAATATTATAGGTGCTGGTTCAGTTGTAATAAAAGATATATTAGAAACTAATAATACTTATGTAGGTGTACCAGCAAAAGTTTTGAAAAAAAGCAGGTGATGTAGTGAAAAAAATTGTGGTTATATGTAATTCTTTAGTAGGACTAATGTGTTTTAGAAAAGAACTATTAGAAAAACTTATAAAAGAAAAGTATAAAGTTACAGTAATTGCACCTAATCATAAATTTTCAAAGGATTTAATAAGTATTGGAATAGATTTTATTCCAATTGATATGGAATTGCGTGGAACAAACCCCATAAAAGATTTAAAACTTATAAAAACTTATAAAAAAATATTAAAAAAAGAAAATCCTGATGTAGTATTAACATATACAATAAAACCTAATGTTTATGCTGGATATGTATGTGGTAAATTAAAAATCCCATATATAGCAAATGTTACAGGATTAGGAACATCATTAGAACAACCAGGATTATTACAAAAATTAACTTTATTTTTATATAAAAAAGGGTTAAAAAAAGCAAAATGTGTTTTTTTTCAAAATGAAAATAATTTAAACTTTATGCTAAATCATAAAGTTATAAAAGAAAATTATCAATTAATACCAGGATCAGGTGTTAATTTAAATTATCATAAATTATTACCATACCCTAAAGATAAAATCATTAGATTTTTATTCATATCTAGAATATTATATGAAAAAGGTATAGATGATTATTTGGAGTGTGCTAAATATATAAAGAAAAAATATTCTAATACCGAATTTCATATATTAGGTGAATGTAGTGATAATAATTATTTAAAGAAAATAAATAATTTACAAAATGAAAATATAGTAATATATCATGGGCAAGTAGATGATATAAGAAAATATCAAAAAATATCTAATTGTACAATACATCCCTCATTCCATGAGGGAATGAGCAATGCTATACTTGAAAGTTGTGCAGCGGGTAGGCCGGTTATTACAACAGATAGATCTGGATGTGTTGAAATTGTTGAGGATGGTTATAATGGATTTATATTTGAGTGTCAAAATTTAAAAATGTTAATAGATAAGGTAGAAAATTTTATTAATCTTTCATTACAAGAAAAAGAAAAATTAGGATTAAATGCTAGAAATAAAGTAAAAAAAGAATTTGATAGAAATATAGTAATAAAAAAATATATGGAATGTATAAGAAATGTGGTGTAATATATGGGTAAACCAATAAGAATACTACAAGTGTTTGGTAAATTAAATCGTGGTGGGGCTGAGGCCATGATTATGAATATTTATAGAAATATTAATAGAGATAAAATTCAATTCGATTTTGTTGTTCATGGAAATATTGTTGGCGATTATGAAGAAGAAATAAAACAGTTAGGTGGTAAAATATATAGAGTTCCAGATTATAAAGTATATAATCATATTAAATATGTAAAAGCTTGGAATTCATTTTTTAAGAATAATTCCCAGTATAGAGTTATTCATAGCCATATTAGAAGTACTGCCTCAATTATATTAAAAATAGCTAAAAAATATAACTTAAAAACAATTTGTCATAGTCATAATACTTCTAATGGTAGAGGAATAAAGTCAGTTATAAAGAAAGTATTACAAAGCCGAATATCAAAATATTCTGATTATATGTTTGCTTGTTCTAAAGAAAGTGCCATCTGGTTATATGGCAAAGAAAATGCAAATTCTAACAATTGTTTTATTATAAATAATGCAATCGATTCTAGAAAATATATATATGATGAGTCAATAAGAAACAAAAAAAGAAAAGAACTAAAAATAGAAGACAAAATAGTTATAGGACAAGTTGGAAGATTAAATTCTATGAAAAATCACTTATTTTCATTCAATGTATTAAAAGAATGTTTGAAAAAAAATAACAAATATGTATTATTAGTTGTAGGAGATGGCAATTTAAAAAATGATTTAAAATTAAAAACCAAAAAATTAGGGATTGAAGAAAATATAATTTTTTTAGGTGTTAGAAGTGATGTTAATGAATTATTACAAGCTATGGATGTATTTATTATGCCATCATTATATGAAGGATTGCCAGTTGCTTTAGTAGAAGCACAAGCCGCCTCATTACCTTGTTTAATTTCAACTAATATATTATCTGGTATTTTGATAGATGAATTAATAGAGCAAAAAAAACTTAGTGATAATATAAGTGGATGGAGTAATTGGATAGTTAATTTAAAAAAAGAAAATAGAATTGACAGATCCAACCAAATAAAAAAATTAAATTTTGATATTAATACAAATATCAGGTGGTTAGAGAATTTTTATATTGAAATTGATTAAAAAATTTATTTATATCATTAATAATTTAATAGTATTTTAGGAAAAGGTAGGTAAAAAAAATGATAAAATCAAACAAAATCCCAATATTGTTTTTTATAATGAATTTTTTATCAATAGCTTTATCAATTATATTTGCATTTTCTAATACGGATAGTTATTTTAAATACATAGCTTTATTGCCATTATTTTTTACTTTTATATCAATATTAAATTACAAAGTTTATTCTGCTTTTTTTAAAAAAATAAGTATAACATTAATTATTATTTGCTATTATTTTAGAATGGTTATATTACCAGCTGTTTCTTCATTTTATAATTTTGATAGTCTAATAAGAAATAATAATTATTTAAATAGTATTTCTCATTCTGTCTTTTTGATGATATATGAATTTTTTATTGTTTTGTTTTTTTGCAATATTATATTAAAGAAGAATGATAATGTTGAAATTAAAAAAAATTGCAAAGGAAAAAATGAAGAAATTGATTTTACAAAAAATAAATTAGTTATATTTATTGTTACAATTTTAACTCTAGTATTAGTATTAATGATATTTTTATATCCGTCATTTAAAAGTTATTTTAGATTCTCATTTGAAGGTAATATTAACAATATTAATTTGGCTAATGTTAATTATTTTAATATGAAAAATACTATACCTAAAATAATATATTGGCTTACAATATATATAATAAACATATTACAAATATTAATTCCCATTTCTTTATTAGATATAATATATAGAAAAAAAATTAATGAAAACAAGAAGTTTGTTTTATCAATTATTATTGCTATCCTTGTTGTCTTAATTTCAACTCCAGAAAGGGCTAGATCAATTATTATATCAATGTCTTTGTTACTGTTAATAATAAAATTATATCAAAATAAAAATAAAATTTTAATATATTTAATTATAGCAATTTGTTTATTTTTAATGTTTGGTGCGTTAATATTTAAATCTGGAAATTCATTTTCTAATACTAATTTATCAAGCATCTTACAAGCGTATTTTTCTGGAGTTACAAATGTTTCTGTTACATTTTTGATGCCTGATAGATTTAATTTGAAAATACTATTTAATGATTTTTGTACATCAATACCATTTTTTTCGGCATTTTTTAAGAACTGGGATACTTCTGTTAAAATATTTAATAATATTTTATATGCAAAATCAGGTAATAGTGATCAAATAATACCTATGATAGGTCAAGGAATGTATTATTTCGGCGTAATGTTATCACCTGTTATTTCTTTGATTTCTGTGAATTTTGCAATAAAATGTGAGAAAAAATATGAGAAAACAAAAAATATATATTTGAAATATTTATATATATATATGGTGATATATTTGTCAGTAGCTCCAATACTTTATAATGGAACAATTTTATTACAGTGTTTCCTTCAAACATTTTTACCTTGTTTGTTTATAGTTAAATTTTCATTAAAAAAAGTTAGAAAGGCAAGCTAATTTATAGCTGATTTAAGATTTTTATGATACCTAAGAAAATTCATTATTGCTGGTTTGGTGATAAGCCTTTACCATTATCAGCAAAAAAATGTATAGAAAGTTGGAAAAAATATTTTCCGGATTATGAAATAATTGAATGGAATGAAAAAAATTTTGATGTTAATTTTAATTTATATGCTAAGCAAGCATATGATTTGAAAAAGTTTGCGTTTTTTACTGATGTTGCTAGATTATATATAATATATAAATATGGTGGTATATATTTTGATGTAGATGTCGAGGTAATAAAAAAATATGATGATGTTTTAAATAATGATGCATTTTTTGGATTAGAGTCAAAAGGTGTTGTTGCTACTGGGTTAGGATTTGGAGCAGTTAAACGTAATTGGATTATAAAAGAAATGTTAGATGATTATAACAATAGAGAATTTATAGATTCTAATAATAATCAAAATTTAACTCCTTGTCCTATTCTTAATAGTTTGATTTTTAAAAGGAATAGTTTTAAATTAAATGGTAATTTTGAAAAAATAAAAGGAGTAGCGATTTATCCTGCAATTTATTTTAATCCTAAAGGAAGTTATGGGGGGACCCTAAATATAAATGATAATACTTTATCAATTCATCATTATGATGGGTCTTGGTATACAAAAGAATCAATAAAAAGAGCGAAAGTTTTAAATAAAGTTTATAAAATTTTTGGAAAAAAATTTGGTATAATTATATATTCAACAATTTTTTTGCCATTTAGGGTTGTTTCAAATATAAAAGAAAGAGGCATTAAAAATTCGTTTTTAAAGATATATTTAAAATTCAAAAAAAGTTAGTTAAGGTGTGAATATGTCAAGAAGTTCAAAAAGTATAAAAAATTTAACATATGCATTAGTAGGTCAAGCTTTAGGAATAATAATAAGTTTTATTTCTAGAATGTTTTTTGTAAAAATTTTAAATAGTGAGTATTTAGGAATAAACGGATTATTTACAAATATTTTGACGATATTATCTTTAGCAGAATTAGGTGTTGGAGAGGCAATTGTTTATAGTTTGTATAAACCACTTG
>JAUNNO010000049.1 GCA_030531425.1 bacterium
TTGAAATAAAATGTAAAAAACGAGCACTTTTTCATGATTTGTGAAAAAATTACTTGTTTTTTTTTTTTTTTTGCGATAAAATAATAATGTAAAATACGAGGAGGTAATTATGAAGGAAAAAGGTTTTACATTAATAGAGTTACTTGCCGTAATAGTAATACTAGCAATAATAGCTCTAATAGCAGTCCCAATAATAATAGATATTATTGAAGACTCAAAAAAAGAGGCACTAAAAAGGAGTGCAGAAAATTATTTAAAGGCAGTAGAGTTAGCTATCGCAAAAGAAAATTTGAAAGGGGAGTTTAATCCAAATAGTTGTATTATAACATCAGGAACAACAAAATGTGGTGACAAGACATTAAATGTAACAGTAGATGGAGAACTACCAGAAAGTGGCGAAATAAAACTTTCTAATGGAATTATAGACAAAACTTCAGAAACGTTTTTAATATACAATGATAAAGATACATTAACATATGATGAAAATAATAAATTAACAATATCTCAAGAAGCAACTACAAAAGAGCTAATAGCAGAAGGGGCTATAATATCTGAGACAACTAGTGGAGTCGCCGTAAATGTAGATAACCAGTTGGTTTACTACGTACCAGAAGGATCAAACGAAGCTACAGTACATGGATATAGAGGAAATATTAATTATAATCATAGCATGATTGCTATTGATTATAGTGTTCAAACAAGCGGAGATATAGTTATTGCGTCAAAAGTAAAAATAAATGATGTAATATATCCTGTAACCAGTATAGCAGACTATGCATTCACTGCTGTATCAAGCTTTAATCCTAAAATGCCAGCTGTAAATTTAACTAGTGTAGTAATGCAAAATGGAATTACAAGTATAGGAAACAGTGCATTTGCAAATTGTACTAATTTAAGTAATGTACAAATTCCATTAAGTGTCACAAGTATAGGTGAAAGTGCATTTGCTGCCTGTTCTAATTTAACTCAAATAAATATAAATAAACCAACTGGTTCAATAGAAGGAGCGCCTTGGGGAGCAAGTGCTACAGTAAATTGGGCTGATTAAAAATTATTTCGTAAACTAATAATAAAAAAATGTAAAAAAGTATTATGAGAACACATAATACCTTTTTTCTTTTATAAAAAAGGTGTATAATTATTATGGATAAGTAGGTGTATTTATGAATAAGTTTAAACAAATTTATAAGCAAATAAAAAAATATAAAAAAATAGTAATTGCAAGACATATAGGAGCAGATCCTGATGCTTTAGGAAGTTCTTTGGGGCTAAAAGAGGCTATATTAAATACGTTTCCAAGTAAAGAAGTTTATTGCGTTGGGACACCTGCATCACGTCATAAATATATAGGCAATCTTGATAGATTTGAAGAATCTATGTATAATGATAGTCTTTTGATAGTATTAGATACACCAAATATCTCTAGAATAGATGGAGTAGATGTAAAAAAATTTAAATATGTTATAAAAATAGATCATCATCCATTTATAGAAGAGTTTGGTAATATAGAACTTATTGATGATACTGCATCGAGTGCTTCTCAATTAGTTATAGAATTGATTAAAGAAACAAAATTAAAATTAAATTTAAGTGGTGCAGAAAAATTATATGTGGGTATAATTGGAGATACTAATAGATTTTTATATTACTATACAACATCTAAGACATTTTCGCTTGTCTCATATTTAATGGAAAGTACTAATCTAGATTTTACAAAGTTATATGAAAATATGTATTTGAAATCTATAGATGACTTAAAATTTCAAAGTTATATCATAAATAATATAAATATAACACAAGAAGGTTTAGGGTATATTAATTTAGATCAAAGTATTTTAGACGAATTTAATATAGATGCATCAACTGCTACTAATGTAGTAAATAACCTAACTTATATTAAAGAAATGTATTCTTGGGTAATATTTGCATATGACAAGGTAAATGATAATATAAGAGCTTCTATTAGAAGTAGAGGACCTATAATAAATGATATTGCATCAAAATATAACGGTGGAGGACATATATATGCTGCTGGAGCTAGATTAAAATCAATAGAAGAGGTTGAGGCTTTAATTAGTGATTTAAATGATGCATGTAGTAATTTTAAGAGGGACAATATATGAAAAATGGTTTTACATTGATAGAATTACTTGGAGTAATAATACTTTTATCTATATTAGTTTTACTTGCGTATCCTGCTTTACAAGGGTTATTAAAAAAGCAAACATATGAGGTTGATAATACGACAAGACAAATGATATATAAAGCATCAGATTTATATATTTCAGATAATAGTCATAGTTTTAAAAAAATTAATGGAAGAAACAAATGTATAGCTTTAACTACATTAGTAGATGAAGGATTATTAAAGTATCCAGTAAAACTTTTTAGTAATAAAACTGATATTTCTGATATAAAAACAGTAAGTGTTTTATATAATGATGGGTTTAAGTATTCTCTAGTAGATAATGAAGATTGTATAGATAATACGAAAGCTTATATGGTTTCATTACCAGATGGGAAATATTTTAAAGAGAATGATTACCTAACTAAAATAAAAACAGTAAATTTTGTTGATTATATTGATACAGAAGGTTCACTAAAAACATATGATTTAACGGATAAAGAATTAAGTCCTAATAAAAGTATAATAGCCTGGATAGATAGTGATTATAATTTATTTATTGGATCAGTATCTGATATATATACTAAAGATTTATCTTATGCTTTTAATGGCATGAGTAGTGTTACTGATTTTAATTTTGATAATTTAAACACTAGCGAAAATAAAAATTTAAAATTGACTTTTTCTCATATGACAAATTTAGTTTCTTTAAATTTAAGTAATTTTGATACATCAAGTACTCAAAATATGGCAGATGCTTTTAGTTATAATACTAATTTATTAAATATTAATTTAAATGGACTAGATACTTCAAATGTAACTGATATGAGGCGTATGTTTAAATTTTGTTCTTCACTAGAGACAATAGATTTATCGCCATTAAATACAAAAAAAGTAACTCAAATTCAACAAATGTTTGAAAATTGTAGTTCATTAAAAGAACTTGATTTAAGTACTTTTGATACATCAAGTGCTCAAAATATGACTTATATGTTTAGCGATTGTGAAAAATTGGAAGAATTAAACATTTCATCATTTAACACATCCAAAGTAAATGATATGCAGTATATGTTTAATGAATGTCATTCTTTAAGCAGTTTAGATGTTACTAATTTTAATACAACCAAAGTTAAGTCTATGACTGGGATGTTTAAAGGTCTAAGAAAAATATCAAGCCTTGATTTAAGTAGTTTTGATACAACAGCTCTTGCAGTAGTTGATTTAATGTTTTCTTCAGATTACTCTTTAACAAATTTAAATTTAAGCAAAGCTAAATTTAGTAGTGTTACATCATATATAGGTATGTTTAATGGAGTTCCAAATAATATATCAATTATATCAAATAGTGATGGAGCGTCATTTTTAAGGGATAGACTAGGACAAGATGTAGGTACAATAACATATTAGTGAGGTGAAAAAGTGAAAAAAAGTATAAAAGATTTTGATTTAAATAATAAAAAAGTAATAATTAGAGTAGATTTTAATGTTCCGATAAAAGATAATAAAATATTAGATGATAATAGAATTATATCTAGCCTAAAAACTATAAAATATGCAATAGATAATAATGCTAAAATAATTTTACTTAGTCATTTAGGCAGGATTAAAACAGAAGAAGATAAATTAGTTAATGATTTAAAAGTAGTAGTTAAAAGGTTAAGTGAATTATTAAATAAAGATGTTATTTTTGTTGATGAAACTAGAGGCAAAGTATTAGAAGATACTATAAATAATTTGAAACCTAAAGACATAGTTTTAGTTCAAAATACTAGGTATGAAGACTTGGATGGTAAATTAGAATCTAGTAATGATGAAGAGCTAGGAGAGTATTGGGCCTCATTTGGAGATATATTTATTAATGATGCTTTTGCAACTTCACATAGATCTCATGCTTCAAATGTTGGTATAGCTTCTAATATAGAAAGTGGAATTGGTTTTTTAGTTTTAGAAGAATTAGATAAGTTAAAAATGTTAGATGATCCTAAAAGACCATATACTGTAATACTTGGTGGAGCTAAAGTAAGTGATAAAATAGGCGTTATAGAAAGCCTATCAAAAACTTGCGACTATATTTTAATAGGTGGAGGAATGGCTTATACATTCTTAAAATCTTTGGGCTATAATATAGGTAAATCTTTATTAGATAATGAATCAATAGATTTTTGTGATAAAATGTTGAAAAAATACAAAGATAAAATAATATTACCAGTTGATTCTGTAGTATCAAAAAAATTTAATGAAGATGTTTGCATTAAAAATAATGAAGATTTTGACTCTAATGATATAGCTCTTGATATAGGTGAAAAAACTATAGAAAAATTTAAAGAAATACTAAAGTCATCAAATACTGTATTTTGGAATGGACCATTAGGATATTCTGAATACGAAAAATATTCAAAAGGAACAAAAGATATTTTAGAATTTTTAAGTAAACAGGATAAAACAGTAATAATAGGTGGTGGAGATACAGCATCAAGTGCGATAAATTTTGGATATAAAAATTCTTTTACTCATATATCAACAGGTGGTGGAGCCGCGTTAGAATTAATAGAAGGTAAAACTCTTCCTGGAATAGATGTTATAGAGGATAAATAATGAAAAAAAAGTTAAACATTATACTTTTAATAATAATATCTGGTTTAGTACTATATTTTTCATTAAAAGATAATTTTTTAAATACTATTCATCAAATACTTACTATGAATATTTGGTATTTATTATTAGCTTTTATATTTTTAATATTATTTT
This sequence comes from bacterium, assembly GCA_030531425.1. Classification (GTDB taxonomy): domain Bacteria; phylum Bacillota_I; class Bacilli_A; order RF39; family UBA660; genus UMGS1613. Next base: position 4,874 of record JAUNNO010000049.1, read on the forward strand.
GGGTATTTAGAAGTTATCCCATGTATTCTTTTTGTAAAAAAATTAATAAAGACTTTAAATATACATCATCACTTCAATTGACACTAAGAACACAGTTTTTTAATGCAGTAACACCTTTCGCAACAGGGGGACAACCTTATCAAATTTATTATTTAAAACAAATGGGACTTAATTATGCATCATCTACTAGTGTAGTTTTAGAAAATTTTATAGTATATCAAATTGCTTTAGTTTTACTTGGACTTATAGCTTTGCTAACTAATAAAATATTTCATATTTTTACAAAAGTTTATTTACTTCAAAAACTTATAGCTTTAGGTTTTATAATAAATGCATTAGTTATAATAGTTATGTTTATATTAGCCTTTGGCAAAAGATTAAATAAATTTTTAATTAAAATAGGAATAAATATTTTAACTAAATTAAGATTAGTAAAAAATAAAGAGGAAAAATTAAAAAAATGGGATGTTGCAATAAATGACTTTCATAATAGTGCTAAAATTTTGTTGCAAGACAAAAAAAATTTTATATTTAATATAATTTATAATTTTATAGCTTTATGTTGCTTATATTTAATTCCACTATTTATTATGTATTCAATGGGCACATTTAATATAATTACTCCAGGGGTTGCTGTAGTAACTTCAGCTTATATAATGATTATAGGATCTTTCGTACCAATTCCAGGTGCTACAGGTGGTCTTGAATATGGTTTTATGCAATTTTATGGTAATTTTATTACTGGAAGCAAGTTATCTGCTATGATGCTAGTATGGAGATTTATAACTTATTATTTTGGTATAATTGTAGGGGTTATAGCTCTTAACATAAAGAAGGTGAAATAATGAGGATAGGTATATTTACCGATACATATCCTCCATTTATAAATGGAGTATCAACTAGTATAAATATGCTTGAAAATTCTCTTAGAAAATTAGGTCATAAAGTATTTATAATAACTGTAAATCCTACTGATATGAAATATAGATTAGAGTCTGATGGAAAAGTTTTAAGAATTCCAGGTATTCCTGTTGGCATATATGATTATAGACTTACATCATTTTATCCTATAAAAGCAGTAAATATGATAAAAAATATGAATCTTGATATTATTCATTCTCAAACAGAATTTGGTATAGGAACATTTGCAAGAGTAATAGGTCGTCAATTTGATATTCCTATTGTACATACATATCATACTATGTGGGAAGATTATACACATTATATAACAAAGGGCCATTTTGATGCATCTAGTAAAAAAATAGTTGAATATATTACAAAATTTTATTGTGATAAAACTATACAAGAGTTAATTGTACCTACAAAAAAGACATATGACTTATTTAAGGAAAAATATAATTATGATAGGAATGTACACATAATTCCAACAGGAATAGAAATAGAAAGATTTTATAGAGAAAACCTAGATTTAAATAAATTAAATAAATTAAAAAAAGATTTAAATTTAAACAGTAATGATATAGTGATACTTTTTGTAGGTAGAATAGCATCGGAAAAAAGTATAGATTTTTTAATAGAAAATCATGAATATTTACTTAAACATAATAAAAATTGTAAATTACTTATAGTAGGAGATGGGCCTGATTTAGAAGAGTATAAGACTATGTCAAAAAAAATGGGTATTCAAGATAGTATTATTTTTACAGGGAAAGTTCCTTGGAGTGATATACCATATTATTATAATGTATCTTCTATTTTTGTAACTGCCTCTCATACAGAAACACAAGGACTTACCGTAGTTGAGGCTATGGCATCTATGATACCTGTAGTGGCACTAAATGATGAGAGTTTTAATACTGTTGTAATAGATGAATTAACAGGTTATTTATTTAATACCAAAGAAGAATATTTAGAAAAAATAAAAAAAATTATTGATGATAAAAAATTAAGAGAACGTATGGGAAGTCAAGCAAGAATAAATTCTGATGCATTTTCTTCTAATTATTTTGGACAAAGAGTACTTAAGGTATATAGGCTTGCTCTAAAAGATAGACCGTTAAAAAAGAATAGAAGAAAATTTACATCTAGATTAAAAAATACTATAAAAAGGGGTTTTTATGGAAAATAAAATTGTTGTTGGAAATATAAAGATGAATATGAGGTTTTCTGAAATTCCTAATTATATAAATTGTTTTAAAAATATAAATTCTAAAAATATAATAATTTGTCCTAGTTATATTTATATACCTTATTTTTTAAATTATAATTTTAATGTAGGCAGTCAAAATGTATGTTCCCTTGAAGACAAAGGTTATACTGGAGAAGTTTCTGCAAAACAATTATCTAGTATAGGTGTTAAGTATTCTATAGTAGGGCATAGTGAAAGAAGAATTAAATTAAATGAATCTAGTATAGAAATAAATAAAAAAATTAAATGTTGTATAGATTCAAATATTAAAGTTATACTTTGTATAGGTGAAACAAAAGAACAATTTAATATGTTAAAAAAAGATATAGTATTAAAACGGCAAATAAAAGATGCATTATATGATATAGAAGATATTTCAAATATAATGATCGCATATGAGCCAATATGGGCTATAGGAACTAAAGAAATTCCAAATTTAAATGAATTAGAAAACACTGTAAATTACATAAAAACAACTATTTATAATATGTATAAAAAAGATATTAAAGTATTATATGGTGGTAGTGTTAATGAAGATAATATTGATGAGTTAAATACTATTAATAATTTAGATGGCTACTTAATAGGTAGTGCATCTGTTAATCCTAATAGATTTTTGGGACTTATAAATAGGATTTCCAAAATTCTTTAAAAAACGACAAAATGTGACAAAACTAGCTAAAATAAACTCTATGAGCTTTAAGATGTATGTTGTATAATTATTATAGAAAAGGAAGATGATTATGAACAAGATTAAAGTTCTAATGATAGATGATAATGTGCAGTTAATTGAAGCAGTAAAAGAGTATTTTAAAGATAGTAAATTAATAGAAATTGCTGAGTGTGCTAATGATGGTGTAGAAGGTATAAGTAAAATAAAAGAAAATAATTATGATGTTATACTACTTGATTTAATAATGCCTAAAAAAGATGGATTATATGTATTAAATCAAATGAAAAAAGAAAATATTAATAAAAAAGTTATAGTTGCTACAAGTTATAATACAAGTGAGGTTATAAGTGAAGTATCTAGTTATGGAGTTAATTATTATATATTAAAACCTTTTGACTTTGATGATTTAGAAAAAAGAATATTAGATTGTTGTAATAAGAAAAAAGAAGGTAAAACTATAGATTTACACTATAATAATCTTCAAATTTCAATAACAAAAATTCTTCATGAATTAGGAATTCCTTCTCATATAAAAGGATATCAATATATAAGAGATGGAGTATATATGATATACGATAATCCTGATATGATAGGTGGTATAACAAAAGAATTATATCCAGAACTTGCTTCTAAATTTGATACTACTGTATCTAGAGTAGAAAGGGCAATACGACATGCTATAGAAGTTAGTTGGAACAGAGGTAATTGGGACTTGATGGAAGAAATATTTGGTAATAGTGTAGATATAGATAGAGCTAAACCAACTAATTCAGAATTTATAGTAACCGTTGCTGATAAACTTAGATTAGATTATCATAAGGTTAGGTAGAATGTAAAGAAACAAATTGTTTTTCATGATTTATGAAAAAATGACTTGTTTTTTTTTTTTTTTTGCGTTATGTATTTGTACAATTTTAATATAGGGGGGTATTTATTGAGGTAAAATGTTTTTCATTGATAGTTCTTTTTT
>JAUNNO010000097.1 GCA_030531425.1 bacterium
TTATTATCAAAACTATAAGTAAACTTTTTTTGGGAGAATTATGAAAACTCTTGTATTTATTAGTAAAAATATTGATAGTTATAAATTTTTAAAATATATATTAAATAAATATTTTTCTTTTGATTTGGATAAATCTTTATTGAAAAAGAATATTTATGGTAAACCTTATATTCCTAATTTTGATTTTAATTTTAATATTTCTCATAGTGATGATCTTTTGATTATTGCTTTTAATAAAGATATTATTGGTGTTGATTGTGAAGTTGTTTCTGATATAGATGAATCTATCTCTGATATATATTTAAGAGATAAGCGTTTATGGACTATTTATGAGAGCTATATTAAAGCTATTGGTAAAGGTTTATATATTGATACTAAAAAAATATGTATTGATAGTACAAATAATACTATAAGTAGTGAAGGATATCCTACTATGTATTATGCTACTAATATAATTGATAATAATTATGTTAGTATTTGTACTTTTAATAAAATTAATCAAATTGATATATTTAGGGAGGTTTTAGTGGAAAATGGTTAATAATTCTTTTTTGATTAATAAAATATTTAAAAATAAGGAGGGTGTGGCAGTTCAGTCTGAAGATCGATCGTTATCTTATAGTGAATTAAGAGATAATGTTACTTATCTTTCTTCATTAATTAAAAGTAATGGTATTTATAGAACATCTATTGCTATATGTGTACCTAAGGATATTTGTCATATTGTCGCTATTTTAGCAACAATTGACTCTAATAATGTATTTGTACCTATTGATTATAAATTACCTTTAAAACGTATTAAAATGCAGTTTTTAGAGGCTAATATTCAGTTCGCTATAGTTAATAATGAAACTAAAGATATTATTAAGAATATTGATAAAAATATAATACAAATTAATATTGATACTTATAAAATTAATAAGAAGAAATTTATTATAAATAATAAATTTGATGATCTAACTAGTTATATATTCTTTACTTCTGGTTCTACAGGTAAGCCTAAAGCTATATTGGGTAGCTATAAAGGTTTATGGAGCTTTTTAGAGTGGGAAATTAAAGAATTTAAAGTAAATAGTAGTTATAATATTTCATTTATTTCAGCAATAGGATTTGATCCTATGCTTAGAGACATATTTTTACCTTTATTAGTAGGAGGAACTTTATTTATTCCAACTATGGATGAATTATTAGATATTAATAAATTTATTAATTGGATTAAATCTAATAATATTAATCTAATTCATATTGTTCCGACATTATTTAAATACTTATTTAATTCTTGTAGTGTTGATGATTTAGTTAACCTAAAATATATATTACTTGCGGGAGAATTACTTCGTGGTAAAGATATAGAATTCTTCTATAAAAAGCATTTAGATAGTAATACTAAGTTAATTAATTTATATGGTCCTTCTGAATCTATTTTAGCTAAATTTTATCATTATATTACATATGATGATTTAAATAGTAATTTTATTCCAGTAGGTAAACCTATATCTCATGTTAAATATAAATTAATAGATAGTAATGGGCATACTATTTCTGATAATAGTAGAGGAGAAATTATTATTATGCCTAATTTTAAATTATTAGGTTATTATAATAATCCTGAAAAAAATAAAGAAGCATTTACTAAAAAATTTTCTTTTTCTAAGTATTATAATTCTT
>JAUNNO010000050.1 GCA_030531425.1 bacterium
TCTAATAGCAGTCCCAATAATAATAGATATTATTGAAGACTCAAAGAAAGAAGCATTAAAAAGGAGTGCAGAAAATTATTTAAAAGCAGTAGAATTAGCTGTTGCAAAAGAAAACTTAACTAGTGAGTTTAATCCAAGTAGTTGTACTATAACAGATGGAAATGTAACATGTGACTCTAAAACATTAAATGTTACAGTAGATGGAGAACTACCAGAAAGTGGAACAATATCACTACAAGATGGAAAAATACTAAGAAATTCATCAACAGTTTTAACATATGATGAAGGAACATTAACATATAATGAAATTGGAAAGTTAGAAATAAAAAAGGAACTAAAACCAGCTCTTAAGGTTGTAGATGATGTGGTATATTATGTACCAGCAGGATCAAATGAGGCAATAGTATATGGCAATAGAGGCGATGTAGATTATAGTAATCCTTATGTAGGATATATGTCTGTACCTGAAATAAGTGGAAATGTAGTAATACAATCAACTATAGAAATAGATGGAAAAATATATCCAGTAACTAGTATTGGTATGGCTGCATTTACTGATGCCTTACATGGATCAAATATAACAAGTATTACAATTCCAGAAGGTGTGACAAATATAGGTATGGAAGCATTTTCAAATTGTAATAGTTTGAGTAGTGTAAATACTCCATCTAGTATTACAAATATAGGCCCAGGTGCATTTGAAGGAACCCCATGGCTTACAACTCAAAGATCTCAAGCACCAAATGGCTTTGTAATAGTAGGCTCTGTTTTAATTGCTACTCAAGGTGTTACAGGAGATGTAGTAATACCTGATGGTGTAACAAATATAGGAAGTTACGCATTTAGTTCATTGCATACAATAGATAGTATAACAATTCCATCTAGTGTGACAAGTATAGATTCAAGTGCATTTGGTGGAAATATGTTTATTGAAACAATTAATATATATTCAAAAGAAAATTCAATAGCTGGAGCTCCTTGGTTTGCGATGAATGCTACAGTAAACTGGCTAGGTTAAATAGAAAATTTAGACAAATAGGTAACTTACTTATTTGTTTTTTTTTGAATATAATATTAAATTATATTATTAATTTTTTTCATATAAATATTTACTATTTAAAAACATATATTTTAATAGGTGGTATTGTGAAAAAAGAACAGTTTAAAGAATTTGTGAGAAAAAACCCTAAATTAATTAGTTATGTTAAAAATAATGAAATGACTTGGCAAAAATTTTATGAAATGTATGAATTATATGGTGAGAATAATAATATATGGGATACATATTTAAAAGAAGAGGAAAAATCTAGTACAGTTGTTAATACATCAGTTAGTGGCCTATCTTTAAGTCAGGTAGTTAATTGGTTTAAAAATGTAGATCTTGACTCCTTGCAAGAAGGAATTGGCAATGTACAAAGAGTGTTAGGGGTAGTACAAGATTTTTCTAAAAAAGATAATGTTACTAGTCCAAAAGAAACATATAAACCAAGACCTTTATATAAACATTTTGAGGATTAATGAATCTAGATTTACAATTTAAATTAAAAAGTAATCCTTTATATTTAAGATTTTTACATGAGAATTCTTATTGGTATAAATATTTAAATAGATCACCTTCATATTTTAATGATTTTATAGAAGATGTTAAAGTTAAATATAAATTAAGACCTTCAGATAAAATTGATAAAGCAATATCAACGTTTGATATGATTAGTTCTATAATAACTACTTTAAATTCAAACTGAAATATGATAAAATAACTTTGGTGATCTTATGAGAGTTATAAGCGGCAAATATAAAGGCAAAAAATTAATAGGTTTTGATATTAATGGAACAAGACCTACTATGGATAGGGTAAAAGAATCACTATTTTCAAGTATTCAAAGTTATATAAAGGATAGTATTATATTAGATCTTTTTGCAGGATCTGGTTCTCTTGGTATAGAAGCTATAAGTAATGGGGCAAATTGTGCTTATTTTGTAGATAATAATATAAAACTTACTAATATAATAAAAGAAAATACAAAAGATATGAGTGATAAAATAACTATAATAAAAGACGATTATATAAATGCTTTAAATAATTTTAAAAATAAAGATATTAAATTTGATATAATTTTTTTAGATCCACCATATAAATTAAATTTAATAAATGATTGTTTAAATAAAATATTTAAATATGAGTTATTAAATAATAATGGAATTGTTGTTTGTGAATATGAAAAAGAAGAAGTTTTTACTGATAAATTTAGATTAATGAAACAAAAAAAATATGGTACTAAATTTATAAGTATATATATAAATGATTTATAATAGGGGGGTGTACAAAAGTACACTTTTTTGATATAATTAAATATGAAGGTAAGGTGGTATAATGAAGAATATAAAGTATATTTTAATGTCTATTATACTATCTTTTTTATTTATTATTAATGTATGTGCTGATTATAATGCGACTGCCATAAACCCTAGTGGTGCTAAATGTAGTTTAAAGTCTAATTCTACTGGATATTGTTTTTATGAAAATAGTAATTTAAATTCTACTAATTATATGGGATGGTTAGATACTGGTGATAGTGTTACAGTAATTACATCAAAAAGTGCTATTCCATCACCAAATAAGGATTTATGTCCTGGAGAATATGTTTATATAAGTCAGTATTATACGAAGAAAAATACTACATATTATGGCTATTACTGTAATACATACTTATCTAGTGGTGCTTTAACTGATAGTTTAAAAAGTGAATTTTCTAATTTAGGATTTCCAGAGAGTTATTTTGAAAAACTTGCTATAATGAAAACAGCTCATCCTAATTGGACTTTTAAAGCCATAAATACTAATTTGAATTTTAATGATGCAGTATATGGCGAAGTTTATAGAGCAGGGTGGAGTCTAGTACAAAGGTCATCTTCAAATAATTATGCATATATGGCAATTGATTCTACTTCTTTTGATTATAAGAATGATTATTATATTGCTTATGATAGTATAGGAAGTTCTGATGCTTGGTATAATGCTAATAAAGATACTATTTCTTATTATATGGATCCTAGAAATTTTTTAAATGATATGTATATTTTTCAGTTTGAAGGTTTGTCTTATGACAGTGATGTATCGCAAGACTCTTATAAAACTATTGTTAAAAATTTACTTTCAGGTGATTATTTAGAAAAATTTACAGATACTTTTGTAGAAGCTGGGGAAAAATCAAAAGTAAGTCCTGTTTATTTAGCTTCATTATCTAAACAAGAAGTAGGTGGACATTCATCTTGTACTACAGCAGTTTGTGGCGTAAGTGAAAATTATAATGGAATATATAATTTTTATAATATAGGTGCAACAGGCGGAGAAAATCCTGTTTATAATGGACTTAGTTATGCTTCATATACAGATGATTCTACATTAAGGCCTTGGAATAGTGAATATAAAGCTATAGTAGGTGGTGCTTTATGGATAGGAGAGAAATATATAAGTGTAGGACAAGATACAAGCTATTTTAAAAAATGGAATGTTGTATATAATTATATTAAATCCAAAGGAGAAACACCTAGAAATTCAAACTATGAACATCAATATATGACAAATATACTTGCTCCATCAAGTGAAGCATTAAGTTCATATAAGTCAGTTGTAGCATCTAATCTAATAGATTCTTATTATACATTCTATATACCGGTATATAATAATATGCCATCTAAAACATCACTTCCAACAAACTCTGGTTGGCCTAATAATTATTTATCTAGTATTAGAATAAATGATCTTGCTGTTGCAGATTTTGATGGTGATGTAGAAACCTATAATTATTATTTAGATGTTAATTCTAATAGTATTAAAATAGATGCAACACCAGTAAATAGTAGTGCTACAGTAACTGGTATGGGAACTTTTAATATAACAGATAATACAACAAAACAAATTATTGTAAAAGCACAAAATGGTAATACTAAGACATATAAGATTAATATAATCTTAACAGGAGAAAAAAGAAAACCAGCAACTGATTTACAAACCACTATGAATAATTCTGGAATAAAAAATTCTGATGCATATTTAAGTGGTATTAGCCTAGGTTCAGATATTTCTATAATTAAAACTAAAATAACTAACGCTAATAGTGCTGCTTTAGTTGAACTTAAAAATAGTTCAGGAACGATTAAAGAAAGTGGTGTAGTAGCAACAGGTGATAAGGTAACAGTTAGCTTAAATGATGAGGTTAAAACTTATGAAGTTGTAATTTATGGAGATGTAAATGGTGATGGAATAATAAGTGCTTCTGATTATGCAATTGTTAAATATTCAATTTTAGGTAAGACTACTATTTCTGGTGTTTATAAGAAAGCAGGAGATGTAAATAAAGATGGATTGATAGGTGCTCCAGATTATGGAATAATAAAATATTCAATTTTAGGTAAGACTGTAATAGTGCAGTAGGAGGAAAATATGAAAAAAAATTTTAAGATATCATTATTTTTAATATTATTGAATTTATGCATGTTAAACATTAAAGCTGCTTCTATGACAATAAACAGTAGTAGCGGAACTGTTACTGTTGGGTCTACAGTAGCAGTCACTTTGAGCTGTGATTCATTAATGGGGTCATTTAGCATAAAATCTTCTGATTCTGAAATTTTATATGGTGGCCCTAAAGATCCTGGATGGTGTGAAAACAGTGTTTTTTCTGAAGGATTAAATAAAACAGTATATTTCACGGCTAAATCTCCGGGAACAGCCACAATTACCTATAGTACGGTAAATGTTTCAGATGAATCATTCAAGCCTTACTCTGGATCTAGATCTGTTACTATAAATGTAGTAGCAAAAAACTCAAACACTAATAAAAAAGGTCAAGTTGATATAAATAAAACTTATAGTAGTAATAATTATTTAAGTAGTTTATCTATAGAAGGCTATGATATTTCCCCAGAATTTAATAAAGATGTATTACAATATTCTGTAACACTACCATCTGAAGTAGATGTTATTAATGTTAATGCCTCTAAAGAAGATGATGCTGCAAATATTATTGGTATTGGTGAAGTTCAAGTAAGTGAAGGTGCAAACGAAATAAATGTAGTAGTTACTGCAGAAAATGGGAATGAAAGAACTTATAAAATAATTGCTAATGTAGTTGATGATAATCCAATAAAGGCTAAAATTGGTAAAAATTCATATACTGTTATAAAAAAGGAAAAATTATTACCACCAAAAGATGGATATGAATTAAAAAAAATAAAAATAGATGGTACAAGTGTCCCTTCTTTATACAATTCTGTAACTAAAGTAACATTAGTGGGATTAAAAGATGAAAATGGTAATATTGAACTTTATTCATATGATACATCTAATGGTAAATATCAAATTTATAGTGAATTTAAGTTTGATATAATGAATTTATATATTCATGAAAAAAAGAATAGTAAATATGAAAAGAAAAATATCAAAATAGGTGATAAAAAAATAATAGGTTATAAAATAAATGGTACAGATGATTATTATTTATTATATGCTACAAATACTGTAACAGGGTATGAAGGATATTATTTATATGATGTTAAAGAAAACTCAGTACAAAGATATGATACTACTATGCTTGATAAAATAAATAATGAAAAGGATAAGTATTTAGCTATAGTATTAGTACTTAGTTGTGTATGCTTTTTAAGTATGTTATTTTTACTTATTGAAGTTAATAAAACATCAAAGTAAAATTAAAAAAGGTTTTTAAAACCTTTTTTTGCTATATTAATGTATAAATATTAAATATAATAAATGCTAAAATAGTAAGAATATTTAAAATATTAAAAAATTTACTTAGTTTTTTACCAGTAACAACTGAAAGCCCAAAGAATAAAACTAATAGAACAATAATGGATCCTGTTATAAGATAATTGTTCTTATTATCTTGGTAGTTTGTAAATACTAATAAATAAATATAATATCCAATACAAAGCAAGCTAACTTCGCCAATAACATTTAACTTAGAAATACCTTTTTTCTTTTGCTTATTATTTTCTTCTTTTGCTTCTTCAAAGTTAAATTTCATTTGTCTAGTTAATTCAAGAATTTGAGTTTTTCCAAGTGATTCATCAGGATTATCTTGCTTTTTATATTCTTCTTTAAGACTATTTAAATCTTTGGTTAAGTCTTTAGTAGATCTTTTTCTTTCTTCAATCATTTCTTCTATATCGTTATTATCTTCTATTAATTCTTCTTTAACTCTTTTTCTTTCTTTTTTTTCTTTTCTTGACATTAAGTCTGTAAATGAAGAAGTTAATTCTAAGTCTTCCTCTTTTATATCAGATAAATCTAGGTTTTTCTTACTCATATAATCACCATAATAATTATAACTTATTTTGTAAAAAAAATAAAGTTTTACTTTCAAATAACGACTATTTTTTTAAAAAAACTTTTGTTCTAATTATAAATATGTTATAATTGTAATAGGTGATTTTGTGGTAAAGGGTAGTAATAGGAATATTAATTTGGATTTAATTAGGATTATTGCGATATTTTCTGTTATATCAGTACATTTCTTTTTATATATCGGTTTTTATGATATGCCCGTATCTGAAAAAAACATGATAATCATGACTTATTTAAGAAATATATTTATGGTATGTGTTCCACTTTTTTTAGTATTAACAGGTTACCTGTTTGGCGATAAAAAACCAACAAAAAAATATTATTTAAAACTTGATAAAATTATTTTTATTTATATAATTTCTTGGCTGTTTTATACATGCTTTAAAACAATTTATTTTAACTCATCTTACAATTTACTAGAAAATATAAAACTTTTATTGGATTATAGTTGGGCTTGGTATGTTGAGATGTATATAGGACTTTATATTTTAGCTCCGTTTTTAAATATAGTTTATAATAATTTAGAAAGTAAAAAAAACAAAAAAATATTGTTAGCTTCTTTTTTACTTTTAACTTGTATGCCATCTATATTTAATATTAAAACTTCTATAGTGATTGATTATTGGGTCCCACTATGGCCTATAACGTATTATTTTATAGGCCGTTATTTAAAAGAATATGGTTTTAAAATCTCAACTTTAAAAAATATTATATTACTATTAATATCATTTTTAATCTTTGGAAGTATTAATTTGTATTTTAGTTATGGAAAAACATTCATATGGGGTATATATAACGATTGGCATAGTTTACAATGCGTTATAACTACTGTATTAACGTTTATATTAATTTTAAATCTTAATCTTGAAAAATTACCAATATTTATTAAAAAAGTAATTAATAAAATCTCAATTTTATCTTTTGGAATGTATTTAAATTCTATAATATTTGATACTATTTTTTATAATATTTTAAAATCAAAAGTATCTAGTGTAGATGATAGATTGATTTGGTATTTTGTTATGGTATTATCAGTATTTGTATCGTCAATGATATTATCTCAAATAATAGAATGGTTTAGGAAAATATTTATATACTTTCATAAGAATGTATATAAAAAATATGAGAGGAAGTTTTTAGATGAAAAATAATTTAACTACAATACTTTTAATGGTATTTATACCATTTGTATTTGTAACAGCTATAATACCAATTGTAAAAAAAATAGCTATTCATGTTAATGCATTAGATATTCCAAACGAAAGAAAAGTACATAAAGATCCTATGCCTAGATTAGGTGGTCTTGGTATTTATGCGGGATTTTTACTTGGATATATGATATTTGGAGAGCATACTCCAACCATGAATTCAATACTTATAGGTAGTTTTGTATTACTTATTACTGGCATAATAGATGATATTAAACCATTAGAAGCAAAATATAAATTGATAGGTCAAATAATTGCAAGCTTGATTGTTGTATTTTATGGTAATTTAATATTAAGGGATGTAACATTATTTTCACTATATATTAATTTTAATTATTGGGCTTATCCAATAACAATATTGTTTATTTTAGGATGCATTAATTGTATGAATTTAATAGATGGCTTAGATGGTCTTGCTAGTGGAGTTAGCTGTATATTCTTTCTAACTATAGGAATAATTGCATATTTTCAAGGAAGAATTGGTCTTTCTGTTGTAATTACATTTATAATGCTAGGTTCTACATTAGGATTTTTAGTACATAATTTTAATCCAGCAAAAATATTTATGGGGGATTCTGGATCCATGATTTTGGGATTTATGATTTCTGTTATTACACTTTTAGGCTTTAAAACAATAATAACTTCATCAATAATAATACCTTTATTTATACTTATAGTGCCAATAATAGATACTTTATGCGCTATAATAAGAAGAAAATTAAAAGGTGATAGTATTGCTACTCCTGATAACAAACATTTTCACCATCAATTATTAAGAAGAAATTGTAGTGTAAAAATGGCTGTTTTAATAATATATTTTATAACAATATTATTTAGTGCAGCATCAATTATTTGGTTATTAGTAGATCAAAAAATAGGTTATATAATATATTTTGTTTTAATGTTTGCGCTTATTATATTTACTCTTAAAACAGATATATTATTTGTAAAAAAAGGAAATAAAAATGAAAAGCATAAATAATTTTTTAGATAAGTATATT
>JAUNNO010000051.1 GCA_030531425.1 bacterium
AAAAAATAGTAGTAAATACTTTATATGATATTAATAAATCAATGATTGAAAATATAAAACAAATACAAGAGTCCAAAACTAATTTTAAAGAATTTGTAGAAATTTGGATACATGAAGTAAAGATTCCAATATCTAGTTTAGTTTTAAAATGTCATAATAATAAAGATAAATATGGTGAGGAATTTTTAAGCACTATAAGAAGACTCGATAATTATGTAGATCAAGTACTTTATTATGTTAGAAGTGAAAATACAGAAAAAGATTTTGTTATAAGTGAAGTTAATTTAAAAGATGCGGTAAGAAATGTAATAATAAAAAATAAAGATGATTTACTTGAAAATAATATTGACTTAAAAGTAGATGTAAATCAATTTAGAATAAGTACTGATTGTAAATGGTTAGAGTATATTATTAATCAAATTATAAATAATAGTATTAAATATAAAAAAGAAAAAGAATCTATTATTAAAATAACAACTAGTAAAGAAGATAAAAAAGTAATCTTATCTATTTATGATAATGGAGTGGGTATACCTGAATCTGATATTAAAAATGTATTTAAAAAATCATTTACTGGAGCAAATGGTAGAGGCAAAACCAAATCTACAGGAATGGGATTATATATAGTATATAATTTAATAAATAAATTAGGACATAGTATAGAAATAGATAGTAAAGAAAATGAATATACAAAAGTGTCAATTGTATTTAGTAATAATGATTATTATAAAATGTAATATTACAAAAATGTAATAAATAGTAATATTAAAACAACGACTAAAAAAATTTTTTATAGTAAACTTTTTAATGAAAGGAGATATTATGAATAAAATTTTAAAAATAGAAAAAATAGAAAAATATTATGGTAATAAATCAAGTTTAACTAAAGCTATTAATAATATTTCATTAGAAGCCTCTAAAGGTGAGTTTGTAGCAATTATGGGATCAAGTGGAAGTGGTAAAACAACACTACTTAATTGTATATCTACAATAGATAAAGTAACAAGTGGTCATATATATGTAGATGATATTGATGTAACAAAATTAAAAGGAAATAAATTAAATACATTTAGAAGAGAAAAATTAGGTTTTATATTTCAAGATTTTAATATATTAGATACACTTACAGGCTATGAAAATATATCACTTGCATTATCTATTATAGGGGTACCTTTTAAAAAACAAGAAAAAAGGATTAATGATATAGCAGATAAACTAGGTATAAAAAAAATATTAAATAAGTATCCTTATCAAATGAGTGGTGGAGAAAAACAAAGAATAGCATCCGCTAGAGCTATTATAACTAATCCTAAAATAGTACTTGCAGATGAACCAACAGGCGCACTCGATTCTAAATCATCAAAAGCCTTACTTGAAAGTTTTGAATATTTAAATAAAGAATTAGAATCAACTATTTTAATGGTTACACACGATGCTTTTACTGCTAGTTATGCTTCTCGTGTAATATTTATTAAAGATGGTAAAATATTTAGTGAAATATCTAAGGGAGATAGAAATAGAAAAGAATTTTTTAATGATATTATAGAGGTTGTTACTCTTCTTGGAGGAGATTTAAATGATGCTTTATAAACTATCTTTGGCTAATATAAAAAAGAGTGTTAAAGATTATGCAATATATTTTTTTACACTTATATTAGGTGTATGTATATTTTATGTGTTTAATTCTTTAGATAGTCAGACTGCAATGATTGATGTTAGTAAAGAAACAAAGCAAATAATAGGTTTATTATTAACGGTAATTAAATTCTTATCTGTATTTGTAGCTTTTATTTTAGGATTTTTAATAATATATGCATCAAGATTTCTAATAAAAAAAAGAAATAAGGAATTTGGGGTATATATAACACTTGGTATGTCTAAAAGAAAAATATCCACATTACTTCTTTTAGAAACATTTATAATTGGCTTAATATCACTTGTTGTAGGATTAGCTATTGGAGTGTTAGTATCTCAAATAACAAGTATATTTGTGGCTAATTTATTTGAAGCCGATATGACAAAATTTACGTTTATATTTTCTAAGAGCGCTTTAATTAAAACAATAATTTATTTTGGAATTATATATTTTGTTGTAATGCTATTCAATACAATAATGATTAATAAATGTAAACTTATTGATTTGCTTCAAACAAGTAAAAAAACTGAAAAAATCAAATTAAAAAATCCTATATTAAGTATAGTATTATTTATTATTTCTGTTATCCTTTTAGGAGGTGCTTATTATTTAGTAACTGCAGGATTTTATAAAATATTATATAAATATGATGTATCTATTCTTTTAGTACCAATAATAATGGGAGTAGTGGGAACAGTTCTTTTCTTTTATTCAGTAGCAGGTATGTTACTTAGAATAATATCTAAATGTAAAAATATTTATTATAAAGGACTTAATAGTTTTATATTTAAAAATATAAGTAGTAAGATTAATACTATGGTAATATCTATTTCTATAATATGTATAATGCTGTTTTTCACTATATGTCTACTTTCAAGCGCATTATCAATTAAAAATTATTTTAATGATAGTTTAAATAAATATGCACCAGCTGATGTCGAAATATGCCTAGATTATAGTGAAAATGCTATAGATGATATTGAAGCATTTTATAAAGAAAATGGAATATATGATAAAATTTCACAACTTGTAAGTGTTAAAACTTATGAAGATATAAATTTTGATTATGGTAAATCTTTAGGTAAAAATTATGAGAAAACTAAAGAAATGTATCCATTTGTTAGATATAACGAAACAGTAGAGGTAATGTCATTAACTGATTACAATAATTTATCTAAAATTATGAAATTAGAAACTATTAAATTACAAGATGATGAATATGCAATTGTATCTAACTATGAGTCTTATTTATATGATGAAACAATGAATATGAATTCTATATTAAATATATTTGGATACGATTTAAAACCATATGCTAATAAAACATTAGATGGTGATTATTGGTTAAATGGAAATGCTGCTAATTTAGGATTTTTTGTAGTACCTGATAAAATAATAGAAAGTAAAACTTATAAATATAATTATGTTATTGTAAATTATATAACAAAAGATAAAGAAGAACAAAAAGTATTAAATGAAAAAATATTTAATTTATCTTATCCTGTAGAATCTACATATTATACTAGTAAATTAGAAGTTAAAGATAATAGTGTAGGAATTTCTGCTCTTGTAACTTTTATAGGATTATATTTAGGAATTATATTTTTAATATCATCTGCAGCTATTTTATCACTTAAAGAATTATCAGATAGCCTAGATGATAAAGATAAATATAGGATGCTAAGAAATATAGGAACTGATGAGGCAATGATAAATAAAGCTATATTTAAGCAAACATTAATATTTTTCTTATTACCACTTTCTCTTGCTTTGATACATACAATATTTGGTATTAAATTTTGTTTAATAATATTAGAAAGTATTGGAGTATACAGTTTAGCTAAAGCTATTATAACTACATTAATAATAATTATTATTATATATGGCGGATACTTTTTGATAACTTATATATGTAATAAAAATATAATAAAAGATAGAATTTAAAACAATATTTTATATATTATTTTAAATTATTAAATAAAAGGTAATTAACAAAAGATTTAAACTTATAAGTTTAAATCTTTTTAATTTTAATTATATATGTTATAATAGTTGAAATTTATTTCGAAGGGGATTTACATATGAATAATATAGAAAATAAATGGTTAGAATGTTTAGTAAAATTATATGAAAAAGAATTAATGCTTAATAAAGGAATATTTGAAGGAAGCAAAAAAGAACAGTTATTAGGTAATTTAGAAGTATTAGAAGAAGCAAGAAAAAGAGTAATGGAAACTAAGAATAAAGAATTAGAAAAATTATATAAAGAATTTTACTATGATTTATTTATAATAAAAGAGGATAATATACCATATTCAGTATATGAAGCTGAGGTAAAACTAGCTAGAGAAAGAGGATATGGAAATATACCTATTACAGATGAATATAAAAAAGAGAAAAATAAAAGTATAATACAAGATCAAAAAGAGTCTTTAGATAAATGGTTAGAGTATTTTATATATGATGAAGAAGCAAAAACATATAAATCTTGGGAAGTATTTTGGGTATTAGAAGGATTACAAAAATTAGGTAAGTATGATAAAGAAAAACATAAATATACAAAAAGAGATAAAACAACAGTATATCCATATCCAGAGGTAAATAAAGTAGCTATATTTAATACAATAAATCTAATGGAAGAATATTTAAAAGATAAAAAAGGACCAGAAGAGTTAAAAAGTGCATTAGGGCAAGGAAATTTTAAACAATTATATGAATATTCTATAGAACAACAAATGTTACAAGGAGAAAGAAAAGATAATGGAATAGAAGGTAAATGGATAAAATATGATCAAGGTTCTGATTATCATAAATTAAGAGATTCCCTACAAGGATATAAAACAGGATGGTGCACAGCTGCAGGAGAAAGTTTTGCGAAAGAACAACTTGAAGATGGAGACTTTTATGTATATTATTCGGTAGATGAAAATGGAGAATATAAAATCCCAAGAATAGCTATTAGAATGAATGGACATGCAAAAATAGCTGAAATAAGAGGAATAGAACAAAATCAAAATCTAGAACCAGAAATGTTACCAATCTTAGATGAAAAACTAAAAGAATTTCCAGATAAAGATAAATATTTAAAAAAAGAACATGACATGAAAAAGCTTACAGAAATAGATAATAAGATAAATCAAGGATTAGAATTAACTCAAGAAGAATTAAAATTTTTATATGAGATTGATTCAAAAATAGAAGGATTTGGATGGAACAATGATCCAAGGATAGAAGAAATAAAAGAAAGAATTCAAAAAAGAGATTATTCTAAAATATATAATTGTAAAGAAGAAGAAATAGCTTTAAATCAAGAAGAATGGGAACAAAATCCAAAACAATTTAAGGTATTAGTTGAAGATTTAGATATATATGGATTAACTAGTGCCGAAGGTTTAGTGCTACCACAAACATTAGTTGGAAAATTGTGGTTAGAGGATTTAACCAGTGCCGAAAGCTTAGTATTACCTCAAACAGTAGTTGGGGATTTAGATTTAAGTGGTTTAACAGATGCCAATGATTTAGTGTTACCAAAAACAGTAGGTGGAGCTTTATACTTATATAGTTTAACAAGTGCAAAAGGTTTAAAATTACCTCAAACAGTAGGAGGATCATTAGAATTAAGTACTTTAACAGATGCTGATGATTTAGTGTTACCAGAAACAGTAGGTGGAGCTTTATATTTACCCAGTTTAACAAGTGCCAAAAGTTTAAAATTACCAAAAACAGTAGTTGGATATTTAAACTTAAGAAATCTAATCAGTACAGAATGTTTGATAATACCAGATCCACTAACTTATACTATTCATATGTGTGGATTTGATATTACTCCAGAGAATGTGGAAGAATGTAGAAAAAAACAGATTCGTTAAATTTAAAGTAAAGTGCACAATTAAGTGCATTACGACCTCAAAAAGTGTATTTTCAATAGAAAATGCACTTTTTTGCTCGTTTATAAAAGAAAAAATGGTAAAAATATAAAAAATATGTTATATTATGTACTGACGAGGAATATTATTCTACGCCAAAAAGTGTAGGAATTATGCATTTTTTAAAACTAACTGCACAACAATTGTGCACTTTCAATAATAATCAACAAAAAAATAGATTTAAAATAATTATAATTAAAAAATAATATTTTTTTCTAAAGATATGTTATAATAATATCCAAACGAATTTGGAGGAATGTATGATTAAAGAAAATATAGAAATAAAAGAAAATCAATTAGTGAATTTGATCCAAGTAATGATTGATAATGGTGTTTCAAATAAGAAAATTGTTGAAAGGTTTGAACAAAAAGTAATTCAATTAAATAGTCCTCGTATTTCACTTTGGTTTGCTGAAAATATAAAGGGAGTGGATGTATTAGCTCATGGCCAGGTAGTAATAGAAAGTAAAGATCCACACTATAATTTTTGGTTTGCTCATAATATAAAAGGAGCGGATATATTAGCTCATGGTCAAGTTATTCAAGATAGTAAAGATTTGAAGTATAATCATGACTTTGCTGAATATATAAAAGGTGCTGATGTGTTAGCCCATGGTAAGGTTATTTTAGAAAGTAAAGATTTGGATTATAATTATTTATTTCCAAAAGATGTAATAGAGGCTGATATACAGGCTCATGGTAGAATAATAATAGAAAGTAAAAATTTGAAATATAATTTCTTATTTCCAAAAAATATCAAAGGATCCGATGTATTAGCCCATGGCAAAGTAATAATAGATAGTAAACATCCAGATTACAATCATGACTTTGCAAAATGTGTTAAGGGAGCAGATATAGAAGCACATCAGCAAATATTTTATCAAGATATAGATATTGAAAAAATTTCAAATTTAATTGATAATGAAATAGATGAATTACTATCTTTAAGAAAATCAAATGAAGCAAAATCTGTAAAAAAACTTGTAAAAAAGAAAGATAATAAATAATTGGTGGCTAAATGAGAATAGCATTTTTTGGAGCTTGTGGAACAGGAAAAACAACATTAGTTACTTCTATGGATAAAGAATTAAATTTAAAACCTTTATATAATAATGCAAGAAATATAATTTCAGGTTTAGGAATACAAGATGTTACAGAGATTGAACCTACTAAAAGAGCTTTGATGTTAGAGTCAATTTTAATTTCTAGAATAATGAAACAAATAGATTTGTTAGATGATGATTTTATTTCTGATAGGAGTCCATTAGATGAACTTATGTATTGGGAATTAGATAATGATGTTAATTTTCCTTCACTAACTCCTGTTATAAAAAAATTTGTTTATACTTATCTTAATAAATTTAAATATGATTTACTCGTATGTGTCCCTGTAGAGTTTGACTTGTCTGAAAAAGAAAAGAAGGAAGATAGATTAAGATATGTCGATGAACATAGATTATTAGAAGATGCCTATGTTAAAAATTTTTTTGAGATGGAAAAAAAAGAATTAAAAACATGCAAAAAAATAATACAAGTTAATGGTTCAGTTCAAGATAGGATACTTTTAATTAAACAAGCCTTAAAAGAACTTGATTTATTGCCTCCAATTACGAGTGATAATGAAAAATTTGTTAAACAAATTATAAAAAAATAATGGAGGTGTATTTATGGAAAAAAAAGAATATGTAGTTAATAACAGTCTCAATAAGGACGATTTAGCAAAAAAATATCCAAGTAATAGATTAGCTCAACCAGGATCTACTTTTGCAAATTGGGAATCACTTCCTATTGCAAAAGCTAATGTAGGTTTTGATGTTACTATTACACAAAAAAAACCAAAGCAACTAAAAAAAAGTCTCTTCAAAAAAAATAAACTAATGATAAATAATTTAAAATAAGAAAATAAAAAAATTTATATATAATACAGTATGAAATAATGAAAGTTATTTCTTTTTTCTTGTATAAATACTGTAATAAAAAATTTAGTGTAAGAAAACAATAATTTTGTGTTATAATATAAAAACGAGGTGGTAAAGATGGAAAAAATTCTTCCTTATAATGAAAAAATAAATACTACTTTAGGATCTTTTATAGCTCCTAATGGAGATTTTTTGTATAATTCACCAGGCAAAACTCATACTGCAATAGCAAGTGAGTTTTGTAATGGACCTAATTATAGATTTCTTTGTGATGCAAAATATAGTAGTATAAATAGTTGGGAATTTTTTAAATATAAAAATAATTTCACTGGAAAAAGAGAAGATATTGATTTATATATGACTTCAAAATTAACAAAAGAACAGTTAGAATTATATAAATTATATCTACAAATATTTAAGTATCCTGATCCTGCAGATTTTTTATTATATTTCCTTAATTATGATAAAGTTGAAACTACTTTAAAAACTTGTATTTCTACTACTAGTGATGAACCTCATATAAGATTATATAATTATTATTTAATGGATTGGGATATAAGGTGGTTAAACCCTATGAAAATCAATGATAATAAAAATGGTTATGTGTTTTACCAAACGGAACAATCAAGAGAAGATATGAAATTTGAGGATGAAATAGAAGAAATAAAATCTAAGGTATTAGTTAAAGATAGGCCATTATTTTTTAAATAATAAAAAATTAAAAATTTGTGAATTTATTTTAATATATGATTTTAAAAGTTAAAATAAAATGATAAAAGGAAAATATCCTTTTTTTATTTGCTTTAGTATTGTATAATTAAACTAGATAGGAGAAAGTTATGGAAAATAGACTATGTCAAAGTTGTGGGATGCCTATTATATCAGAAGAACAATTAGGTACCAATGTAGATAAAAGCATTAATAATGATTATTGTAAGTATTGTTATGAAAACGGGGAATTTATAGATGATGTTACTATGGAAGAATATATAGATATGTGTTCTAAATATGGCAATCAAGCGGGAATGACGAATGAAGAAATGAAAGCTCATTGCAAGATGCTTTTTCCAACTTTAAAAAGATGGAAAGATAATT
>JAUNNO010000098.1:0-1363 GCA_030531425.1 bacterium
TTAATTAGAACTAGTGGGGAATATAGAGTAAGTAATTTTATGTTATATCAAATGTCATATGCTGAGTTTTATTTTACTGATACATTATTTCCTGATTTCTTAGAAGATGAGTTTGATAAGGCATTAGAAAGTTATAATAATAGAGATAGAAGATTTGGAAAAATTAATAAATAAAATGAAAATTTTATTTATTTTTTTTGCTTTACTTTTTATTAATCATGTGTTTTAATATTTAAAGCGTTTACAGGGAGTTGAAGAAAAGTGGATACTAAGAGGGTTAATATTTCTATAAATTTTAATCAAACTGATAGAAAAGTAACAGAAATTAATAAAAAAATAGATTTATATTTAAAAAGTATGGATAATAGTAAAAATAGTGATATTCCAAATCAACTAGTTAAAAGAAAAAATATTAATATAAGATTATAAGAGGGGGATTATGATGTTAGAGGAAGATATAATTAAAGCTCAAAAAATAGTTTTAGGAACGGATTATAATATTAATAATGATTGTTATCATAATTCTTCATTTGTTTATAAAACTACTAATGAAAATATTAGAGAGTATAGTAATTATTTAAAAAATAGAAGAAAGATATTTTCTATTACTGCATCAGGTGATCAAGTATTAAATAGTATTTTATATGGAAGTAAACAAATTGATGCGTGTGATATTAGTAGATTTCCAAATTATTTTTTAGAGTTAAAGAGAAGTTCTATTCTTAATTTATCAAGAGAAGATTTTATAAAGTTTTTTATTACTAGAAGTGATAAAGGTGAAGAGTTTAGTGATGAGTATTATGATATTGTAAGAGAATCATTAAATAGTGATAATAAAAAGTTTTGGGATAGTTTATTTGGATTTTTTGAGGGAAGTGATATTTATAATTCTTATTTATTTTCTCATGAGTTTTATTCATTTAGAACTTATTTAGATAGAAATCCATATTTAGAATTAGATAATTATAAGTTATTACAAAAGAAAATAGAAGATGTTTCAATTAATTATCTTCATGAAGATTTAAATAATAGAAATATATTATTTGATGATAGTTATGATTTAGTTAATTTATCTAGTATTATATATTATGGTGAGTTAGCTAAGTTAAATAATTATAATGATAGAGTTAAAAGTTTTAATTTATGTGATGATGGAGTTGTTCTTACATATATTTATAATTATGATAATATGTTAGAAAAAACAAGAAATAATAGTGATTATACATTTGTTAATTTTAATGATAATGAGGGTGTAATGGTTTATCAAAAGAAATAGAAATATTTCTTTTTTTATGTTATATTATAGAAGGTGATAATATGATTTTGACAAGTGATAAAGCAAGAGAAATGTTAGAAAACTCGA
>JAUNNO010000098.1:1392-1647 GCA_030531425.1 bacterium
TTGGGTATGCTGCAGGTAAAATTGCAAAAGCTCTTAATTTAGATGTTGAAAAAGCAACTACATTGGGACTTATTCATGATATTGGTAAATCAACTGATGATTTCTGTAAACATGTTACTGATGGATATAATTTATTAAAAGATGAAGGTTATGATATTGAATATTGTAATATTTGTTTAACTCATTCGTACTTAAATAATGATTATATGTGTACTGCTGGTGGCGTACCAGAAGAAGATGAATTTTTAGATGGTT